>OMSW01000250.1 GCA_900290295.1 Burkholderiales bacterium
GGGGCACGAGGTCACGGTGTTCGACGAACACGAGCAGCTCGGCGGAATGATGCGCTACGGGATTCCGGGTTTCCGCACACCGCGCCCCGTGCTGGACGCCGAGATTCAGCGCATTCTGGAGCTGGGAGTGCAGTCGCGAACGCAATGCCGGATCGGCCGCGACGTGACCATGGACGAAATCCGGCGTAGCTTCGACGCGCTGTTCCTTGGGCTCGGTGCACAGTCGGGACGCGCGCTGCCCATACCCGAGGGCGACGCGCCGAACGTGGTCACGGCCACGGCCTTCCTGCGTGCCTTCAACGACGGGCGCCTGCAGCACGTCGGCCGCCGGGTGGTCGTCGTCGGCGGGGGTGACACATCGATCGACGTTGCCACCGTGGCACGCCGCCTTGGCCACATCGAGCACGCCCAGCCGACCGACTTTGAGGAGGCGATCGGGGGAAGATTGGCGCACGACGTAGCCGAAATTTCGGCCAAGAAGGGCTGCGACGTGACGCTGACCTCCGTGTTCGCGGTCGACAAGATGCAGGCGAATCAGCACGAGATCGCACAGGCCATGGCCGAAGGAATCGATATCCGTGGCGGCCTGATGCCGCTTGCCCTGGTGCGCGGGGTCGACGGACGCGCCAGCGCGCTGCGCGTAGGCCGCTGCGAAGCCAAGCTTAGCGGCGGCCGCCTCGAGATCAAGCGCATCGAGGGCACCGAGGAGGACATCGAGGCCGACCTGATCGTGTCGGCGATCGGGCAGGCGGTCGATTTCAGCGGGCTGGAGGAATTCGACAATGGCCGCGGAGCCATAGCCGCGGATCGCAACTATCAGGTTGCGGGTAAGCCCGGAACCTTCGCCGCTGGCGACATCATTCGTCCACACCTGCTGACGACCGCGATCGGTCACGGCGCGATCGCCGCCGAAGGTATCGACCGTGTGCTGCGCGGCGAGGAGATGGAAAAGCGCCCGAAGATCGACGTACACACGTTTGATCTTGGCCGCAAAATGCTCGAAGCCGGCCAGAAACTCCGCCAGGCCACCGAGCCCATGCTCGGCACCTGCAATAGCGACGTTGCGATCCACAACTTCGAGAACCGCTCCGAGCGTTATGTAATTCCGCACGACGAGCTCTTTCTCGGCCATTTCACCGAGACGCCGCGCCTTAAGCGCAAGGTCACGACTCTGGACAGGCAATCGGCACTGGGAAATTTCCAGGAGCGGCTCGAACCACTCTCGGAGCCGGATGCCGTCGCCGAAGCCAAGCGCTGCATGAGCTGCGGGATGTGCTTCGAGTGCGACAACTGCGTGGTGTATTGCCCGCAGACCGCGGTTTTCAAGGTTCCGAAGAAAAAAGCGACGCTCGGCCGCTACGTCGATACCGATTACACCAAATGCATCGGCTGCCACATCTGCCACGATGTGTGTCCAACCGGGTATATCCAGATGGGACTCGGCGAATAGGCCGCGCCAGGCGACGTCGATGAGCGCACTCGCGTCCCAGCGGAGCAGGAGCCTGGCCCGGACCTTGCGCGGGCTGGCGGTCGCGCTGCTGGCCGGTCTGTGCACCATGGCCGCCTCGGCCGGCGATGCCGGAAGCACACCGAAGCCGAACATCATCATCGAGTCCAGCGAGCACTGTGTGGCTCCGCCCGAACAGATGCGGCGCGAGCATCCGGATATGTTGCGGCATCAGCGCGACTTGACCGTGCACCGCGGTGAGCGCGGCCGGAAGGTCAGCCTGAACGCCTGTGTTGCCTGCCACGCCGACCGCCGTACCGGATCGGTGATCGGCAGTGATCGGGCGTTTTGCCAGGGCTGCCACAGCTACGCCGCAGTTCATATCGATTGTTTCGACTGCCACCAGGCGTCGGTGCGGCCGACCGGCAACGGGCTGGCACTGGGAGCGGCGCCATGAGCGCCTCGCCGCCGGAGCCCTCGCGTCGCGCGCTGCTCGGCGCCGGCGCTGCAGCCGCCGCCGGCCTGGCGCTCGCGCCGGGAATGCGCCTCATCGAATTGGCGCAGGCGCGCTCGGCCGGCGAACCGGCGTCGGGCCTGGTGCGCTGGGGCATGCTGATCGACGCGAATCGCTGCGCCGCCGGCTGCACGGCCTGCGTGGATGCCTGTTCACAGGAAAACGGTCTCGACTCGGCGATCGATCTGCGCCAACGGCCACAGTGGATCCGCAAGATCGAGTTGAAGGAGGACCGCAGCGGCCGCGAGGTATCGCTGCCGATGATGTGCCAGCACTGCGCCGAGCCGCCGTGCGTCGATGTGTGTCCGACCGGCGCCTCCTTCAAGCGCGCCGATGGCATCGTCCTGGTGGATCGCCATTCCTGCATCGGCTGCCGCTACTGCATCATGGCCTGCCCGTACAAGGCGCGCTCGTTCGTGCACGAACCACTCACGCACCAGAAAGCGGACGTGCCGCGCGGCAAGGGATGCGTCGAGGGCTGCACGCTGTGCGTGCACCGGATCGACCGTGACAAGAAACCGGCATGCGTGCAGGCTTGCGCCGAGACCGAACAGGGGGCAATGCTGTTCGGCGACATGAACGATCCGTCCAGCGAGATTTCGCAGCGGCTTCGTGGTGCGGCAAGTGTTGCGCTGCGCGCCGACTTGCAGCTGGACCCGGGGGTCCGCTACCTCGGAGTATGAAGATGCAAATCGGCCAATTCGCACGGATCGAACGGCGCTTCTACTGGCTGCTGGTGGCCCTCGCAGCGCTGGCAGTTGCCGCCGGTTTCTTGGCCGCGCACGCAATGGAGGAGCACGGTCACTCGATTACCGGGATGTCCAACCAGATCGTATGGGGCGTGCCGCACGTGTTTGCGATCTTCCTGATCGTTGCCGCCTCCGGCGTGCTGAACGTCGCATCGATCGGGTCGGTCTTCGGCAAGCCGGACTACAAGGCGCGCGCGCCGCTTTCAGGGCTGCTATCGATTGCAATGCTGGCGGGGGGACTGGCCGTCCTGATGTTAGATCTGGGACGGCCCGAGCGCGTGATCGTTGCCGCGACCCACTTCAATTTCCACTCGGTATTTGCCTGGAACGTATTCCTGTATTCGGGCATGTTCGCGATCGTCGCGGTCTACCTGTGGATGCTGATGGAGGCGCGCATGAGCCGCTATGCCAAGCCGCTGGGGCTGGCGGCGTTCGCCTGGCGCTTCGTGCTGACCACCGGCACCGGCTCGATCTTCGGCTTCCTGGTCGCGCGCCAGGCGTACCAATCGGCGCTTCTTGCGCCGATGTTCATCGTGCTGTCGCTGGGCTGGGGACTGGCCGTGTTCCTGATGGTGCAATCAGCCATCTATGCGTGGAACGGATTGCAGCTTGCGCCCGCGGTCCAGACCCGCATGGTGCGGCTGCTGGGCGTTTTCGTAGCGGCCGGCATGTATTTCGTCCTTGTGTATCACATGACCAACCTGTATTGGGCGCGGCAATTCGCCTTCGAGCGCTTCATTCTTCTGGATGGCGCGATCTACGCGTGGCTGTTCTGGAGCGGCTATGTCGTGCTCGGCGGCATCGTGCCCATGGCCATCTTCTTTAGTCCACAGCCCCGCGGTCCCCTGGCCGCCGTGGCCGGATCGGCCTTCGTGTTGATCGGGGCCTTTGCGCAGCTGTACGTGTTCATCATCGGCGGCCAGGCCTTCCCGCTGGAAATCTTCCCGGGCTTTGCGGTGCGCAGCAGCTTCCTGGACGGCAGCATCGATTCGTACACGCCGAGCCTGCCGGAACTGGCGCTGGGGGTGGGCGGCCTCGGCATCGCATTCTTGATAACGGCTGTTGGCGTGCGCGTCCTGCGCTTCACGCCGCAGGACGATCTTGGCTCGCACCCTGTGCTGGCCGGCGCGCGGGACTGAGCCGATGAGCACAATCGCAAACGCGCGCATCCCGAGCCCGACTCCGGCATTACCGCCGGCGCGCCTGCTGCTATCGGCAGCCCACAAGTCCTCCGGCAAAACCACGATCACCCTCGGCCTGGCGGCAGCGCTGTCGCAGCGCGGGATCGCCGTGCAGACCTTCAAGAAGGGCCCGGACTACATCGATCCGATGTGGCTGGCCAGTGCAAGCGGGCGCGCCTGCTACAACCTGGATCCGTACCTCATGTCGATCGACGAAATGCTCGCGTCGTTCGCGCGCCATGCCAATGGCTGCGACCTGGCACTGGTCGAGGGCAACAAAGGCCTGTATGACGGTCTGGCCCTGGACGGCAGCAACAGCAATGCCGCCCTCGCCGTCGCTTTCGACCTGCCGGTAGTCCTTGTCCTGGACGCGCGCGGGATGACGCGCGGGGTCGCGCCGCTGATCCTGGGTTATCAGGCCTTTGACCGGCGCGTGCGCATCGCCGGCGTGATCCTG
>OMSW01000248.1 GCA_900290295.1 Burkholderiales bacterium
CTTGGGTACCAGGGCGATCAATGCGACCTGGCGCAGGAAATCGCGCGCAAGTCCGGGGTCAGCCACAGTACGGCGGCTGCTGTTCCGCTCCTTCGCGAGTTCGTGCACGCCGTGCTCGAATACACGGGTGCGCCGAGAGTCGACATCGTCGCCCATAGCCTGGGTGTAACGGCCGCGCGCGAATGGATGTTGCAGGACAAGGCCTACGGTCTCGTCCGGTCGCTGGTTGCGATCGACGGGCCGAATCACGGCATCATCGATTGCTCGCCGTCTCCGGACAACTACTTTCAACTGCCCGCGGACGGCGGCTTCGTGCCCAATAGCGCGATCTGCGAGGAATACGGCTCCGAGAGCACGCAGCTTCTGACCGTTCTCAATGCCGCCGGGGAGACCCCAGGGCCAACGCACTATCCACTATCTTGTGATCCGAAACGTGTTCCGGGCCTCGCCAGAGAGCGGCGATTTCGTCTAGCTTTCCGCCCAAGATGGGCTGCTGACTGCCGTGCCGGCGCAGGACCGGTATGGCAATCCGCATGATTTTTCCAACAGCGCACTGCTCGCGGGCGCACCCTCGATTGATCTGGTCGGGCAGGGGCAATTCGACCCGGTCCTGAATGCGGCGCACCTGGGCATCCTGAACTCGCCGCAGACCTGGCACGCGGTCTAGCAGTACTTGAGCAGGCCTACGGCGCAGCCTTGAGACAGGTCGTGGGTGCAGCGCGTTCTCGGCGGGCGGCTGCCACCCACGCCGGATCCGATGCCACATATGGCGCGCGCAGCTGCTGAGATCGTGACAACGAGCGCAAGGCACGCGCAAAGGACGGAAAACGCAAGCAATCGGGGTCGACGGGCCTCTAACTTCATCGATTGCAGAGGACCGCTCATGTCATAATTGTTTCCTAGACTTGGTTGCCACATACTACGGGGGAGTGCGGGTGATGTCGATACGGTCAACGATCCTAACGCAAGTCGAACAGGTCGCAAATGAGCAGAATCGTAAATTGGCGACGCTGACCGATGATGTTGTCCTCATGGACACGGGATTGGATTCCTTGTGCTTCGCGATCCTGGTGGCGCGTCTGGAAGATGCCCTAGGATTCGATCCGTTCAGCAGCGCCGACGACACCAACTACCCGGTGACGATGGGCGACTTCATCAAGTTTTACGAAGATGCCGCCCAGTGAGCGGCACTCTTTGCTGGACTGCCTGAGCGGCGCGCCGGACGGCGCGCCGCGTTCGCTGTACGGCGCCGAATTCACCGTTGATCTAAACGATCTGGCTCTGCGCTCGGCTCTTGGCGCCGATCCGCGTGCGCTGCGCTCCCGATCACTGCTGATCCACACGCGCGACGCATTGAGCGCCGCAGTCGCGCTTGTCGAGCTCGACGGTGCCGCGCGGCGCATCGTATTGTGTCCGCCGGGAATCGCGCCCGATTACCTGCCAGCCATTGCCACGACGGCCGAAGTCGACGGCGTGCTTTGCGGCGCTGAAGATACGCTCGCAGGGCTAGAGGGTCTTCCGAAAATCGTGATCGATCCCGCCACGCTCGCAAAGCCGCGCGCGCCACGCGCCGATGCCGTGCCGACGGAATGGATTCTTCTCACCTCCGGCACCAGCGGAGTGCCCAAGCTGGTCGTGCATACCCTAGGAACGCTCGCCGGCGCCATCGCCAGTACCGGCCCGCTTGCGGGGCCGCTGGTCTGGAGCACGTTCTACGACATCCGCCGCTACGGCGGATTGCAGATTTTGCTGCGCGCGCTCATTGGCGGGGGCTCGCTGGTTCTCACGGATGCGAGCGAAGCAATCGACGAATTCCTCGCCCGCGCGGCGCGCGCCGGCGTGACGCATATCACCGGAACGCCCTCGCACTGGCGCCGGGCCCTGATGGGCTCGGCGGTGCACGGCCTTGCACCCCGGTACGCGCGCATGTCCGGGGAGATTGCCGACCAGGCGATTATCGACCGGCTGCGCGCGTGCTATCCGCGAGCACGCGTGGCGCATGCGTTTGCCTCGACCGAGGCGGGCGTGGGTTTCGAGGTTGATGATGGACTCGAGGGTTTTCCACAGGAACTCGTGGGGCGCGCCGGCACCGCGATCGAGCTCAAGGTCGAGCAGGACACGCTGCGCATCCGGTCGCCGCGAACCGGGCTGCGCTATCTCGGTGCTGGGGCCGCGCCTTTGCAGGACGAAGATGGCTTTGTAGACACCGGCGACGTTGTCGAGTTGCGTGGCGGGCGCTACTATTTTGTCGGTCGCCGTGGCGGAATCATCAATGTGGGCGGACTCAAAGTCCATCCGGAAGAGGTCGAGGCAGTGATCAATCGGCACCCGCAGGTGCGCATGTCGCTCGTCAAGGCACGCAAGAACCCGATTACTGGCTCCCTCGTCGTGGCCGAGGTGGTTCCCGTCTCGGGCTTGCCCGAGCGGCCGCTCGGAGCAGGCGCCGAACACCTCAAGACGGAGATTCTGGATCTTTGCCGCGCCGCACTCGCACCCTACAAGGTCCCTGCATCGATCCGCATCGTGTCGGCGATCGATGTAACGCCATCGGGCAAGCTCACCCGTGTCGAAGCCTAGGGTAATCGTAACCGGAGCCAGCCGTGGCCTGGGCCTGGGCATTGCGCGCCGTCTCGGCGCAGCCGGCTATGAGGTCATCGGTATCGCGCGACGCGAGAGCGAGGCGCTTGCCACTTTGCGCGGCGCGCCGGGTGCCGGCATCGTACACTTTGTGCCCTTTGACCTTGCCGATATCGCGGCCTTACCCGAACTAGCGCGTGTCCTGCGTCGCGATTTCGGCACGGCCTACGGCCTGGTCAATAACGCGGGGATCGGCACTGCCGGCGTGCTTTCCAACATGCGTGATAGTCAAATCGAAGAGCTGGTGCGCCTCAACACGCTTTCGCCTCTGATACTGACCAAGCACGTGGTGCGCTCGATGTTGGCGGCAGGAACCGGTCGCATCGTCAATGTCGCCTCGATTGTCGGGTTTACCGGTTATAGCGGGCTGGCCGCCTACGGCGCAACGAAGGCGGCCCTGATCGGCTTTACGCGCTCACTGGCGCGGGAAGTAGGGCGCGCCGGCATCAACGTCAACGCCATCGCCCCGGGATTCATCGAAACCGACCTGACCAAGGCCATGCCCGCCGAAGAGCGTGAACGAATCGCGCGGCGCAGCGCCCTGCAGCGCTTGGCCGAAGTCGACGACGTTGCCGACGCGGTCGAGTTCCTGCTCGGCGAGCGCTCGCGCAGCATCACCGGCACCGTGCTCACCATCGACGCGGGCAACACCGCGTGAGCTCCGGCGGAGGCGCTCAAAATCGCCAGTCGCCGGCGCACAGACGCCGATAGATCGGAGCGTCGAGCGGGACGAAACGGCCCGCCTCGCTGTCACGTACGTAAAGCGGATCGGTGCTTGCGGCAGGATCGAATCCGGCTTGCGCCAGTTCGTGCTTCCTGGGTTTGAACGTTCCCGTCAGATCGAATTCGCGCAGCAGACGCACGAACAGCGGGCGGGCGTAGCGTGGCAGCGTCTTGTCCGCGTGTTGCCAGAGCTGCTCCAGGGTGAACTCGGGCCCTGTTATGAGCGCCGCCATTCCCGCCCGACCGTCGTGCCCCGGCACCGGTACGCCGTATACGAGTGCGTCGGCTACGCCTGGGCTGGCACACACGGTGGCGGCCACTTCGGTCGTAGAGACATTTTCCCCTTTCCAGCGAAACGTGTCGCCGACGCGATCGACGAAATAGAAAAAGCCTGCTCCATCGCGCCGCATCAGGTCGCCGGAGCGATACCAGGCGTCACCCGGCGCGAAGACGTCGCGCAGGATCTTGCTGCTGGTCGCGCCCGGATCGGTATAGCCCTCGAAGCGGCGTGCCGGGTTGGCGTCGTCCATGCTGACCTGACTGATGGCCTCCCCGACCTCGTCGGCTGCGCAGCGCACGCAGTGTCCCGATGCGTCGCGCATGGGCGCACTCGAGATGACATCGAAGCGCACCAGCTTGACCGGGAAACGGTGCGCAAGAAACGGTGGCACGCGACCCAGGGCACCCGGCTTGCCTTCGTAGTTATAGAGCGAGAAATTGGCCTCGGTCGCAGCGTAGAACTCGAAAATTTGCGGGATTTTAAAGCGATCTTGAAAGCGCTCCCAAATATCGGCCCCGAGGCCATTGCCGCACGCGATCCGGATCCGATGCGTGGCCTCGCGCGGGTGCGGCGGCTCCTTGACCAGGATCCGGCACAGCTCACCGATGTACTGGAACAGGGTGCAGTCCCAGCGCGCAATATCGTCCCAGAACTGGCGTGCCGAGAAGCGCGGACGGACGACCACGGATCCGCCCGTCACCAGAGCTGCGCCCACGGCCACGACGCCACCGACGCTGTGATACATCGGCAGGCAGTTGTACAGTCGGTCGGACGGTCCGGTCCCCATCATCCCGGCAAACCAGTGGCTCCATTGCATCGCCCGGAAATGACTGACGTTGGCGGCCTTGGGCATCCCGGTGGTTCCCGAGGTGTAAATGTAGAGCGCCCGATCGGTCCCGCTGGGCAGGGGGCATTCCTGCGGCGACAACTCGGCGTCGCTCAAGCGTGCAAGAATGGGATCGAGGCACGTTGGTGTGGCGGCATCGCCGCTCACGGCCCAGACGCGCGCGGGCTGGGCCTCTTGTTCCAGTGGCGGCCCGAGCTCGGACCAAAGGCTTGCGCCCACGAGTATATGTTTCGGCTTTGCCAGGCGGATCGCGTGCAGCAATGCGTCCGCGCGCAGGTGCACATTGAGCAAGGCCACCACGACGCCGGCGCGCGTCAATCCAAGCCAGGTGGCGAGATACTCGGGGCAATTTTCCATCAACAGGCAGACCACGTCACCCTTGGCGAGATGCTCCTGCAGCGCCCAGCGCGCATAGCGGTGGGAGCGCATCGCCAGTTCGCGGTGGCTCAGGCACTGTTGGTCGGACAGCAAGGCGGGCGCATCACCGAAGCGGCCTGCACATTCATCGATGACGATGGGCAAAGTGCGTTGCGGTTGGCGCGCGCTCTGCGCGGTCAACTCGAGCGCACGCATCCAGGCCTGGAGCGCCGATCGGCTTTGCTCGTCGGGTGCCTGACTCACATGTTGCTCCTGCGTTCGGGGGTTGACGGGAACGAAAGACCCGGCTTCGCGCCCTGCGGCTGGCGCGATGCGTGCGGAACTGATCTAATTATCGCCTTACACGGAGACCCTGCCATGACCGACCGCTTAGCAATCGAGGCCCTGCTGCAGGAACTGTATGCGGCACGGGTGCGCGGTGATCTCGATGCCGTGTGCGCTTGCTTTAGTGGCGACGCGGTGCTCCGCATCGCCGGCGCGAGCGATAGCAATCCGATCTCGATATCGGCGCGCGGCGCCATCGAGTTTCGACGCCTGCTCTCGATGATGATCAAGTCTTTCAAACTAAGCGAGTACGCGCCGCTCGCGGTCCTGATCGACGGATCGCGCGCCGCTGTCCATTGGCGAGTCCGCATAAACTCGCGCATTACCGGATCGACAGTGCTCACGGAACTGATGGATTTGGTCGAAATTCGCGACGGGCGCATCGCAAGCTACACCGAGTTCTTCGTCCCGCGCTGAGGCACGCCGGCCGTGGCTGCGCGCCTGCCCGGCTGGCTCACGCGGGCCGATCGAGCGCGCAGCGCAGCGATAGCGCCGCCTCCCGGACGGCGGACCGGGCTGCCGGGATGGCGCCGGCCATCCCGTAGTAGTGGTGGATCAAGCCCGCATGGCAGGTGTAGTGAACTTCGACCCCGGCTTGCTCGAGCGCCTGGGCATAGGCAGCGCCCTCGTCCCGCATGGGGTCGAATTCGGCAGTATGGATGTACGCGCGAGGCAGGCCGGTGAAATCGGCCGCGCGCAGCGGCGATAGGTGCGCGTCCGAGCGATCGATTCCTGCCGGACAATACTGGTCGACCGCCCAATCCAGCATTGTGCGCGACAAAAAATAGCCTTCCGAAAAAGCAGCGCGCGAGGCCGTAGTCGCGCATAGATCGGTCACCGGACACAGCAACAGCTGCGCGGCCAGCAACGGGTTGCGGGACTCGCGCGCGAGTTGGCACACGACTGCGGCCAGGGTTGCGCCGGCCGAATCGCCGCCAACCGCGAGGCGTGTACGGTCGATGCCCAGGTGTGCCGCGTTCTCGGCAACCCAGCGCGTGGCGAACCAACTATCTTCGAGCGCCGCCGGGTACGGGTGCTCGGGTGCAAGGCGGTAGTCTACGGAGATCACGCGCGTGCCGCTGTCGCCACAGAGCATGCGGCACAGGGCGTCGTGCGTCTCGACACTGCAAAAGACGCCGACGCCACCGTGAAAGTAGACCATACCCGGAGCCGGCCGGGCATCGACCTCGGCGGGCGTGTACAGCCGAATCGCAAGCTCGCCGCCGGGGCCGGCGAGCTTGCGGTCCTCTACGGCGACGGTGGGCAGGTCGCGCGGATCGAGCGCGCGCGCCAGCTCGAGCATCGCAAGACGCACCTTGCCGGGTGAAAGTTGATCCCGCGCTGCTTCCCCGCCGGTTGCGAGCATGTCGAGGATGCGGCGCGCGTGTCTATCAAGGGGCATGATCAGTATCGGTTGGCGCGCCTGGCCGGGAGCCAAGGGGGGCGCTGCGGGCAGTCGGCATCAAGGGCAGGCAGGCGCGATGAGACCGGTCAGGTCCGCTCCAGGAGTGCGCCAACCAGGTCACTGATGGCGGCTATGCAACGAAAATTGGCCGGGGTTATGCCGCTTTCGGGAATGGTGAGATCGAACTCGGCCTCGATGGCGAGCACCAGATTGAGCATGTCCATGGAGGACAGGCCGGCCTCGCGCAGGTCATCGCCCGGCCCGATGGCTCGCGTGATGGAGCGTTCCTTGAGTTGGCGCACGACCACGGCGGTGATGCGGGTCTCGGGTGTCATCAGGGGGCCGTCCGACGTCCTGGGGGCAAGGTAAAGCGGTCAGCGCCCAAAGGGCAGTGGGCACAGGTGCATTTTATATCTTAGACTAGAATCCTAGGCACGCCGCTAACCGCGAATAGTTTATAGGCAAATTACTGTTTTCGCAATGACTTGTTCTAGTAGCGGGACCGTGGCAAGCTGATCATACTGGGTTGTCAACGGTACGGGCACCGGCAATCCGGGATCACGCGAGCGCAGGGCGCTACAGCGCCCTGCCCGCATTTTGGCCCATAGGTCCGGCAACGCATCGATGCGCCGGGTGGAAGTGGACAACCCAGGACCCGGGCGAGGGTCTCGCAGATCGACTGGAGTTCCGATGAACAGCACTGTCAGGACCCTAAGCCAGAAAACCCAAGAGTTCGAGCCGGCAAGCACGGATGATATCCGCGAGCGGGCCAAGGCCATGGTCAGCGTCGCGGCCGAGCACGCCGAGGCCGTAGACCGGGATGCCCGCTTCCCGCAAGAGGCCTACGCCGTGGCTCGTTCAGAGCGGCTTTTGGGGATGCAGGTGCCCGTCGAGTTCGGCGGCCAGGGAGCGAGCGTTGCCGACGTGGTCGACGTCTGCTACATGCTGGGCCAGGCCTGCGCCTCGACCGCGATGATCTTTGCCATGCACTCGATCATGGTCGCGATTCTGGTACGTCACGCGCGCGCTAGTGCATGGCATCAGGGGTTCATGAGGCAGATCGCAGCCGAACAGCTGCTGGTCGCGTCGTCGACGACCGAGGGCTTGGGAGGCGGCGACTTGCGCTCCAGTTCGTGCTTCGTCGACCCACGCGGAAGCCAAATAAGCTTCTCGAAGGACGCCACCGTAATGTCCTACGGCGCCGACGCCGATGCGCTCCTGACGACCGCGCGGCGCAGTGCGGACTCGGCTCCCTCGGACCAGGTGCTCGTGGCGCTGCTCAAGAAGGACTACCGGCTCGATCCGATCGTCGGCTGGGACGTGATGGGTATGCGCGGAACCTGCAGCACCGGATTCAAGGTAACCGGCAGCGGCGTCCCCGACCAGGTCCTGCCGGTGCCATATGACCAGATCCACAAGCACAGCATGATGCCGATTGCACACCTGACCTGGAGCGCAGCCTGGAGCGGCGCAGCCGCAGGCGCTGTCGGTCGCGCCCGGCAATTTGTGCGTAACGCCGCGCGCCATGGTAATGGCCAGCTGCCGCCGGGTGCCGCGCACTTGACGCGCGCCGTCATGTCGCTGCGCGCGCTGCGCGCCCAAGTAGCCTCGTCCTTGCGCCGCTTCGAGGAGGCGGGAACGCGCGCCGAGATCCTCGAATCGCTCGATTTCCAGACCGCGTTGACCTTGCACAAGGTCAATGCGTCGGAGATGTCGATCGAGACAGTGATGAACGCCCTGCGTGCCACGGGCCTGGCCGGCTATCGCGAAGAAGGCGAGTTCAGCGTCTCACGCAGCCTGCGCGATGTGCTGTCCTCTTCCATCATGATCAATAACGATCGCATCCTGGCCAACGCCTCGAGCGCGGCCATGCTGGTCGACGTTCCTCCCTTTCTTCGGGATTAGCCGCCGGGAAGCATCCGCCGTAGCTCTCGCAGACTGCGGCGCCTCTGGAATTTTTAGCAAAAAGGTCATGCATGAGAGACACGTCACAGCCGCGAATTGACACCATCATCAACGCACTGCTTGCGCCGGCGGGCGCGCCGGGGGTGTACGCAAGGACCGAGCTCTTCGAGCGCGCCATCGAGGGGCTCATGCAGATGATCACCCGCAACCGCGAGCCGGCCGCGGAGGTCTTCACCTTTCCGCCCGTGATGAGCCGCGGTCTGCTCGAGACCGCCGGCTATCTGAAGAGTTTTCCGCACCTCCTCGGTTGCGTCTCGTGCCTGCGCGGCGACGAGGGCTCCATTCGCAAGGCGGTCGAGAAGGAAGACTGGGTCGAAGGACTGGGAGCGACCGACCTGGTTCTGACGCCGGCGGCTTGTTACCCGATTTATCCGCTCGTCGCTGCGCGGGGCGCGGTCGCCAACGACGGACAAACCTTCGACGTTTCATCGTACTGCTTTCGACGCGAGACCACGCATGAGGCGGGACGCCTGCAATCGTTTCGCATGCGCGAGAACGTCTGCGTCGGGACTCCACAGGCGGCCCTTTCCTTTCGCGACCGCTGGATTGCGCGCGCCGAGACGATCGCCAAGCAATTGGGCCTGCGCTACCAGATCGCGCCGGCGAGCGACCCGTTCTTCGGGCGCGTCGGAAAGATGATGGCGCTCAGTCAAGTAGAACAGGCGCTCAAGTTCGAAATGCTGATTCCGGTCCGGTCGGAGGAGGAACCGACGGCTTGCATGAGTTTTAACTACCACCAGAATCACTTTAGCGAGATCTGGAACCTGCGTACCAAGGACGGCAACCTGGCTCATACGACCTGCGTGGCCTTTGGCCTGGAGCGCCTCGCGCTCGCCTTGTTCGCCACGCACGGCCTCGATGTGCCCCGCTGGCCGTCCGCGGCGCGCCAGATTCTCGCCATGTAGCTGCGCGGCCCAAGACGCGAGGCACAAGGAGCAGCATGGGGAAGATGCGCCGGGAAACGATGGCGATCCACTTTGGCTACCAGACGGATCCGACGACCAAGTCGGCGGTCGTGCCGATTTACCAGACTGTTGCCTACGAATTCGACAGCGCCGAGCATGGTGCGGCGCTGTTCAATCTCGAAGCCGAGGGCTTTCGTTACACGCGGATCAACAATCCCACCACCGCGGTGCTCGAACGCCGCGTCGCGGCCCTCGAAGGAGGCGTCGGTGCGCTGTGCGTTAGCTCGGGACAGGCCGCGCTGCATTTCTCGGTCTTGAACCTGACGGCCCAAGGCGATAACCTGGTGTCGGTGCCCCAGCTCTACGGCACCTCGCACACCTTGTTTGCGCACGTGCTGCCGAAGTTCGGGATCGAGGTGCGCTTCGCCCAGAGCGACCAGCCGGCGGCGATTGAAAAGCTCATCGACGGGCAAACCAAGCTCGTATTTTGCGAGAGTGTCGGCAACCCGGCTGGCAACATCTGCGATGTCGAGGCGCTTGCCAATGTCGCGCACCGCCACGGCGTGCCGCTGATCGTTGACAACACCGTGGCCACGCCGATTTTGCTGCGCCCGTTTGAGTACGGTGCCGACGTCGTAATCCATTCGCTCACCAAATTCATGGGCGGGCACGGAACGACGATGGGAGGCGTTGTTGTCGACGGCGGCCGCTTTCCCTGGCAAGACTACGGCGCGCGCTTTTCCATGTTCACGCAGCCCGATCCGTCCTACCATAATCTGGTCTATATCGATCGGTATGGCGCGGCAGCCTACATCGAACGCTGCCGCAGCGTCTACCAGCGCACCATGGGATCGGTACTTCCTCCACTGAGCTCGTTCTTGCTGCTGCAGGGCATCGAGACGGTATCCTTGCGGATCGACCGCCACGTCGAGAACGCGCGCAAAGTGGCCGAATTCCTGCGCGCCGATGCGCGCGTCGATTGGGTCAACTACGTCGGTTTTCCCGAGAGCCCGTATCACGCGCTGGCGCAAAAATACCTGGGCGGGCGCGCCTGCTCGTTGCTGACCTTCGGTGTGCGCGGCGGATTTGCCGGCGGCACGCGCTTCTACAACGCGTTGGGGCTCATCAAGCGGCTCGTTAATCTCGGGGACGCCCGCTCCCTGGCGTGCCACCCGGCATCGACCACGCACCGCCAGATGTTGCCCGCCGAACTGGAGCTGGCCGGCGTCAAGCCGGAAATGATCCGCCTCTCGATCGGGATCGAGCACGTCGACGACATCATCGAAGACCTCGATCAGGCACTGGCTGCCGCGGTGGCCGTTGCAGATCCGGTCGCGCTGCACGCGTGCGCACAACCGGCCTGCTCGGGTATCGAGCCGTGAACGCCGCGCGCGCGTCCGTGTTGTCCCGGGATGGCGGCGCGACCGCGGACCGCCCGGCGCTCGTCATCGGACTGGTCAATAACATGCCCGACGCCGCCCTCGAGGCGACCGAGCGCCAGTTCCGCAGCCTGCTCGCTGCCGCAGCGGGCGGGCGCCCCGTAGAGCTGCGGCTCTTCGCGTTGCCCGAGGTGCCCCGGGGCACGGCAGGGCGCGCCTACGTGGAGACTCGCTACGAGGGGCCCGAGTCGCTGCGCGACTCGGGACTGGACGGCCTGATCGTCACCGGCACCGAACCGCGCAGCCCGCGTCTGGAGCAGGAGCCTTATTGGGGAGCTCTCATGGCGCTTATCGACTGGGCGCAGCGCCATACGGTCTCGAGCGTCATGTCGTGTCTTGCGGCCCACGCGGCCGTCCTTTGCCTCGATGGCATCGAGCGACGGCGATTTCCGGACAAGCTCTTTGGAGTGTTCCCTTGCAAGGCGAGCACATCGCACCCGCTGACTGCAGGCTTTGGCGACGCTCGGCGCGTGCCGCACTCGCGCTTTAACG
>OMSW01000249.1:0-5379 GCA_900290295.1 Burkholderiales bacterium
GGTTTCATCGCGTCGGACCTGATGCCCCTGGACCGGACGCAAGCCGGCGGCGCGCTGATGATGATCGACGCGAACAACTACACCGACCAGAACACTCCCGTCAATTCCACCGTGCCGACACAGGGCGGACAGGTGCAGGCCACGGCGCAGCAACTGAACACCGGCTCCGGTCCATCCATGTATGGGCGGATAACCACCCCGTATCCGCTATGGGACGGCACCAATCGGTTCCTGGTGGCGTTTAACCCGTGCGAGGTTACGAACGCCGGCGTAATCGTCTCGTGCTCCACCCTGTCGTCCGCGGAAATCGCGACGCTGAGCGATCCGAACCGCTTGATTACCCAGATTGCCGCCGACCCGGTGCAGAACAACGTTCCCGCCTCCTACGCGATCTACATGTTCGATCCGTCCAACCAGACGTGGTCGATCGTCGCGGCACCGCCGGCCGGTTACATGCTGACCGATCCGATTCCGCTGCAGGCGCGCACCGAGCCCAGCGTATCCTCGCCGACCCTGGCGAACCCGACGCTGGCGGCGCAAAAACTTGCCACGCTCACGGTGGCCAGCGTATATGACACGGACCTGCTCGGCCGCATGGGACTACCGATGCTCTCCCCGACCGACCTGCCGACCGGATGCACGACCGGCATCCCCCAGACGGCGCCGCTCGATCCGCAGGACACGCGCCCGACGGTTGCCAATATCACTGCGCTGAAGGATCCGGCCAATTCCGCATACAACTGCACGCCGCTGCGCTTCGTTCGCGTGGTGCGTGCCATTGCGCCGCCATCGGGCTCGACCGGAGAGCGCCAGGCGATCGGCGACACGAATTTCGAGCAAAACGAGATTCTCGGCTATGCACCTGTCGAACCCGACGGCTCGTTCCAGATCAACATCCCGGCCGACACGCCGGTGGGCTTTTCGGTCCTGGATACCCAGGGCAGGGCCTTCCAGGTGCATACAAACTGGGTCCAGGCGCGACCCGGCGAAGTCCGCAGCTGCGACGGCTGTCATAGTCCGCGCAAAGGGGCGGCAATCAATTCCGGCACCATCGCCAACACGATTCCGCAGGCCTGGCAAGCCAACCTTGCGGCCGCGCACCTACCCGGATTCACCATGGCGCAGACCCGTGGGAACTACTGGGCCACCACAAATAACGATACCAATCCCGTGGACAACCCGGTGTACACGCTCTCGCCCAATATGACATACACCGACGTCTGGGCGGCAAATCCGAGCCAGGCGCGTGCCGCGATCCAGATCGACTACTCCGGTCTGAGTACAACGGCTCCGTCGACCACCGGGCCCATCATCATCAATTACCCGGATCACATCCAGCCCCTGTGGTCGAAAAGCCGCGGCGCGAATACCTGCACGACCTGCCACAGCGCCAGCGATGCCAAGCTGAATCTGAGTGCCACGATTGCCGGAACTGGCCGCATGGTGTCCTATGAAAATCTCATGGTCGGCGCCCCGGTGATCGTGAACGGTCAACCGGTGCTGCAAGTCCAAGATGGCGTGCAGGTGGTCGAGACCGGGCCGGCGCTGGTGTATTCGACCGCCAGCGAAGGCCAGGCGGTGGGGCTGGCCCGCTCGAGCCGCTTGGTGGAAATCCTATCCGGGCAGTTGCTCATGTCCAGCAGCGACGCGCAAGCCGCCTTTCCGACGCCGCCTGCGCCTGCGCCCAGCCACGTCGGCATGCTGAACGCGTCCGAGATGCGCTTGGTCACGGAGTGGATCGATCTTGGCGGCAAGTACTACAACGATCCGTTCAACAGTTCCAGCGGGGTCCAGGCGGTCAACTCGCTCAACCAGACCACATTCCAGGCCAAGGTCTACCCGATCCTGCTCTCGACCTGCGCGGCCAATTGCCACATGGCCAGGGGCAGCAACACGACCGTGCCGGCGGGCACGTCGTTCGTCGAGAACAAGTTCGTCCTGACGGGGAACTCAATGGGCGATTACAACAACACCCTGACGATGATCTCCGATACCTGCAATCCGGCGGATCCGGCCAACTACCTGCTGAGCGAGCCCTCCACCATTCCGCATCCTGCCGGCGCCACGCAGAAAGCGGCGGTCCTTCCTGTGGGTAGTGCCAACTACACCACGATCGCGAACTGGATCAAGAGCGGCTGTCCGTGACCATGACCAGCAGCGCCCAGCGACATGTCGGGGAGATTCTTCTTGCCATCCTACTGATCGGGCTCGGCGGTTGCGGGGGTTCGGGTGATCCACTGAACAATCCGCCACTGGTGACAAACGCCGCGGGCGCCACCGGGCAAAGTCTTTCCTTTGCCTATTTTCAGCAGTGCATCAACCCGATCTTCCTCGCGGCCTTACCGAACCCTCTGAACGGGGGTGCGACGACCAATACCTGCTCGAGCGCCGGTTGCCATAACGACGCCACGGGCAGGGGAGGCGCCTTCCGCATCGTTCCAACCGCGCAGCTGGTAACGAGCCTGCCACCGGCAAGCACGCCGGCGCAAGTCCAGGCCACGGACATGTACAAGAATTTCTACTCGGCGCAAGGCGAGGTGATCATCAATGATCCGACGCAGAGTCTGCTGATCAACAAGCCCTTGCTGCGCAATGTCTTGCACGGCGGTGGATTGATCTTTGCGAGCGACCAGGACCCGCACATCAAGCAGTTGGAATTTTGGATCAGCAATCCCATGCCAGCCGGCCAGGACGAATTCAGCCCGGCGGCCGGTAGCCTTTTCACGGCCAATGGCGGTTGCCAACCGGAATGATTCCGTTGGCGACCGCATGGCGTTCCTGGGGCAGGGTGCTGGGACGAGCGATAGCGATTGCGTTATCGCTGTTGTTCGCGCCTGCCGTCCATGCGACGGAAGAGTCGCTGGAACGGCTCCAGGTGATGGACCCGTACATCGAGCTGCGGACGGGACCGGGACGGGGGTTCCCGATTTTTTTTGTGGTAGAGCGAAATGAATGGATCGAGATCGAGTTGCGCCACACGGATTGGTTCAAGGTGCGCACGGCCGGGGGCAAGGAAGGGTGGGTAGATCGCATGCAGCTGGAAAATACCCTGACCGAAGCCGGCAGCAGGAAGTCCTTCCGCGACATCTTGCTGGATGATTACCTTCGACGGCGCCTGGAATTCGGAGGCGCCGTAGGTCATTTCGAT
This sequence comes from Burkholderiales bacterium, assembly GCA_900290295.1. Classification (GTDB taxonomy): domain Bacteria; phylum Pseudomonadota; class Gammaproteobacteria; order Burkholderiales; family Burkholderiaceae_F; genus GJ-E10. The sequence continues at coordinate 3,149 of OMSW01000249.1, forward strand.
TCCGATCCCATGCTAAAGCTGTGGGCGAGCTACAACATCGCCGATACCTTGGCGGTGGAGGTAACCGCAGGCGAGGTGCAGGGGTTTTATTCGGGCACGACCTTCTGGCACGTCGACCTGCTGGCAGAGCCGTGGTCCGACCGGCGCCTGGGACCGTTTTTCGGCATCGGGGTCGGAAGGATCAATAACGTTCCCAATTCAAGCCTTGTCAGTGCAATTACGACCAACTCGAACATGGCAAATGCAATGTTCGGGCTGCGCTATCACGTGACGGACCGCTTTATCGCGCGCGTGGACTGGACGGAATACACCTCGTTCATCGCTGACAACCGCACGGTCCAGTACCACGCGCTGGCCGCGGGCATTTCCTTTTTCTTCTAACAATAACCAAGCGACCCATGCGCACACCAGCCCTCGTAGTTCTGCTGTTTGTCGCCGCGCTCGGCGTCTGCGTACCGGTCGCGCACGCCGCCGATCCGCCGCTGGAGCTGCCGGCGGGTTCGGCAACGCAGCAGCCGACGACGCAAGCGGGGGAGCCGGCGATGCAGCAGCCGACGACGCAAGCTGCAGAGCCGGCGGCGCAGCAGCCGACAGGGGAACCGGCGGAGCCGGCGGCGCAGCAGCCGACAACCCCGCCAGCAACGCAGGCGCAAGAGCCGCCGACCCAGCAGCCGACAACGCAGCAGCCGGCCAATGATCAGGTCATCGAGCCGCAACTGGAGCGGCGCGAAGTCAAGGTCACGCATATCCCGTCAAACGACTTCGAACTCGGCGCATTTGTCGGGACGTACGACACGGAGAATTTCGGCGCAAGCCTGGTCGGCGGAGTGCGCCTGGGCTATCACATCACCGAGGACTTCTTTGCCGAGGCGGTCTACGGGCAAACCTCGGTTTCGGATCAATCGTTTCGCCAGATCCTTCCGGGCGGCATCTTCCAGACTCCGAAGGAAACCTTGCGGTATTACGAATTGCTCGCGGGCTACAACATCTTTCCGGGAGAGATCTTTCTCGGACGCACACACGCCAAGGTATCGACGTTGTACCTGATCGGGGGCCTGGGTACGACGAACTTCGTTGGTGAAAGTCACGAGACGTTCGATGTGGGCTTCGGCATGCGCGTATTCCTGGCGGACTGGGCGGCGGTGCAGGTGGACATGCGCGATCACATCTTCGCGCTGGATCTGTTGGGCACCCGCTGCGAATGCGGCATTGGAGACCAAGCCGGCACCGGATTTCACGCTTCCGAGCGCAGCCGGAACGAATCTGCGCTTGCAAGAGCAGCGCGGCCAGGTCGTGATGCTCAATTTCTGGGCCACCTGGTGCGGGCCGTGCCGCCGGGAAATGCCACAGCTCAATCGACTCTACGAAAAATACCGCAAGGCCGGGTTCGTCCTCCTGGGGGTAAATGTGGATGAGAACCCAGCCAACGCGGTCGGCGTTTCATCGAAACTGGGCGTGCAATTTCCGGTGCTGTTCGACAAGGATCAACGGGTGAGCCGGCTGTACGACCTGAGCACGATGCCCTCGACCGTCTTGATCGATCGGGACGGACGCGTTCGCTACATCCACCTTGGTTACAAGGACGGCTTCGAAGACGCGTACGACAAGCAGATCGCGGAGCTGCTCAGAGAATGAAGCCACGTCGCGTCGCGACCGCCGCCCTGATGGCGACCGCATTCCTGGTTGGTGGGTGCGGCATTGAGCCATGGGTCAAGCCATACGAGCGCGAGCGTTTGGCAGACCCGATCATGCAGGTCAACCGCGACCCGTTGCCCGCCAAGCACCGCGAGCACGTGTACGACGTGCGCGAAGCCGCGCGCGGTGGCACCGGAATCCAGGGGGGCGGTTGTGGCTGCAACTAAGTACCTGTCCCGACTCGCCACCTGGTTGCGCGGCCGCCTGCGCCATCTCCTGCATGCCGGTCGGGACGGCCGGTTCGCGCGCATCGTCGGCCTGCTCGGGGGAGTTCTGGCCACTGCCAGCGCAGAGGGCGCGGATCTGCCGGAGGACCAGGCGGACCTGATGTACCACTCGTATATCGGCGGCGGGGTCGTGGCCAATGGCCCGGCAATGCTGATTCGCAAGAGCATCAGCGACTCGGTGTCCCTGAACGCCTCCTACTTCGTGGACATGGTGAGCAACGCCTCGATCGACGTGGTTACGACGGCCAGCCCGTACCGGGAGCAGCGGGTGGAAACTGGCGTGGGTATGGACTACGTCTATCGCGACGC
>OMSW01000249.1:5389-10811 GCA_900290295.1 Burkholderiales bacterium
AGCGTCGGCATCGACGCGGCGCAGGACTTCTTCGGCGGGATGACGACCGTGAACGTGGGTTACACGCACGGCTGGGACACGGTGATGAAGCATGGCGATCCGAGCTTTTCTCAACCAGCCGATCATTGGCAGTATCGGCTTGGAGCAACGCAGGTGCTTACGGCACGCTGGCTGATGACCTTGAATCTCGAGGCGATCGCCGACGACGGTTACCTGGCCAGTCCCTATCGGGTCGCGCGGGTGTTCGGTGCGGCCGTCCCGGAGGTCGATCCGAGCACACGCTCCAGCCGCGCCGCGCAGTTACGCGTTGTCGGCAGCGTCGGCGCCAATGGCGCGGTGCGTGCCGAGTACCGGTACTTTTGGGATACCTGGGATATTCATGCCAACACGACCGAACTGGGCTACAGCCAGTATGCGGGATCGCGTTGGCTCCTCGACGCTTATGCCCGCTATTACTCGCAGGGGCACGCGCTTTTTTACAGCAACGATTTCACCAGCGAGATGCAGTATATGTCGCGCAATCGCCAGCTCAGCACGTTCAACGATGTTGGTCTGGGCGCAAAGGCGTCGTACACGGCCCTGCGCGAGGCTGGTCGCTATGAGGTCAAGGTCGGTGCGGAGTTCGAACGACTGAGTTTTCATTACAACGACTTCACCGACATCCGCACCGGCCAGCTTTACTCGTTCAACGCCAACGTGTTCGAACTGTTCGTGTCGGCACTTTTTTGATGGAGGAGGTGGCGTGATCAAACGAACTTGCAAAATTCTTAGCGCCGGAATCGCGATGGCGCTGGCCGCCGCGACGGTGGCTTTCGCCGCCGACGAGGCGCCGGCCCCGCCCGGCCAGAGCGAGATGACCAATCTCGACGCGCGCATCGAGGGCGCCAAAAGCGACGTCATCCAGCTCAACCGCGATCTGCTAGTACTGGAAGAGGAGCTGCTCTTTCCGGCAAACACCCAGGTCGCGGTCTTCGTGTCCATGGACGTGGGCAAGTTGTTTGCACTCGATTCGGTGCAAGTAAAGCTCGACGACAAGGAGGTGGCGGCGTACCTGTATACGCCGGCCGAGGTGCAAGCCCTGCTTCGTGGCGGCGTGCAGCGACTTTATCTTGGCGACTTGCGGGCCGGGCAGCACGAACTGGTCGCGCTTTTCACCGGCAAGGGTCCGCACGACCGGGATTACCGCCGCGGGGCAACGGTCAAGTTCGACAAGGGCACCGATCCCAAGTACATCGAGCTGCAGATCAAGGATTCCTCCGGAAAGCTTCAGCCGGAGTTTGCCGTAAAGATCTGGCAGTAGTCGTCGATGCGAATCCGCACGTTCATGCGTACTGCCGTCGCGCGACTGGCCAGTGCCACCGCCCTGGCCCTGGCCGTCGCGGCAGGCGCCGCTAACGCCGTGGCTGCGGACGCCACGAGCGGCGAGCAACGTCACAACGTGGTCAAGGACCCGTACTTCGGCGATGTGCTCTTTTATTTCTTTCAGGATCGTTATTTCACGTCCCTGACCAACCTCATGGTCGCCCAGCATTTTGATCGCGTTTCGCATCATGCGGACGAGGCAGAGGTCTTGCGTGGCGGTCTGTACCTGTCGTACGGTCTGCATCGCGAGGCCGGCGAGATATTCGCGCAGCTCATCGAGAAAAGCGCGGTGCCGGCCGTTCGCGATCGCGCCTGGTACTACCTGGCGAAGATCCGGTACCAGCGAGGCCTCCTCGCACCGGCCGAGGAGGCCATTGGCCGCATCAAGGGGCACCTGCCCCCCGACCTGGAAGAGGACCGGGCGCTGCTGCAGGCCAACCTGCTCATGGCGCGCGGCGACTACGTGGGCGCAGCAGCGGTGCTAAAGCCGTTAGCCGCCGATAGCAACGCCGGGCTGTACGCGCGCTACAACCTGGGTGTTGCGTTGATCATGGGCGGTACGGCGGCGCAAGGCAGCGAAATACTGGACCAAGTCGGTGCAGTACCGGCAACGAGCGAGGAGATCCGTAACCTTCGCGATAAGGCGAATGTCGCACTGGGGTTTGCCGCCTTGAAGGACAAGGAGCCGGAGAGGGCTAGGATCTATCTCGAGCGGGTGCGCCTGTCGGGAATGTTTGCCAACAAGGCCTTGCTGGGATTCGGTTGGGCTGCGGACGCGCTCGATCAGCCGCAGGCTGCGCTGGTGCCGTGGACCGAACTGCAAGGGCGCGACCCCAGCGACGCGGCGGTGCTCGAAGCCAAGCTTGCGGTTCCGTATGCGCTTGCCCAGATCGGCTCGTACGGACAGTCGCTGGACCAGTACAACGGCGCAATTGGCGCCTTTGAACAGGAAAGCGCCCGCCTGGACGAATCCATCGCAGCGATCCGCGCGGGCAAGCTGATCAAGGGACTGCTTGCGAGCAATCCGGGCGAGGAGATGGGCTGGTTCTGGAACATCGAGCATCTGCCCGAGATGCCGCATGCCGCGCACTTGGTGCAGGTTCTGGCGCTGCATGAGTTCCAGGAATCGTTCAAGAACTACCGGGACCTGCAGTTTCTTGCCAGGAATCTGCGGCAATGGGACGGCAATCTGGGCGTCATCGGCGACATGCTCGCCAACCGGCGCCAGGCATTTGCGCAGCGGCTGCCGCAGGTGCGCGCAAAGGAGCGGGGCACGGAGATCGCCAGTCTCGAGAAGCAACGCGACGAGCTAGCGGGCGAACTGGCGCGCGCGGAGGAGCAGTCGGACGGTTTTGCGTTTGCCGATCAAAAGGAGCGCGAGCTTGGCGTGCGCCTGGACCGGGTTCGCGCGACGCTGGATCGGGAAGCCGCCGACCCGGAAATGAGCGCTGCGGGCGAGCGCTATCGACGCGTGGTCGGGGCGCTCCGCTGGCAGCTGGCGCAAGAGTTTCCTACCCGTCTTTGGGAGGCGAAAAAAGACTTCAAGCAGTTCGCGGGCGAGTTGGCAGGGGCGCGCGGCCGCGACGCCGAATTGGCGCAAGCCGAGCGCGAGGAACCGGCGCATTTCGAGAAGTTTGCCGAGCGCATCGACGTGCTGCGCCGGCGCATCCTGGCACTTATGCCGCGCGTGACCGAGTTGATAGAGCGCCAGCGGCAGGCCGTGCAGGAGTTGGCCGTGACCGAGTTGCTGCGGCAAAAGGAACGCCTCGCCGCCTACACCACCCAGGCGCGCTTTGCCGTGGCGCAGATTTACGACCGGGCCGGTCTTGCCAAGGATGGCGTCAATGCGCCGGTGCAGTAGCCTTGCCGTGCTCGTGGTCGGCGTGCTCTGCGGCTGCGCGAGCAAGGCCCCGCACGATGACGCGGAGACGCTCAAGAGCTTGGAGGGCCGCACCTATGAATTGACCCCGGACAAAGGCGTTGCGACCAGTACCGAGGCCACGATGGCCGCCTATCGGGAATATCTGAAGACAGCGCCGCGCGACTCGCAGCGGTCCGAAGCGATGCGCCGTCTCGGGGACCTGGAGATGGACAGCGCTGACAATCGAAGCGCGGTCGGCAGCACGAGTGCGGCGCCGGGCAGCGGCCCGGTTGGCTATCAAAGCGCGATTGCGCAATATCGGGAATTTCTCAAGAACTACCCCAACGATCCGGACAACGACCGCGTGCTCTACCAGCTGGCGCGTGCCTACGAGCTCGGCGGCGACCTGGAGGCCGCACTGCGGGTGCTCGGCCAACTGGTACAGGAGTATCCCAAGACGAAGTACCGGGACGAGGCCCAGTTCCGTCGCGGTGAGCTGCTGTTCACGATGCGCGATTACGTCGGGGCCGAACAAGCCTATGGCAATGTTCTGCACAGCCAGACGCAAACACCGTACTTCGAGCGTGCGCTGTATATGCAAGGATGGGCGCTGTACAAGCAGGGACGCCTGGAGGACGCGCTGCAGTCGTTCTTTGGCGTGCTGGACCGCAAGATGATCGGGCAGCAGGGCGAGGGCGGTCTCGACACCATGGCCGGGCTCTCGCGCGCGGACCGCGAACTGGTCGAGGATACTTTCCGCGTGACCAGCTTGTGCCTGGAGAACCTGCAGGGCGCCGATTCGATTCCGGCGTTCATGGGATCGACGGCGCGGCGCGATTACGAATTTCGTGTCTACCAACAGCTCGGCGACCTGTATCTCGTGCAGGAGCGCACGAAGGATGCGGCCGACACGTTCAGTGCGTTTGCCCGGCGCAACCCGCTCAACGCGCAGGCGCCCGTGCTCCAGGCACGCGTGATCGAGATCTACCAGCAAGGTGGGTTCGATACCCTGGCGCTGCAAGCCAAGATCGAATACGTGGAGCGCTACGGCGCCCACAGCGAATTCCGCCGCGCCAATCCGGCTGGCTGGGAGCGCGCCCAGCCGCTGGTCAAGACCAATCTTGCGGAACTCGCGCGCCGCTTTCACGCCGCCGCGCAAAAAAGCAAGAAGAGCGAGGATTATCAGGCGGCCGTTCACTGGTACCGCGAATTCCTCGAATCCTTCCCTTCCGATCCGCAGGCGGCGCAGGCCAATTTCCTGCTCGCCGAACTGCTGTTCGAGGACGCGCGGTTTGCCGAAGCGGCCCCGGAGTACGAGAAGGCCGCGTACCACTACCCGCCCAATGCCAAGAGCGCCGATGCCGGATATTCGGCCTTGCTCGCCTACACCGAACAGGAAAAGCGCGCTGCGCCCAACGAGCGCAATGCGGTGGAGCTCGCCAGCATTGAAAGTGCGCTGCGCTTTGGCGAGGCCTTCCCGGCCGATCCGCGCAACGGTGCGGTGCTTACCAATGCTGCGGAACGTTTGTACGCACTGCACGATCTGGATCGGGCCTCGTCCGTGGCCGAGAAGGTTCTCAAGCTCCATCCGCCAGTGGCCGCCGCCCAGCGACGCGTCGCCTGGACGGTCATTGCGCACGCCGCCTTTGATGGCGGCGGTTTTGATCGGGCCGAGCACGCGTACACCGAGGTGCTCGCGCTCACGCCGGAAGCCGATCCGGGCCGCGCCGCGCTCACGGAGCGTTTGGCGGCCTCGGTATACAAGCAGGGCGAGCAAGCGCGCGCCCAGGGAAAGCCGCGCGAGGCGGTGGCCGATTTCGCGCGGGTCGCCACGGTCGCGCCGATGTCCCCGGTACGCGCCACCGCGCAGTACGACGCCGCTGCCGTGCTGATCGGCCTGAAGGACTGGGCCGGTGCCGCGCGCACCTTGGAGGACTTCCGCCAGCGCTATCCGAATCATCCGCTGCAGCAAGACGTCAGCGACAAGCTTGCCGTGGTGTACACGGAAAGTGGCCAGTGGGCACTCGCCGCGGGCGAATTCGAGCGCCTGTCGGCACAGAAGAAGGATCCGAAGATTTCCCGGGCAGCGCTTTGGCAGGCGGCCGAACTCTACGAAAAGGCCGGTGCGCGGCCGGCGGCCGCCAGTGCCTACGAGCACTACGTCCGGCTGAATCCCGAACCGCTAGAGGCGGCCGTCGA
>OMSW01000247.1 GCA_900290295.1 Burkholderiales bacterium
GAAATGCATTCCCCCGAAAAATGCCATCACGGAGCCGCCCACCATGATGTAGTGGAAATGGGCGACGACGAAGTAGGTGTCGTGCATTTGCACGTCGAGCCCCAGCGAGGCCAGAAACAGCCCCGTCAGGCCGCCGATGGTGAACAGGCCGAGGAAGCCTAGCGCGTAGAGCATGGGCGCTTCGAAAGAGATGCGGCCCCGGTACAGCGTCGCGGTCCAGTTAAACACCTTGACCGCCGACGGGACCGCAACCAGGAACGAGAGCAAGGAAAACACCGTTCCGGCGTAGGCGGACTGTCCGCTCACGAACATGTGGTGCCCCCAGACCAGGAAGCCGAACGCCGCGATCGCCAGTATCGCGTAGGCCATGAACCGGTAGCCGAACACCTGGTTGCGGCAAAAGCAGCTGATGATCTCGCTGGCGACCCCCATCGCCGGAACCACCATGATGTAGACGGCCGGGTGCGAATAGAACCAGAAAAGGTGCTGGAACAGCAGTGGATCTCCACCGAGCGCCGGATCGAACACTCCGATGGCGAAGCTGCGCTCGATCACCATCAAAAAAAGCGTCATCGCTAGCACCGGCGTGGCCAGCACGAGGATCAGACTGGTGGCGTACATCGACCAGATGAACAGCGGCAATCGGAACCATGTCATCCCGGGCGCGCGCATCTCGTGGATGGTCACGATGAAATTTAAGCCGGTCAGAATCGATGAAAAGCCGGCGATGAACACGCCGGCAGCGGCCGCGAACACGTGCGAGTTCGAAAAAATCGTCGAATACGGCGCGTAGAACGTCCAGCCGGTATCGACCCCGCCGGCCAGCAGCGCGTAGATCGTGCACAGGGCGCCGGCCACGAACAGGTACCAGCTGGCCAGATTCAAGCGCGGAAATGCCAGGTCGCGCGCCCCGATCATCATGGGCACGAGAAAATTGCCGAGCGTTGCCGGAATCGACGGGATCAGGAAGAACCAGACCATGATCACGCCGTGCGTCGTGAAAAGCTTGTTGTAGGTCTCCAGGCTCACGAGCTCGCTGTGCGGTGTTAGCAGGTCGAGCCGGATCAGGGCCGCGGCCGTGCCGCCGATGCAAAATAGCAGCGTGATCGAGATCGTATAGAGAATCCCGATCCGCTTGTGGTCGAGCGTCGTTAGCCACGCCCACCAGCTAAGACCGGTATTTAGGTAGTTCTCGTGCTGCGCGACCGCGATGCTGCTCATGGCACCCCCTCTTGCGTCACGTTACCGATCGACTTGACGTACTCGATGATCTCCAGCAGATCCTCTTCGCCAAGCTGCCCTCGGAACGACGGCATGTTCGGCTCGTAGCCCGCGGGAACGTCCTTATTGGGCAGCAATACCGAATCGCGAATGAAGCGCTCGTCGGCGATCACCGAGCGACCGTCTTGCAGCTGCACGGGCTTGCCGAACAGGCCTTCGAGTTTCGGTGCACGCACCGTGGCATTGGCGCCGTGGCAGCCGCTGCAGCCGAATTGCCGGTAGCGATCCGCGCCCCGCGCCGCCATGGTCTGCGCGCCGGCGTGCGCCGAGAGCCAGCTCTCGAATGCCGCCGGCTCCATCACGACCACGCGCCCGACCATGCGCGCGTGGGAAGCACCGCAGTACTGGGTGCAGAACAGGTGGTACTCGCCGGGATGCGTCGCCGTAAACCACAGCGTCGTATAGCGTCCGGGCAGCACGTCCTGCTTGACGCGAAAGCCGGGAATCGACAGGCTGTGGATCACGTCCTGCGAGGTCATCACGAGTTCTACCGGGCGGCCGACCGGAACGTGCAGCTCATCGATTTCCCGCTCGCCGTTCGGATGCTCGGCATGCCACATCCACTGCTTGGCGACAACATAGATCGGCAGGGCATTCTTGGGAACGGTCACGGCCTCGTAGTAGACGTCGGCGCTCCAGACGAACATCCCGATGAAAAGCACGAGCGGAATCACCGTCCAGGCGATTTCGATCCTACGCATCAGCCGGTGATGCCCGGCATCGTCAACCACGCTGCGGTCCGCGGCCGAGCCGACCCGGTACTTGACCGCGAACCACACGATCAGCACCGCGACAGCCAGCGCGACCGCCCCCGACAATCCCAGCCAGGCGAAGTACAGACCGTCGATCTGGCCTGCGATCGAGGATCCACGATCCGGAAAAAACGGCAGGTGGTCCATGTCATCGTCCCGGGCTTGCCGACCGGCGCGCGCGCCAGCGCGTCCTGCCTACCAGCGCAAACGTCCCCACCAGCAGCACGATCGAAAGGCCTTGCAGCGCGGCCGTTATCACCGCGCTGTAGCGTCCGCTCACCGGGTCGTAGTGGAAACAGATCTGCAGCAGGCGCTGGATCGGCGATGCGATCCGGCGCGCGCCCGCCTCATCGATCGCGTGCGCCAGCTCCTCGGCGCTGAAGTCGAACCCGAAGAAGTAGCGTGCGATCCTGCCGTCGGGCGTGAGCAGCGCGAAGCCCGCCGGATGCGCATACTGGTGTGAGGCCTCGTCGTAGGCATAGCGAAATCCCACCGCATCGGCGAGCCGGGCGATATCGGGCTGCGCGCCGCTCAGAAAATGCCAGCGCTCGGCGCCCCCGGCGACCAAGCCGCGCAGATACTTGCGCTTGGCCAGAGCTGCCAGGGCCGGCGAGTCCAGCGGGTCGATGCTGACGACGACGACTTGCACCTTGTTTGCCGTCGCGCCGGAGGTCCGGGCCAGGCGCGCGGCCAGGTTGCCGATCACGGTCGGACACAGATTCGAGCAGCCGTAGTAGGAAAACACCAAACCCACGGGCGCGAGCCCCAGGTAGTCGTCCAGACGGGTGGCGCGGCCGTTCTCGTCGCGAAACGCCAGTTCCGCGGGCACGCGGCGGTCCAGATGCTGGTCAAAGCCGACGCGGTCTGCGTAGCCGTCCGCGGGCGCGGCCGCACCGCGCTCTGGGCTGAGCAGCGCGCATAGCGCCAGCAGTGCCGCCGCGAGCGTTCTCATCGGCTCTGCTCCGCGTCGGCGGGCGAGGCAGGCCCCGGTGCACTGCGCTCGACCATCAACTGCATCGCCCGCTCGATCGGAATCTGCACGATGCCGCCGGCCCTGTCGACCCAAGCATAGCCTTCGAGCATCTTCGCCTTGTCTCGGCGGTATGCGTACAGTTCGCCCGCAGGGGCGCTTTGCAAGGCCGGAACCCGCGCCCCAGTCGGCGCCTCGGCCCGCGGCGCCGCAGCGGTCGGGGGTCGCGGGACCCGAAAGCCCCCCAGCATCGCAAAGGCCGCAATCGCCGTCCCGATCAGCAGCACCACGATGCCCGCGGTAAACCAGCCGATGTAGCTCGTATCGAGCTCGGCGCTCTCGTGCCCGCGTTGCGCGGCGGCCGTCGCGTTCTCAGGCGTGCTGACCTGCATGATCGCCCAATCCTCCGTGTCGATCGCCGCGCATCGGGTGCGCGGCGGGCGCCCGGATCGCGCGCAGCAGCAAGCCCAGCCAGGCGCCGCCGACGGCAAGCAAAGCAAACAGGTCGTTCCACTGGAGCTCGAATCCGCGCGGCCGGAACGGCGGCACGACCAGAAAGAAGGTATCGGCAAGACCGGCCAGCAGCAAAACGCCGGCCACTGCCGCGAGCACCGGCGGAGTGCGCTTGGCGTTGCGCGACAGCAAAACAAGGAACGGCAGCACGAAGTGAGCGCCGGCAAGGAACCAGGCCAGGGAGCTCCAGCTCGTTTGCGTGCGCAGCATGTACCAGCCCGTCTCATCGGGCAGGTCTTCGATCCAGATGATCAGAAACTGCATGAAGGCCAGATACGCCCACAGCAGCACTAGCGCCTGCAGCAGCTTGCCCAGATCGTGGAAGCGCTGACGCAGGCCGGCGTCCGCATCCGAGGCGAACAAGGCCGCGCTGATGATCGCGCCGGACAGCGCCGAGAGCACCTGACCGACCCCGATCAGCAGGCCGAACTCTGTCGAGCGCCACTGCGGCGTCAACGACATCATCCAATCGACCGCGGCGAAGGTCGTCGTGACCGCGAAAAGGACGAAGCCGACAGAGGAGACGAGCTCAGGCCGCGCGGCCGGCCGCTGATCGGCGCCGCGCACGCGCGCCGGCCGATCGCCGCGCAGCCGCCAGGCGAGCCACAGCCAGATCGCGAAGTAGACAAGCGCGCGCACCGAAAAAAAGGCGGTGTTCAGATACCACGCCCGGCCCCGCAGCTCGGCCAAGCCAGCGCCCGCGCGCATCCACGGAAACAGCTCCGGCAGCCGGAACAACAGCGGAATAGCCAGCAGCGCAAGGATCGGAAACATCCGCAGCGCGGCCTCGAAGAACGGACGGGCGGCCTGCCCCCAGCCGCCGGCCGTCAGGTTGTGCACGATGAGCAGCGCCATGCTGCCCAGCGAGAGCCCGAGCACGAACAGCCAGATAGCCAGATACGAGGGCATCCACGCTTGGCCCGTGCGCGCGGCGTTCGCGATCAGCAATCCGGCGCCGGCAGCGGCGGCCAGCAAGCTGGCCGTGCTCCATCGCGCCGCCATGGGCGAAACGCTCGTCTTCATTTGGCCTCGCCCAGCAGCGCGCCGCGCTCGGATTGCGGCACGTCCTCAAGCCCGGCGTGCTCACTTAGCTGCAAAGCACGCACGTACGCCACGATAGCCCAGCGATCCTGCGGTCCGATCCGGTCGGCAAACGGATACATCACGCCGTAGCCTTGCGTGATCACGTCGAACAGGTACGCGTCCGGCGCTGCGCGCAACTTCACGCTGTGCAGTGTTGCCGGGGCCGGAAATCCCCGCCGCACGACCATGCCGTCGCCGTCGCCGGAGACGCTGTGGCAAGGAGCGCAATAGATGTCGAAGCGCTCGCGCCCGCGCCGCAAGGTCTCAATCGTGACCGCCAGCGGGTTGCCCCTGGCCGGCGCGAGCGCAACGCGAGCGCCCGGCTCGATGCTGGCCGCGCCGCGCTCGTCGCGCGGAACCACGGGCGCTGCCCCGGCGGGCAGCGGCTGCTCGCCCACACGCCCGCTCGAGGAAGCGGCGATCGCCCCGGCGCTGCGCACCACGACCCCGGGCTCCAAGGGGCGCGCCGATTGGCCGTCGGGCCACAGCGCGCTGGCGGCCAGCGGCTGGTACTTGGGCTGCTCGTACATGTTGCGCATCGCCTTTTCGCAGCCCGCCAGCAAGGGCAGCAAGACCAGGCAGGCGATCCAGGCTAGGGGCGTTTTCATACGAAGACTCTTGCCATCGCGCGCGCTAGGCACCGACATCGCTGACTTTGAGCGGCTGCAACTGCTCGAGAAACCTGCGCGTGTGCTGCGTGTCAAAGCGCGGATCGGCCGCTTCGATGCACAGGAAGAACCGGTCGCTCGAGGCCGCGGAAAATCCGGGTTCGTTGAAAACCGGGTGGTACAGCCGGGGCAGTCCGTTGCCGAGCAGCGTGCCGAAGAAGGCGGCCAGCGCGGCCCCGAGCACGGTCATCTCGAACGTCGAGGGGACCAGACCCGGCCAGGCCGGCGTTCGGCCGCCGATATTGAGCGGGTAATCGACCGTGACGCTGTACCACTGCAGGGCGAAGGTCAACACACCGCCCAGGATGCCCCCGGCCAGCGCCAGCAGGGAAATCCGATTGCCGTGAGATCCCAGCGCCTCGGCCAGGCCCTCGACCGGCATCGGCGAATACGCCTCGACGCGCCGGTAGCCGGCGCCGTGCGCCGATCGGGCCGCGTGCAGCAGGTCTGCAGGGCTGGAAAACTCGGCAATCAAGCCGTACACGGGTTGACCCTCGTTCATGATCCACCTTGTTGCCGCGCCAGCAGTTCGCGCATCTCGGTCATCGAAATCAGGGGAAGGAAGCGGACGAAAAGCAACAGCAGCCAAGCGAAAAACCCGATCGAACCGAACAAAATCGCCCAGTCCCAGATGGTCGGATAAAACATGCCCCATGCCGACGGCAGGAAATCCCGATGCTCGCTCGTCACGATCAGCATGAAGCGCTCCAGCCACATGCCCACGTTGATCACGATGCTGATGGCAAAGAGCACCCAGGGCGAGTGGCGCACGCGCCGCGACCACAGCGCCTGCGGCACCACGACGACACACAAAATCAGCGCCCAGTACACCGGCGCGTACGGTCCGCGCATCCGATTGAGCGCCGTGTAGATCTCGTATCGATCGGCGCTGTACCAGGCCATGAAGATCTCCATCACGTAGCTGTACGCAAGCACCAGCCCCATCGCCAGGATCAGCTTCGCGAGGTTGTCCAGGTGGCGATCGGTAATGAAGTCGCGCAGATCGAACGCGCGCCGCAGCAAGACCGCGATCGTCATCGCCATCGCGAAGCCGGAGAACATCGCGCCGGCGACAAAAAACGGCGGAAAGATGGTCGAATGCCAGCCGGGCGTATTGCCGGTCGCGAAGTCCAGGCCAACGACGCTGTGGACCGAGACCACCAGCGGCACGGCAAGCCCGGCCAGCAGCAGGTGCGCGCTCTGGCGGCGCTGCCAATGGCGCGCCTCGCCGCGCCAGCCCAGCGCGAGCAGGCCGTAGGCGATTTGCACCGAGCGCCGGCGTGCCCGGTCGCGCAGCGTTGCGAAATCCGGAATCAGGCCCAGATACCAGAACATCAGCGACAGCAACAGGTACGCCAGAATCGCGAAGAAGTCCCAGACCAAGGGACTGCGCCACTGCGGCCACAGGCTCATCACGTTCGGGTACGGCGCGAGCCAGTAAAAGAACCAGGGGCGACCGAGGTGCAGGATCGGAAACATGCCGGCGATCGCGAGCGCGAAGATCGTCATCGCCTCGGCAAAGCGGCTGATCGACGCGCCCCAGGGCTGGCGCGTCAGATGCAGCGCCGCCGAGATGAAGGTCCCGGACATCGCGATCGCGATCCACCAGACATAGTTGGTGATGTCAAATGCCCAGACCACCGGGACGTTCAAGCCCCAGATGCCCACGCCCTTGTAAAACAGGTAGCCGATCGCACCGAAAAACACCAGCGTGAGCGCCGAGCACAGCATGAAGGCGATGGTCCACCAGCGCGCCGTCGGCGCCGTCAGCACGATGCCGCTGATCTTTTCCGAAATCGACGCATACGAGTGTTCCCCCGGCAAGAGCGCCGCGCCCGCCTGGTCCCGGTCGCGGCCGGCAGCCTCGGGCGAGGCCAGCATGGCAGACGGCAGGGCCTCGGGTGCCGCGCTGCTCATGGCAAAGTCTCCGTTGCCGGATCGCTGGCTNNGTGACGACTTCCCCGTCGCGCAGGCGCCGGTTGGCCTTTTCCGCCTCCACCCGCGCGTTCGTGATCCGCTGCACGCAATACGTGCACTTTTCCATCACCCCGCGCATCCGCACCGTGACCTCCGGGTTGCGCTGCGCTTTGAGGCTTTCGGTCTCGGTATCGGCGTACTGCAGGAAATTAAAGCGCCGAACCTTGTACGGGCAGTTGTTGGAGCAAAACCGCGTCCCGACGCAGCGGTTGTAGACCTGCAGGTTGAGCCCCTCGGAGTCATGGACCGTGGCCTCGACCGGACACACCGCCTCGCAGGGCGCATGTTCGCAGTGCATGCACGGGACCGGCTGAAAGTACGTTTGCGGGCGATCCATCCCACCCTGGTAATAGCGATCGACTCGGATCCAATGCATTTCGCGGCCGCGCCGGACCTCGGTCTTGCCGACGATCGGTATGTTGTTTTCGGATTGGCAGGCGATCGTGCATGCCGAGCAGCCGATGCAGGCATCCAGGTTGATGCTCATCGCCCACGCGTAGCCCTTATACGGCTCCGGCTCATACATGCTGGGCTCGGGCGAACGCTCGTCGCGCAAGAGTGCGGCCGGATCGCGCTGGAACTGCGCAATGGTGGTCGCGCGTACCGGGCTTCGCCCCTCCATCGTGAAATGGTGCTGGGTCACGGCGAGTCGGTACTGCTCGTTGGTCTTGCGGATTCGGACCCCGCGCCCGCACCAGGGTGCACCGGAGTGGCGCAGCAAATAGGCGTTGAATCCGACGCCGTTGCCGATCCGGCCCGCCCGAGTTCGTCCGTAGCCCAGCGTCACCGTCACTGCCCCATCGGCGTGGCCTGGCACGATCCACACCGGCGCCGTGACCACCGCGCCGCGGTAGCGAAGTTCGATGCGGTCTTCGTTGTTCAGACCCAGTCGCTGCGCGAGCGCCGGGCCGAGCAGCGCGGCATTGTCCCAGGTCAGCTTCGTCAAGGGCTTTGGCAATTCCTGCAGCCAGCCGTTGTTGGCAAACCGACCGTCCCAAATCGTGGGGTCCGGCGCAAAGACGATGTCGACCTCGGCACCGGCCGGCGCTGGCTGCGTTGGCGCCTCGAGCAGGAATTCGGTCTTAACGGCGAGCGTCTTGGTGGGCAGCTGCGATCCCTCCAAAACCCCGCGATGCAGCGCATCGTCCCAGAACGTCTCGAAATCGGCCACGGCAAGCGCCTTGCGCCAGTACTCGCGTACCGCCTGGTAGTCGCTCGGCGCCGTCTGTCCCAGCAGCACCTGCAGCACTTGATGCGCCGACTTGCCTCCGTACAGCGGCGCAATCAATGGCTGCTGGATCGAAGCCGTGCCGTCAAAGGCACGGGTGTCGGACCAGCCTTCCAAGAAGTGCGCCTGCGGAATATGCCATTCGCAGCGTGCCGAGGTCTCGTCGTCGTACAGGCTCAAATGCACGGTCAGCGCGACCTTGGCCAGTTGGGCAGCAAAGTTCAGATCGGTCGGCGCGCAGTAGACCGGATTGCCCTCGAGGATGATGAGCGTATCGACCCGCCCGGCCGCAATGTCGGCGACCAAGGCGCGCAGCGACTCGGTTTGCGAGTCCGGCTGCGCCAGCACCGGTGCGGTAAACGTCACCGTGCGGCCGACGTTGCCCAGCTTGTGGTTGATCGCGTGCGCCAGCGCATGAACGATCGGCGGCTGCGCATCGCCGACCACGACCAGCGATCGTCCCGCATTTTCCTGCAAGTCGCGTGCGCAGCCGGCAAGCGCGGCTGCGGCAACGGCCGGCGATTCCTGGGTGTCGGCCGACGGCAAACCCAGCGCACGCGCCAGAGCGCGCGCGATCGCCTCGATTTCGGAAAATCGCACCGGATACCGATGGTCGGCAAAGGCGCCGCTTAGCGTCGGCGTGCACTCGATAGCGTACAGTCGGCCCGGATCGGGGCGGCCGTCGGCAGCGCGCCGCGCAGCGACGAAATCGCGCGCATAGCGTACGCCGGCGCCGCCAAGAAAGTCGCTGTCCAGGCTCACTACCACGCGCGCCTGGTCGAAGTGGTAGCGCGGCTCGACGGGTTCGCCGAAAGCCAGTTGGCCGCCCTCATGGACGTTGTCGCGGTTGATCGGCTGATACTGATGCCAGCGCGCGGCCGGAAAGCGCTCCAGCAGCGAGCGCAGCTGGCTCGCCAGCGTCGGCGAGGTAACGCTCTCGGTTAGTATCCGCAGCCCGGCACCGGCCTCGGCAGAAAGGTGGTTGAGCTTGGTATTCAGGGTCGCGACGACAGCGTCCCAGGTGCTGACTTGCCCTTGGTGCGTCACCGCTTGCGAGCGATCCGGATCCCACAGGTCGAGCACCGAGGCCTGCGCGAAAATATCGGTTGCCCCCAGGCTTGCCGGGTGAGACGGATTGCCTTCGACCTTGGTGGGCCGCCCGAAATCGCTCTTGACCAGCAGTCCGACCGCGCTGCCGCACAGGTTCGCCGCGGTGGCAAAGTACAGCGGACCGCCGTCGAGCAGCTGCGCCGGGGCGCGCACATACGGAACGATCGTCTGTTGCGGGGCACGGCTGCACGCTCCGGCGCCGGCCAGCGACAGCGATGCCGCCATCAGCTTCAGGAAGCCCCGGCGGTCGAGCGCGAGCGCATCAACCGCCTGATGCGCCGGGCCCGGCGTACGCTGCGATGGCGCGTCGCGCTCGTGCAACTCCTCCAGGCTGCGCCACAGCAGCAGGGCCGCGTCGGCGGCCGCCGGGGCCATCGGAGCCTGTGTAAGGTCGGAGTGCGGCATATGCCTAGCGATGGCAGTTGGAGCAGTCGGTCAAGCGACTGCGGTCGATCCGATAGGCGGCCAGCAGCAGCCGACCGCGTTCGAGCTGATCGTCCGGGGCTCGCCACGTCATATCGAACACCTTGTCGCGCGGACGAATGAACTTCTCGGGTGCGCGATGGCA
>OMSW01000242.1 GCA_900290295.1 Burkholderiales bacterium
ATGAGTGTACCGGCGAGGAATCGTGCCGGCGGCGATCTACGAGAGTTTTTCATAGCGCATCAGGCGTCCTTGTCGCGTGCGGGTCTGAAGTGCGAGCCAGTCTCCGGTCGGGGAATACCACAGTTCGATCCGGAAGGAGCGTCTTTCGAGTGCGTAGTGCATGCCGCGCTCTGCGCGATCGGACAACCGCATTGCTTCGACACCAAGCTCTTCGAGATGCACGGGATCAAAGGTCCCGGTCCGTGGATTGAGCAGATGTTCCTGGCGCAGCAGCTGCAGGTTTCAGTAGGCGTAAGCATGGACGAAACGAGGTAAAGCGCTGCTTGCCCCATCACTGCGAAGCGCAAATGTTGCTCCGCTCAGCTCTCGCTGTACGCGGGACGTCCGTCCCGCTTCATTGGTAGGTGCATCGATTCGGCTCAGGCAACCATCGCTCCAACCCTCATGATCCCAATGCTCATATTGGTATACAACGAACCCGGCAAAGCGCACATCGAAACGGACGTGCCCGATCACGTCAATACTGTTAGTGCTGTCCTCGACGGTGAAGTCGTGGCGCCCGATCGACTTCCCGTCCAGCAGCACGTCGAAGTGCCAGGAGCGCGAGGCGGCTTGCGGATCGTCCCAACGGCCGGTCGACGAGGCCAACAG
This sequence comes from Burkholderiales bacterium, assembly GCA_900290295.1. Lineage (GTDB taxonomy): Bacteria > Pseudomonadota > Gammaproteobacteria > Burkholderiales > Burkholderiaceae_F > GJ-E10. The sequence goes on from OMSW01000242.1 coordinate 652, forward strand.
GCCGGCGCCAAGCGCGATCGCGCACGCAAACCGTCGTGGCCAGGAAGCCGGAAGCTTCTCGGGTCTCATGGGAGAGTAATACGGATCGGCCGGGCGATTGGATGCAGCCATGCGAGTGGCCGGCCATTTTCCGACACCTGGCCTGCCGTCGGAGCGGCGGCAGCCAGGGTATCCTACAATACAGGCATAGGAAGACGAGGGGTGGCGGGTGTGCGCGGTGACATCGCGGGCCGACCACGAGTTGCGCTTCGCGCTGGCCGGCGAAGTTCACGCGCGCCCCGTGCATGCGCTGCGTGGGCCCCAGCGAGGCTCTCATCTCGCGATGTTGTCGGGGGAAGCGGGTTTTGATGCGGACTTCGCGC
>OMSW01000240.1 GCA_900290295.1 Burkholderiales bacterium
TCGATTTGTCGCTCGATCTGGCCGATGGTCTCGGACTCGAGGCCGCTGTCGATACAGCCCTTGGAATCGGACCGGCGAGCCGTGCGCTAGATGACCAGCCACCCGCGCTGCGGGCCGCGGCGGCCGAATCGATCCGCGCGGCTCTTGCGCGGCACCAGATCGGTGATACGGTTCCGCTGCCTGGCGCGCTCTGGGTTGTCAGCGCAACGAACGCCTGATGAGGGGAAGTCTTGACCCGGTGACGGTGACGCGGCCGGAATACACGCGCTCGCAGATCACCTCCGCAGGACCACGATCCGGTTCGACGCTAGACCCGAATGCGCATGCGGAGCGCTACATTGGAGGAATCTGCCCGTTTAGCCCGACATTTACGCGCGGCGCGCTCAAGCTCCCGTCGGCCTGACGCTGCGAATTCACGAACACCGCTGCCCCGGGCTTGAGCACGCTACGATCGGCCGGCGTGAACGACACGATGACCGCGGTCTCCGGCACCAGGACCTTTTTCGCTCCACCCTTGTACTGCACCTCGAGGACGTGGTCCTTGCCGATGCTCGTCACGCGAACCACGTTAGCATTTGTCATCTTGCTGGTCGGCCTTAGGTCCCAATCGTAGTGCCCCTCACCGGTACCGCGCATGTTGTCCGGAAAAATGTGAACCTCCAGCGCAACCAGCGCGCCATCGCGCTCGCCCACGGTCGTGGTACCAACAAACTTGCCGCTGCCGATGTCGTCAACGCTCGCCTTGTTGATTCCCATGACAACGAAATTGTCCGCAAGTTTCACGGTCATGCTCTGGCCGTCGTTGGTCTTGATTGTTAGGAGCTGACCGTCAATCCGTTCCACCGTACCGCGGATTCGCACGGGCGGGTTAGCGGGTGTCTGGGCGAGGGCAACGGCAGATACGGCCGCAATCAGGAACGCCGCAACGGNNGGACGCTGAATCCAGCAACGCAGGCCATTATAGGAACGGCAGCGACCTTGCGCACCAGGCTTCCGATATCGGCTCCTTGCCCTAAAAGCGGACCGACGGCGAAAAACTCCTTGACCGAAAACACCACACCCGTCGCGGCCGGTCCGGCTGAAATGGCTGGGCAAAACCGTAGGCTATTCGACCAAGCCCACCACGTACTTGGATAGATCGACCTTCGGATACGTTTGTTGAAGGCCCTTGACGGCGATGTCCGCTCGATCGAGAACGTACACCTTCCATTCGTCTTTCTTGCCGGCATTTTGCGGCTGATCGTAGAAACCGGTCTTAACTGCCGACGGCCAACCACTCGGGCAGCTCGCTTTCCCGGCGCCACGGAACCACCAAGAAGGGTAAATTGCTCCGACATACGTTGCCTTGCTAGGGGCGACGGTAAACCTTAATGGAGGGTGCCCTACTAATGTGTGGCCGTCATACCAGCCAATTGAGGCGATGCTGTAAGTGCCAGCGGGCAAGCTAATAAAGAAGAACCGATCGTCCTCGGTCCATCCTGGAACGAGACTAAGGTTCTTGTCGGTGGAGGAAGCTAGGTACAAGCCTCCAAGGCCGCAATATTCGCCAAATATCAAGCCTCGGTCGGAACTCATCACCGCGCTAGTACCTTGGCTCATGAGCTGTCTACTCCTGAGGCCGCTCTCGGCGGCGCAGCCATTCAGGAGCGCAATGATGACCAGAAGGACCGCTCTTTTCTTCATTTCTTGGAATCGATTGTTTGAAGACGGTTACCGATTGCCCGACGCCGCCAAGCGCTTCTTGCCGAAACAACCGACCCCGTGTTCGTCGTTCCGAAATTGCCGCGCGACCTTCATATTGCTGCGCGGACATTTCAAGGATCTCAGTACTTTTGGGACTCGATGCTACGGATGGAACTGCTCTGGGTAATATTCGGCCAGGCCAAATGCTGGCAGTCTAGCAATGCTTCGCGTAGGGGTATCAGAGCCAGGACGGCTTTCAAGCTCTAAGGCGCGCTCGCGCCGATTTCACGGACCACGACCCCGAGCGCCGCGACCAAGCACAGAGCAGGCGCGCCGCGATTGGTCGTTGCGGTATGGACCGCCACCACCGGTG
>OMSW01000239.1 GCA_900290295.1 Burkholderiales bacterium
GAAACCGCGCGCGCTCCGACCGGCTTGCCCGCCACGCGCTATGGCGCTACCGCGCCCGAGCCGGTTCATGCTCCGGGCGCAACGCCGGCCATGCCTAGGGCCGAAGCACCGCGATATGCCCCCGCTCCCGTTGAGCGCGCCTCGCCCCCGGCGCTGGAGTCCTTTGGACGCGGCGCCGACGTGCACGCGCAGGAGCAGCGCGGTGCCAGCAGCCGAACGTCCGCGCCCTCCGGCGGCGGCAAGGGGTACCGATGAAAACGTTTGTTTGCCGCGTCCGCGCTTGCAGGCCTTGTGTTGGCGGGCAATGGCTGCTCGCCATCGTCCTGGGCATCGCCGCGGTAGGCCCGACACTTGGTGCTCCGAGTTCGGCCGTTGCGGCCGAAGCGAAACGACTGGATTTTGCGACGCCGGATGAGGCGGCCGATGCGCTGATTGCAGCGCTACGCCGCAATGATCAGCGCGAGCTGCTTCGGATCCTTGGGCCTAGCGGGCAAAAACTCCTCCATTCGGGAGACCGGGTCGCCGATGCGAGAGCGCGTGATCGGTTCGTAAACGCCTACGACAAGGCGCACCGGGTCGCGGCCGAGGCCACGAACACAGCGACGTTGATCGTCGGGCCGGAGGACTGGTCGTTGCCGATCCCGATCATCGAGCAGAGCCAACGTTGGCACTTCGACACCGAGGCAAGCCTGCAGAAGATCCTCGACCGTCGCGTCGGCCGCAACGAATTGAATGTGATCGAAGTTTGCCGCGCGTACGTGGCGGCGCAGCGTGAATACGCATCCAAGGACCGGCTTGGCGGCGGGTTGCGCGAGTACGCGTCGAAGTTCGAAAGCAGTGCCGGCAAGCACGACGGTCTTTTTTGGGAAACTGCGGCCGGAGAGGAGCAAAGTCCGCTCGGGCTACTCGTGGTGCGCGCGCGGGCGGAGGGCTACACGGGCAAGGACCACCAAGGCCGCCAATCGCCCTACCATGGATACTATTTCCGGATTCTCACGCGCCAGGGCCCGCATGCGCCTGGTGGCGCCAAGGACTACATCATCGACGGCCACATGAGTGGCGGCTTCGCCCTGCTGGCATTTCCGGCAAAATGGGGTGATTCCGGAGTCATGACCTTCCTGGTCAACCAGGGCGGCATCGTCTTTGAGAAGAATCTTGGCCCGGACACGGCGGAGCTTGCCCGCAAAATCACGGAATACGATCCGGATCTGAGCTGGAGCATCCCCTCGCAGGGGGAAAGACCATAAAAGGAGTTCTGGATGTAAATCGATCGACGCAGCCTTCTTGCTATGAGTCTCATTACCGTGCTGGCTGGTTCGATCGGGGCAATCCCCGAGCGCGCGAATGCGGCATCGGCGGAAGATCTCGATCGCAGCGCTGCGCAAGCGCTGCAAACGCTGTACCGAACTCATCCCGTGGCCGCCGACATTGCGAAGATCGCCAAGGCGGTACTGGTCTTCCCCA
>OMSW01000236.1 GCA_900290295.1 Burkholderiales bacterium
TCTTCTCGATTTTGGCAATTTGCTTTTCCAGACACTTCATGGTGCGCGCCGGCTCGCCCTCAGTCCAGAGAGAGCAATCATGCCGCCATTCGGCGCGCAGACCACAAACGTGTCTATTCCACATTGTGACGCATGAGCCCGAGCCCGGCTTGAAGTGCCAATCCCGCACCATTTATTACATAGGTTCACACCGGTTCGCGGTAAGTATTTCCACGCAGACTACTCGGCTGAATCCAGAACCAGCGCATGGAACCATCAAGGAAAATACGGCGTTGTCGCGGCGCGATCGGATTTGTCGGCAAGCTTGTAATTCGGCATCAGACCAACGAAACTGGTTTTGGTTGGACCCACGCCGTGTTCCTGGTGCTGTACGACGAACTCTCGATATTGCCCCACGAGTGCTGCGTGTGCCGGCGCGCAGAATGCTACGACACCTTCCCCGGATTGAACAGAAATCGGGGCGCAGTCCCGGACGTCGCCTGGCGCCTCTTTGAGGTTGCTTCTACTGCGGCTTGCTGGTAAACGTCGATGAGGTGCGAGCGCCGGTGACGCTGGTGCCCATGATTTCTCCGGAAACCACCAGTTCCACGCGCCGGTTCATCTGGCGGCCCGCGGCGGTTGCGTTATCCGCGACCGGAGTGGTCTTGCCGAATCCCCGGGCGGTTACGCTTTCGCGGCCGACACCTTGATCCACCAGATACGTTCGGACTGCGTTCGCGCGGTTCTCCGATAATTTCATGTTGTAGTCGTCGCCGCCGACGCTGTCGGTGTGGCCCTCAACCTCAATCTTCAGTCCGGGATGCGCCAGAATGATGCCGGAGACTTTGGCCAGCTTTTCACGGGCGCCGGGCCGCAACGTGTATTGGGCCGTATCGAACAGCACGTCCGACATATTGACGATCAAGCCGCGCGCGGTGTCGCGCGTCTGCAGGATTTGGTTCAACTGAAACAAGAGCTGCTGCCGGAGCTTAGTCTGCTGCTGTTCGGCGTCCGCACGTTGGCGTTCCGCCTCGGCGGCCGCCAGGTGCGCCTTATCGGCTTCCGCGGCCAACTGCCGCTGCTGGAGCAGCGCAGCCTGACGAGCCTGATCGGCAGCCTGACGCGCTTGGTCGGCCTGCTGCTTAGCGGTCTCGGCGGCGGCACGGTCGCGATTGGCTGCATTGGCCGCCTCCAAGGCTTCCTTCTTCGCGGTCTCAGCGACTGTGCGGTCGGCCTCAGCCTGGGCACGCTGCCGCGATTCCTCTTGAGCCCGAATTCGGGCCGCTTCCGCTTTTTCCTTCTCGGCGTTCAAACGTCCGGCTTCTGCCTCATCCCGCTCGCGGCGCAGCGCGACGACGCGCGCATCCTCGGCCCGTACGACTGCTTCGCGCGCCATGGTGATCACGGGCTTCTGCCCGGGCTTTTGCGACTGGTATTGATGCGCCTGGTTCAGCGCAGCCATGGCCTTCTGGAAACTGTCGGCGGCATATCGATCGGCCCCAGCGAGGTGCGCCAGCTGTACGGCGTTCTCTGCCTCATACAACTCGAATGGCTCGGTCTTCCCAACACGTACCGGCACGAACCCGGCGGCTTTGCCCTGGCTGGTGTAGGTGCCACGCGGTAAAAGC
>OMSW01000235.1:0-8463 GCA_900290295.1 Burkholderiales bacterium
TCGGATCGGCGCCGCGACCACTCTGGAGGACCTGGCGCAATCCCCCGAGGTGCTGGACCGGGCACCGGTGCTCGCGCAGGCGGCACTGTGCATCGCCGGGCCGACGCATCGAGTGGCCGCAACCGTCGGCGGCAACCTTTGCCTGGATACCCGCTGCCGCTACTACAACCAGAGCGAGAGCTGGCGCAGCGCCAACAACTATTGCCTGAAGCTGCTCGGCGATGGCTGTCGCGTTGCCCGCAAGGCCACACGCTGCTTTGCGGCGTTCAGCGGCGATCTCGCCCCCGCCCTGCTGGTCCTTGATGCCGAGGTCGAGATTGCCGGGACGGGCGCCGTTCGTCGCGCACCGCTGGCACAGCTGTACGCCGATGACGGCATCAACTTCCTCAACCTCGCACCGCAAGAATTGCTGGTTGCGGTTCACGTGCCGATGCGTCCCGGCTGGCATGTCGCGTACGAAAAGGTGAGGCTGCGCGCAGCGATCGATTTTGCGCTTGCCGGGGTCGCGGTGGCGGTCCTTTGCAAGGATGGATGCATCGACGATCTGCGCGTTGCCTGCACCGGCACCAACTCGTTTCCCTTGCGCCTCGGTGGCCTGGAAAATCTGCGCGGCAAGCGGCTCGACGAATCGTTCTTGGCGCAGGTGGACAAACGGTTTGAGGAGCAAGTCAACATCATGGAAACGACGGTCGCGTCCAGCCTATACCGACGCCGGGTTACCGTGAGCCTAATTCGTCGGCTGCTCCTTCGCCTCGCTGGCTAATGCAAGGCCAACGGGTTCGCCTGTCATGGGTCATATAAGCGTATTCCCGGTCCAGGTGGAGTTCGGCGACTGCGACCCGGCACGCATCGTCTTTTTTCCCAATTTCCTGCGCTGGATCGACGCCGCGGGCCACGCGTTCTTCATTGCAGCGGGCGTGCCGCCATGGCACGAATTGGAGCGCGAATCGGGCATTGTCGGAACACCACTGGTGGATCTGCACGTGAAATTCATCGCGGCGGCGCGCTGGGGCGATCGACTCGCGATCCGCTCTTCGATCAAGGAATGGCGACGGAAGACTTTCGTGATGCACCACGAGATATTCCGCGGCGACGAACTGCTGGTGGTGTGCGAGGAGATTCGCGTCTTCGTGCGGCGCGTCGGGTCCGAGCCAACCGACATCGAAGCCGTGCCGGTGCCCGAGGACATTCGGGCGCTATGCGACGGCGTCCAACCGCCGCCGGCGCGGCGCTAGCGCCGCTTACTTGCCGACCTTGGCCGCCTTGGCGGCTACCTTGGCGCGTAGTTTCTCGACATCGACGACAAAGCGGATATGGCTGCCGCGGCTGATCTCCTCTACGTCGTCCTTTGCCAGCAGATCGAAGCTCACACGGCGCCCGTCGACATTGCTCACGGTCACGGTAATGGTCACGTTCATGCCGCGCAAGGTCGCGCCGACGTGACTCATGTTGACGCTGTTGCCGACGGAGTCCTCGCCGCTGTCCAGGTGCGCGAGCAGCAGTTCGCGGCAGGCCACCTCGAAGTCATAGAGTAGCGACGGCGTGTCGTACACGCGCAGCTCCTCGCCGAGGAAATCAATGGTCCGCGGCGTGTCAATTGCAATGCGCTGCGTTGCAGACAAGCCCGTAACCAAGGTGCTTTTCATGGTTTCCCCCTACTAGACAACTCGTCCCGATACGGCGCGACGCGTGCTTGCCGGTCCATCCGTTGGTCGCTTCGCACTCACTGTGCACTGGCGACGGTACAGAGGTTTTGGGCCGGTATCGCAGTTTTCCGTATCACGCCACGACAATTGCCCTTTGCCTGACTATACGGTTTCCATGTGATCCAAGTCATTGGCTATGCGTCGGTATCGTGTATGTTGGTCCGTATCGTATATGTTGTTCTGTTACACGACGCGCCGAACGGGTTGCCGAAGCAGTGGGGTTGACACTGATTGGTAGCCTGCGCAATCAGCGCTCTGGCGTCTACGCGCAGCCCGAGTGCAGTTATTCCTGAGACAAGAGGGGAAATGTCGCAAGCCAAGACGGTCGAGCACGTCCCGACGTTCTGCTACAACTGCGTTTCGGGGCCCGACTTCATGAAGGTCAAGGTCGAAGACGGCGTTGCCACCGACATCGAGCCGAACTTCGACGCCGAGGACATCCATCCGGCGCGCGGCCGGGTGTGCGTCAAGGCCTATGGACTGGTGCAAAAGACCTACAACCCGAATCGTGTTTTGACGCCGATGAAGCGCACCAATCCGAACAAGGGGCGCAACGAGGATCCCGGCTTTGTACCGATATCGTGGGAGGAGGCGCTCGATACGGTAGCGGCCAAGCTCAACGCCGTCCGCGCCAAGGGCCTGCTCGACGAAGCCGGGCTGCCGCGGGTCGCCGCCAGCTTTGGTCACGGGGGCACGCCGGCCAACTACATGGGCACGTTTCCCGCATGGCTTTCGGCCTGGGGCCCGATCGATTACAGCTTTGGCTCGGGTCAGGGCGTCAAGTGCGTCCATTCCGAGCATCTGTACGGCGAGTTCTGGCATCGCGCCTTCACCGTGGCCGCCGATACGCCAAATGCGCGCTACGTCATCTCGCTCGGCGCCAACGTCGATGTGACGGGCGGGCCCTGTGCGGTGCTGCGCCACGCCGACGCGCGTGTGCGCGGCTACAAGCGCGTTGCGGTGGAACCGCACCTTTCGGTGACAAGTGCCTGTTCCGCGGAATGGGTGCCGATCCGGCCTAAGACTGATGCGGCGTTTCTGTTTGCTCTGATTCATGTCCTGGTGCGCGAGCATGGCTTGGCACAACTCGACATTTCTTTCCTGCGTGACCGCACGTCCTCGCCATACCTGGTGGCGCCCGACGGTCTTTACCTGCGTGATGCGGACAGCGGCAAACCGCTGGTCTGGGACGAAATCTCCGGTACGCCCGTCGCCTTTGACGCGCCGGGGGCAAAGCCCGCAGTGGCCGGACGCTACCGCGTCGCCCGCGCCGTGGTTGTCGACGCCGACCGGGCTCGTCGCGAATTCCTCGACGTGGAGGGCGCGACCGCTTACGAGATGCTGTGCGAACAATTTGGCAAGTACACGCCGGAATGGGCGGCGATGGTTTGCGACGTATCGGCGGCCACCATCCGCCGCATTGCCGGCGAGTATCTGGACAACGCCAGCATCGGCGCCACCATCGAGATCGACGGGCAGACGCTGCCCCTTCGGCCGGTGGCAGTGACGCTGGGCAAGTCGGTAAACAACGGCTGGGGCGCCTACGAATGCTGCTGGGCCCGCACCGTGCTGGCGGCGCTGGTAGGCGCGCTGGAGAACCCCGGCGGCCTCCTTGGCACCACAGTCCGGCTGAACCGCCCCCAGGACAACCGACATCTGAGCGTCAAGCCCGGCGAAGACGGTTTCATGGTGCAGCATTTCAATCCCACTGACAGGGAACACTGGCAATCGGCACCGTCAACCCGCAACTTGCACCAGACGCTGGTGCCCATCGTCGGTCACAACGGTGCCTGGAGCCAGGCCCTCGGCCCGACCCAACTGGCCTGGATGTTCCAGCAGGAGCGGCCGGCGGACTGGAATATGCCGACGCCGACGTTGCCCGAGGTTTGGATCGTATTTCGCTCCAATCCGGCCATTTCCTTCTGGGACACGAGGCGGCTGGCCGAGATCGTCGCCCGCTTCCCTTTCTTGGTCTGCTTCGCTTGTACGGTCGATGAAACCAACTACATGGCCGACCTGCTGCTCCCCGAGGCAACGGATCTGGAGTCCACCCAGATGATCCGCATGGGCGGCACAAAGTACATGGAGCAGTTCTGGGACTACAAGGGCGTGGTGCTGCGGCAAAAGGCGGTGGAACCGCAGGGCGAGGCCCGCGACTTCACTTGGATCAGCACGGAACTTGCCAAGCGTACCGGCCTGCTCGAGTCGTATGTCGCGGCACTCAACCGCGGCGTCGCCGGCGTCTCGCCGCTCAAGGGCGAAGGCTATGACTATCGCCTGGATCCGGCGCGGGAACCGGCGCCGGAACAGATCTGGGACGCGGTCTGCCGCGCGGCCTCGGTAACGCTGTCCGCCGGCAAGCAGGAGCATGGTCTGGACTGGTTCAAGGAGCATGGCTTCTACGCCGTCCCGATGTCGCGCCTGCAGTGGTACCTGACGCCGACCCTAGAGCGCCAGGGCCTGCGCTATGAACTGCCTTACCAAGAGCGCCTGCTGCGTGTGGGGCGCGAACTGGGCAATCGCCTGCACGAGAAGCGCATGGCCTGGTGGGACGAGCAACTATCCGAGTACCGGGCGCTGCCGCAATGGCACGACATACCGGCACGTTGGGAGCGAAGCCTGACAAACGCGGGAGCCAAGGTCGAGGATTTCCCGTTCTGGCTGCTGGCCACCAAAAGCATGCAATACCATGCCGGCGGCAACGCGGGCATTGCGATGATGCACGAGATCGCGCAAAACATGCGCGGCCACACCGGCGTCATCATGAATGCGAAGACCGCTGCCGGTCTGGGCATCGCCGAGGGCGACCGCGTCGAGATCCGCTCCCACATCGGCGCTACCTACGGCAAGGCGGCACTGGTGCAGGGCATACGTCCCGACACCTTGGTCCTCACCGGTCAGTTCGACCATTGGGCAACGCCCTTTGCCAAGGACCTCGAATTGCCGAGCCTCAACACCATTGCGCCGATGTCGCTGGAGTTGACCGACGCCACCGGGTCGGGTTCGGACATCGTGCGCGTGGCGGTGCGTCGCATGCAGGCGAGGACATGACGCGCTACGCCATGGTCATTGACTTGCGGCGCTGCGTGGGCTGCCAGACCTGCACGGCCGCGTGCAAGACCGCGAACGCGACGCCGCCCGGCGTGCAATGGCGTCATGTGCTGGATATCGAAAGCGGCGAATTCCCGGACGTGCGGCGCAGCTTCGTGCCGATGGCGTGCATGCATTGCGCCAATCCACCGTGCGAGGAAGTCTGCCCGACGACGGCGACCAAAAAGCGCGCAGACGGCCTGGTGACGATCGACTACGACATCTGCATCGGCTGCGGCAACTGCATCATGGCATGTCCCTACGAGGCGCGCTCGGTCGTACACGAGGTGTGCTACGCCTATGGCGATCAACCGATGGCCTCCGAGGTGGCAGGTTTCGATCCGGCGCGACTCGGGGTTGCCACCAAATGCACCTTCTGCAAGGATCGCATCGACCAGGCTTCCCGTACCGGCCAAGTTCCGGGCCGCGATCCGGAAGTCACGCCCGCCTGCGTCAACGCGTGCATATCGGGCGCGATGCACTTCGGCGATATCGCCGACGCCGACAGCAACGTCTCGCAGCTGCTGACGCAGACGGAGCACTTCCGCATGCACGAGGAACTGGACACAGATCCCTCGGTGTATTACGTGTGGAACCGCAAATGAGTACACCAATGCGTCCGCTTGCGCAGAGATCCGAACGCATTTCGCCGCGCCTACAGACCAACTGGGATTGGCGCGCCGCCGGCAATTTCATCGCCGGGGGTTGCGGCGGCGGCCTGCTGCTGTGGGTGTCCTTCGTCGGGTTGATGGGCGGTGAGGTGCGCGTCCTGCTCGGCGCCGGGATGGCGTTAATTGCCTTCGGCCTGACCTGTGTCTGGTTCGAGATCGGCCGCCCCTGGCGTGCGATCAACACCTTCCGCCATGGCGCAACGTCCTGGATGACGCGCGAGTCGATCGTGGCGATGCTGCTGTTCGGGTCCGGATTCCTGGCATTGTGGAATGGCCAGCGCGTGCTGACCGCGACAACGGGCCTGCTTGGCCTGGCCTTTCTTTACGCGCAGGCGCGCATCCTGACCGCCAACAAGGGAATACCGGCCTGGCGCCATCCCCGCTGCCTGCCGCTGGTGGTTGCGACCGGGCTCACCGAAGGCGCGGGCCTGCTCGCGTGTGCAAGCTGGATCCAGCCGCAGTTGATCGACGCAAGTTTCCTGCTGGCGCTGCTTGCCGTGCTACGCCTGTTCGCCTGGCGGCGTTATCTCGCCGCGCTGGAAAAAGACGGGGCGCCGGCCGGCGCGATCAAGGCGCTCCAACGCATCGATGCAAATTTTCGCTGGGTCGGCAACGCGATCCCGGTGCTGCTGGCACTGCTGGCCGGGTGGACCGGATCGCCTGTCATGGCCGTGGCCGCCGGGGCGTTGGCAGCGGTGGCCGGCTGGCGCTGCAAATATGCCCTCATCTGTGAGGCCGCCTTTTTGCAAGGCTTCGCCCTGCCCAGGTTGCCGGTGCGCGGCCAGGGCGTGCCGGGGCAGGGCATCAAGCCGGGCTGGGATCCAGTCAGCCGGAGCGCAAGCAAGTAAGTGGTCTGGTACGGTTCGCAGCCCAATGGCCGAATCGTCGGCGCCGTCGCAACGGCAACGAAGCAAGGAAGGGACGAGCCGGTGTACGAAATTCGTCTGCATGGGCGGGGTGGTCAGGGCGTAGTGCTCGCATCGGGCATCCTGGCGACGGGCTTGGTCGAGGCTGGGAAATACGCAGTGGCGATTCCCTCCTTCGGCTTCGAGCGCCGCAGCGCCGCGCCTTCGTCGAACGGGTCGCGGTTTCGGCAGCGGGCTAGCGGCTGACAGGTAATCGACAAGACGCGAAATGGAAAGACAGCACCGAATGGCCAGCAACGGATCGTTGACAGCAAACATCGATTTCAAGGGGGTCGACGCGCTGCTAACGTTCGCGGAGTCAGAGGGCAGGAAGCAACTTTCGCCCGCCGAAATCGCGCGCCTGATGGCATGCGCCGGTATGGACGTCCTGCCAAAGTCGAGTGTGGCCGGCGCGGAAATGTTCGTCGGCGTGCGCAATATGCGCGAATTCGGCATGATCCTCAGCGCGGGGCTGGGCGGGGCGGACCGAGACGTTGGCATCGATGCCTTCCGCGCCGGCCAGGCGATGGTCACGGCCTCGGTGGTGCTCACGGATGCCGACAATTTTTTCAAGTTGTTCCAGCGCAGCTTCGCCTACCGAAAGCTAACCAGTACGGCGACGGGGGCGTGTGCCATCTCCGATGAGCAGCTGCACGCGCTCTTTGGTGCAATGATCGCGCTCGGCAATGCGTACGGGCCGGGCGGCCGGAACGCGAACAATGTCCTCGACGAGCTCGTGCTCCATTTCGGTTGCAATCCACTGGTAGCGAGCGGCAGCGCCTGCCGCTTCGGCAAGGCGGCACCGATGCCCGCGCCCAGGCCCATCGCCAAGATCGGCAAGCTGCTGCACCCGCAGTCGATCGGACTCATCGGCGCTTCGGCTAGCAAGATGAACTTCGGCCGAATCATTCTTAAGAACCTGCTCGCCAGCGGCTACGACAAGGACAAGATGGTCGTCATCCGTCCTGGAGAGACGCAGATAGACGGCGTCAAGTGCGTCAAAAGCCTGTCGGCGCTCGAACGAAAACTGGACCTGTTCGTGGTCGCAGTCGCCGCTGATGCGGTATTCGAGCTAGTCGATGAGATCATCGCGCTCGACGCGGCCGAATCGGTGATGCTGATTCCGGGCGGCCTTGGCGAGACACAGAAGAACAAGGACGCGGCGGCGCGCATGGGCGGCCGCATCCAAGCGGCGCACCTGCGCGAGGGGGGCGGTCCGATCTTCCTTGGCGGCAACTGCCTGGGCGTGGTGTCGCACCCCGGTCACTACGATTCCTGGTTCATTCCGCAGGAGCGCCTGCCCAGGACCCGCAAGAGGGAGCGCCGCAATTCGGCGCTGATCAGCCAGAGCGGGGCGTTCATGGTTATGCGCCTTAGCCATAACCCGTGGCTCGACCCCGCGTACATGGTGGCAGTGGGCAACCAGAGCGACCTGACGCATGGCGACCTGCTGAGCTATTTCGCCGACGACGACGAGGTCGACGCCATCGGCGTCTACGTCGAGGGGTTCCGCGACCTCGACGGCTTGGTTTTTGCGCGTGCCGTTCGCCAAGCCGTCATCAAGGGCAAGCAGGTTGTGGTGTACAAGGCGGGCCGCACGTCGGAGGGCAGCGTCGCGGCGCTCGGCCACACGGCATCTATCGCAGGCGATCACGCCGTCTGCGAGGCGGTGCTCCAGCAGGCCGGCGCACTGGTGGTCAGGGGAATCACCGAGTTCGACGACCTCTTCTACATCGCGACGGCACTGCACGACAAGAAGATCGGCAGCAACCGGCTCGGCGCAATCAGCGGTGCCGGCTTCGAGACCGTGGGCATCGCGGACAGTATCCGCGGCGAGGACTTCTCGATGGAGATGGCACCGCTGGGTGATGCCACGGTGGCGCGATTGGCCGAAATTCTGATCGCCAAGAAGCTGGATGCGCTGATGGAAGTGCGCAATCCCTTCGACATCAACCCGGGCGCGGACGATGAGGCCCATACGCAATGCACCCAGGCGATGCTCGAGGATCCGAGCATCGATGCCGTGGTGGTCGGCCTCGATCCCGTATCGCCGGCAATGCGGACGCTTGACGAGTCGGCGCGCGCTGGCTT
>OMSW01000235.1:8473-31778 GCA_900290295.1 Burkholderiales bacterium
GCGACGCATAAGCCGGTTGTCGGCATTGTCGACGGTGGCACGCGGTACGACCCGATGGCCGACAAACTGATGGATGCCGGGGTCTGCGTGTTCCGATCGTGCGAGCGGGGCGTGGCGGCGCTAGTGAAGTACACGGGTTCGCGACTCTATGCGCAGGAGTTGCGCCGCACGTTCGGCGGATCGGTGACGCCCGGCGGACCGATATGGGCAAGCGACCGGCGGAGCGAATAGGGCAAGGACGCGGCCGCGGGTCCCGCGCACGGAGAACCTGATGTCCTCACAGTTCCTGCAATTCCTGATCTCCGGCCTCACGGTCGGTGCAACCTACGCTCTTGCCGCCCTCGGCTTTACGCTGATCTACAGCGCCAGCAACGTCATCAACTTTGCCCAGGGCGAATTCATCATGCTCGGCGGCATGCTCACCGTCTATTTCACCCATGCGGGGTTGCCGCTGCCCGTGGCCGTTGCGTTGGCCATAGCGGTGCCGGCCTTGGTGGGCATGTTGGTGGAGAAGCTAGCGATCGAGCCGGCCAAGGGCGCCGAGGTGGTCAGCCTGATCATCATCACCATTGGCGCTTCCTTGGTCATCCGAGGCGTGATCCAGATCTGGCTCGGCAAAGGTACGTTCACTTTCGAACCGTTTACCAGCGGCGCGCCGATCGTCGTCGGCGGCGCCGTGCTCCAGTGGCAATGCCTGTGGGTGTTGGGCGTTACCGCGGCGATTGTCGTCGCGCTCTGGTTTTTCTTCCGCCACACGCTCGCCGGCAAAGCGATCCTGGCAACATCCTGCAACCCGGTGGCGGCACAGCTGGTCGGGATTGACACGAAATGGGTGTTGCTGGTGAGCTTCGCCCTATCGGCGGCAATGGGCGCAGTCGGCGGAATCCTGCTGACGCCGCTGACCATGACCTCCTACGATGTCGGCATCATGCTCGGCCTCAAGGGCTTTGTCGCGGCGGTCGTTGGCGGTCTCGGCAGCGGGCTCGGCGCGCTGGCCGGCGGTCTTCTGGTGGGCATCGTCGAGGCCATGGCCGCCGGCTACATCTCCTCGGCGTACAAGGATGCGGTCCCCTTTCTGTTGATCTTCGTCATTCTCTTTTTTATGCCGCGGGGCTTGTTCGGCGCCAAGGTGACGGAGCGCGTATGAAACGTCGCGGCATCCTCCTGCTGGGCGCCATCTTGCTGTTGCTGCCGCTGTTGCTGCCCAACGCGTTTTACTACGACCTTGCCGTCCGCATGGCGATCAACGCCGTGGTCGTGTTGGGCTTGAATCTGCTGATCGGCTTCGCCGGCCAGATCAGCCTCGGCCATGCAGGTTTCTATGGCATCGGCGCCTATGCCTCGGCGATTTTACCGACCCAGTTCGGTTGGCACCCGCTGGCGGCGCTGGCCGCAGGGGCGGTTGCCGCGGCGGCGCTGGCGGCGCTGGTTGCCAAGCCGATCTTCCGGCTGCGCGGCCATTACCTGGCCATGGCCACACTCGGACTGGGAATCGTCATCACCATCGTGTTGAAGAACGAGGCGGCGTACACCGGCGGCCCGGACGGCATGACGGTGCCGCCCCTGGTCCTGTTCGGATTCGAGCTCAGCGGTGAGAAGCAGTGGTACTGGGTTTTCGCCGCCAACCTGATGTTCAGCGTCTGGGCCTGCAGCAACCTGATGGACTCACCCTTCGGCCGCGCCCTGCGCGCATTGCACGGTTCGGAGGTGGCATCGCAAGGCGCGGGCGTAGACGTCGCGCGCTACAAGATGGCGATCTTCGTCTTCTCGGCCTTTTTCGCCAGCATTATGGGAAGCCTCGCGGCGCATTACATTGGCTTCGTCACGCCCAACGTCGCCGATTTTTCCCACTCGATCGAACTCGTGACCATGGTGGTGGTCGGCGGCATGGCCTCGGTGCTCGGCTCGGTCGTCGGCGCGGTGTTGCTGACGGCTTTGCCCCAGGCGCTGGCCACCTTCGAGGGTTGGGAAACGGTCGCCTTCGGCGTCATCCTCGTGCTGTTCATGGTTGTACTCCCGCGCGGCCTGGTGCCAACGCTGGCGGCGCGATTCGCGCGGAGATAGGGATGGCCTTGCTCGAAGTCCAGGAATTGAGCAAGGCCTTCGGCGGAGTAATGGCGGTGCAAGCCGTCAGCTTCAGCGTCGATGCCGGCATTGTCTATTCGATAATCGGACCCAACGGCGCCGGCAAGACCACCTTGTTCAACCTTATTACCGGCGTCTACGCGCCATGCAGCGGCGAGATTCGTCTCGACGGTTGCACCATCTCCGGCCAGGCGCCGCATCGGCTGGCACGCAAGGGCATAGCGCGTACCTTCCAGAATCTACAGATCTGCATGAACATGACGGCGCGCGAAAACGTCATGGTCGGCGCCCACCTGGCGCTCGACAGCAATCTACTCAAGGGCATGTTGCGCTGGCCGTCCCTGCGCCGCGCCGACGCCGCCCAGGCCGCCGAGGCGGCCGCGCTGATGCAGTACGTCGGTCTCGATGCTTATATCGACAGCGCTGCCGGTGCCATGCCCTACGGCGCGCTCAAGCGCCTCGAGATCGCCCGCGCCCTGGCGGCAAGACCGCGCGTCGTGTT
This sequence comes from Burkholderiales bacterium, assembly GCA_900290295.1. Lineage (GTDB taxonomy): Bacteria > Pseudomonadota > Gammaproteobacteria > Burkholderiales > Burkholderiaceae_F > GJ-E10. Next base: position 11,061 of record OMSW01000235.1, read on the forward strand.
TCTGGACGAGCCCGCCGCGGGCCTCAATCCGAAGGAGACGGGCGAGATCGACATGCTGGTGAAGAAAATCGCTGACAGCGGCGTGACCGTCGTGCTGGTCGAGCATGACATGAAGATGGTGATGAACATCTCGGACCGCATCCTCGTGCTCGACTACGGCAAGAAGGTGGCCGAAGGCACGGCACGCGAAGTTCGCAGCAATCCGGATGTGATCGCGGCCTATCTCGGTAAAGCGGCATGAGCGCAGCCCTGGAGAGCGTCAGCGAAGACCATCGCGGCATGTGGCCGCTCACCACGACGCTCGAGCAACTATGCCGCCAGCTCGGCGATACGGACAAGCCGCGCGACCTCGAGCTCTTCGGCCTGATCTTCGATTACCTCGATCGATATGTGGAGCAGGTGCATCAGCCCAAGAAGCAGGATTTGCTCTACCGCGCCATACGCCGGCGCACCAGCGAAGGCGACGCGCTGATCGCCGAGTTCGAAAGCGAGCATGCCGCCTGTTCTGGCCTGCTCGCCGAGCTGCGCGACGGGCAGCGCTACCTGGCCGACCGCTATCCCGAAGGCATTGCGCAATTCCCCAGGCAGCATTGACGGCTTACGTTAAGATCATGCAGCGGCACGTCCAGCGCGAGGAGACGCTCCTGTTCCAGGTGGCGAGCCCGTCACTGCGCGACGCCGACGGGGATGAGATCGATGTCGCCTTCGCTGTCAACCAGGAGGAAATGGCCAGCGTGCAGGCAGAGTTCCGGGCCCTGATGTCGCGCATCGGCAATCTTGCGCCAGGGCCTATCGGCTTGGGCCTCACCCATGAAGCCGAACCGGCAGCCGAGGGCCGGCCCGGACCGCTGCTGCTGGAAATCCGCGAGCTGTCGAGTCACTACGGGCGCATCGCCGCCCTGCGCGGCGTCAATCTCAGCATCCGCACGGGTCAGCTGGTGGCGTTGGTGGGCGCCAACGGCGCCGGCAAGACGACGCTGCTGCGCACGATCTCCGGCGTGCAGCGGGCAAGCGGCGGCAGCGTCTGGTTCGGCGGCGCGGACATCATCCGGCTGCGTCCTGACAAACGCGTGCGCCTGGGTATCTGCCATGTGCCGGAGGGACGCCAGGTCTTCGGCCCGCTCTCGGTGGCGGACAACCTGCGCCTCGGTGCGTACACTGGCCGCGACCGCAAATGCATCGCCGAGGACATGGAGCGCATGTATGCCATGTTTCCCATCCTCCAGCAGAAGTCCCGTCTGCCGGCCGGTACCCTGTCCGGCGGCCAACAGCAGATGCTGGCCATCGCCCGTGCGCTGATGGGGCGCCCGCGTCTGCTGCTGCTCGATGAGCCCTCCATGGGCCTGGCGCCGCTGCTGGTCGAAGAGATCTTCAATGCGATCATTGAGTTGCGCAAGCAGGCGATGACGATTTTCCTGGTCGAGCAGAACGCCCACGCCGCGCTGGCCATAGCTGACCACGCGTACGTCATCGAAACCGGGAAAGTCGTGCTCTCAGGCAGCGGCAAGGCGCTGCTGACGAACGAACGGGTGAGGGAAGCGTATCTGGGCATCTGAGCGGCAAGACAATAACTTTCATTTGGTCGCGCAACGCATAAACAGGAGGGGACATGAAAAAACTGGCGCAATACCTTGGCGCCGTGGCCACCGTAGCATTCGGCCTCGGTTTCGCGTACACCTCGTCCGCAGCCGATCCGATCAAGATCGGTTCGGTGCTGTCGGTGACGGGGCCGGCCGCATTCCTCGGCGATCCCGAGCTCAAGACGCTCGAGCTCTATGTCGAGAAAATCAACAAGGAGGGCGGCGTTCTTGGCCGGCAATTGGAATTGGTGCACTACGATGATGGTACGGATGCCACCAAGGCCAATAGTTTTGCCAAGCGCCTGATCGAGGACGACAAGGTCGACGTTCTGATCGGGGGCAGCACCACGGGAAGCACGATGGCCATGGTTCCACTGGCAGAAAAGGCCGGCGTGCCCTTTGTCTCGCTGGCCGGCGCTGTGGTAATCATCGAGCCGGTGAAAAAGTGGGTGTTCAAGACACCCCACACCGACCGCATGGCGGCCGAAAAGGTCTTCGAAGATATGAAGAAGCGCGGCCTGACGAAGGTGGCGCTGCTGTCTGAAACGAGTGGCTTCGGCCAGTCGGGCCGGAAGGAAACCGAGGCGATGGCAGCAAGAATGGGTATTACCCTGGTCGCCGACGAAACCTACGGCCCTAAGGATACGGACATGAGCCCGCAGCTGACCAAGATCAAGAACACGCCGGACGTGCAGGCGCTGTTTGTCTTCGGCCTCGGCCAGGGTCCTGCTATCGTGAACAAGGACGTGCGCCAGCTGGGGCTGACGATGCCGGTCTACCACGCCCACGGGGTCGCCTCGGAAGAGTTCATCCGGCTGTCCGGCGCCGCGGCCGAAGGCGTCCGCTTGCCGGCGGCCGCGCTACTCGTGGCCGAAAAGCTGCCGGCGAACGATCCGCAGAAGCCAGTCGTAGTGGCCTATACCAAGGCCTACCGCGAGCGGTACCAGGAGGACGTGTCCACCTTCGGCGGTCACGCCTACGACGGGCTCATGCTGGTGGTCGACGCGATCAAGCGCGCCGGCAGCACGGATAAGGCCGCGGTGCGCGACGCCCTCGAAGCGACCAAGGGTTACATCGGCACCGGGGGCAAGGTCAGCCTTTCGGCAAGCGACCACATGGGCCTCGATCTGTCCGCCTTCCGCATGTTGGAGGTGAAGAACGGCGAGTGGGTCCTGCTGTACTAATTTGGACCGTTGCGATCGCCGAACCGCATCGTTGACTGACGGAGGAAAACCATGGGAAGCGCAGCGAAGGCGGACCTCGAATCGATCGAGACCGCCAGCCGCGACGAACTGCAGGCTCTGCAGCTGAAGCGGCTGAAGTGGTCCTTGCAACATGTCTTCGACCACGTTTCGCATTATCGCAAGACGTTCGAACAAGCGGGCTTGCACCCGTCGGACCTGAAGGATCTGGCCGACCTGGCGCGCTTTCCGTTCACGACCAAGGCCGATCTGCGAGAGAACTACCCGTACGGGATGTTCGCCGTGCCCATGCGCCAGGTCGTGCGCGTGCATGCCTCGTCTGGCACGACCGGCCGGCCGACCGTGGTCGGCTACACGCGGGGCGATATCGCGCTTTGGGCCGGCCTGATGGCCCGTTGCCTGCGCGCCGCTGGCGTGGGACCCGACGACATCATCCTGAACTCCTACGGCTATGGCCTGTTCACTGGCGGCCTGGGCGCCCACTACGGCGGCGAGGCGCTGGGCGCGACCGTAATCCCGATGTCCGGCGGACAGACCGAGAAGCAGGTGCTGTTGATCCGGGAGTTCCTCCCAACCGTCCTTCTGTGCACGCCCTCGTACTCGCTCACCATCGCCGACGAGCTTGCGCGCCAAGGCGTGCGCGCCGGCGATACGAAGCTTCGCGTGGGTGTGTTCGGCGCCGAACCGTGGACCGAGGGCATGCGCAAGGAGATCGAAGCCCGGCTCGGCATCGACGCGCTGGACATATACGGCCTGTCGGAAGCCATTGGTCCGGGCGTAGGCAGCGAATGCATCGAATCCAAGGACGGTTCGCACCTGTGGGAGGACCACTTTTATCCGGAAATCATCGATCCGGACACCGGTGCGGTTCTGCCCGACGGCGCACACGGCGAACTGGTGTTCACCTCGCTTACCAAGGAGGCGATGCCAATCATTCGCTACCGCACGCGCGACCTGACCCGGCTGCTGCCGGGCAGCGCGCGCACGATGCGACGGATGGAACGGATCAGCGGCCGCAGCGATGACATGCTGATCGTGCGCGGCGTCAACGTATTTCCGACCCAGATCGAGGACATCCTGCTCAGGAACGCGAACCTGTGCGCGCAATACCAGTTGCAGTTGAGCTGCGAGGGCCATCTTGACCGGCTCGACGTCTATGTCGAGGTCAAGCCGGAGTTGTCCGGACGGCTGAGCGAAGCCGAGCGCAACGCGATCGGGCGCGAGGTTACCGGGCATATAAAGTCGCTCATCGGGGTCAGCGCCGAATTGCACGTGGTCGAGACAGAGCGCATCGAACGCACACTGGTGGGCAAGGCCAAGCGCGTCATCGACAAGCGACCCAGGCAATAGCCGATAATGGAGGCGGCGCCAGCAATGCCGCCTTTGGCCGAACGGCGGCCCATCGAACGGTGCCTGCTACGCGGCCCCGGGCGTGTCTAGCGCTTCTGGAAATTGCCTAACGAAACGCAAGGCATGCGGCAATGAGCGTAGAGCGTCTTCCGCGGGTCGACCGACCCGGTATTGCTTCGCTTTTGGCGCGGCTGCCCCTCTTTCAGGAACTGGCCGCGGTGCAGGTCGAGTGCATCGCGGCGCAGACGCGCACGCGCCATTTGCCCAAGGGGGAAATCCTGTTTCACCAGGGCGAGGAATCGCACGGCTTTTTTACGGTGGTCAGCGGGCAGATCAAGCTGGCGTTTGCTTCTGCCCAGGGCAACGAGAAGGTCGTCGAAATCATTGGCCCACGCCAGAGCTTCGGAGAGGCGCTCATGTTCATGGGACGTCCGTATCCTGTGTTCGCCCAGGCGCTATCGGACGCTTTCCTGCTGCAGATCCCCAAGCAGACCGTATTTGACCTGCTTCGGACGGACAGCAACTTCGCGCGCGCGATGCTCGCTGGTCTGTCGCGCCGCCTTCATTCCCTGGTCGCAGATGTCGAGGCCTACTCGTTGCGGTCCGGCGCCCAGCGAGTCATCGGTTACCTGTTGCAACTCCATGCGCAGCAGGAAAAGACCGAGGACGAATCCAGCCTGAGCTTGCCGATCTCCAAGCAGGTTCTGGCCTCGCGCCTGAACCTGACGCCCGAATCGCTTTCCCGGGTACTGCACGAACTCTCGTGCGCGAATCTGATCTCCGTGGTTTGTGCCGAGCCACGCGCACGAGAGCGCGAAGGCAAGACCCGCCAGGTGCGTGGGCGGTACACGCGCGCCCGTCAGACGGAGGCGGGTGGCCCGACGCTGGCGTCCGTGAAGCACTCGAGGTGCCGTTCGAGCCCGATCGCAGCCGTTACTGCGGCGAGTGAGGCCAATGCTGCTTCGAACACAGCCTCGTCGACAACCCCTTCGTAGACCTCCATGCAAGTCGTCGGATCATCGCGACGGCGCATCCAGCGGCCGCGCACCCCCGTCAGGCGTTCCATCGATTCGAGCATCGCGCCCACGGCACGCGTCACCTGCAGCAGCGATGCTGGATCGATGCGATAGTAAATGTAATAGTGCACCATGCGGCGTTACGAAAGCTCGCTTCGTTCCGAGCGTGGACAGGCCCCGGAGTCCCGGGTGCGCGAGGCGGTCTGCAGGAACGCGCGCTCGGTCCCCTCCAGGACGAGACAGCTGAGCACGCCGCTCCAATAGGCGCCGGTGTCTATGCCAATGCGATTGTGGCGCACCTCTGGCGTTTCGCTGATGCTGTGTCCGTGAACAATCACAAGACCGTGGTCCTCGCAGGACTCGAGAAAGGGCGCGCGAATTGAGATCAAATCCTGCGCCGACTGTCTTGCAAAGGGCACGCCAGGCCGCACGCCGGCGTGCACAAACCCGAAGTCACCTTCCTGGTGGCGGGTGCGCAGGGACCGGAAGAACGCGTCATGCTCGCGCGGGAGCGTTGCCTGCAAACGCTCCCGTAGCGACGCGAGCCGGGAGCATTCGCCGACGCCGGAGCCTCGGACGTCGATGCCGTAATCCTCCAGCATCGCATCGCCACCGTGGTCCAGCCATTGCATGCCGGCTCCCAAGTCTCCATCGAGAAACCGGAGCACAAGTTCCTCGTGGTTTCCCAACAGCCGCACGCGCTCGAATCCCGGCGGCCCAGGCTCGAGCAGCATGTCGACCACGCGGCGGCTCTGTCGGCCTCGGCTGACATAGTCTCCTAAATAGACGAGTACCCGCCTTGCAGCCGCGCGCGCGGCGGAGTCGACAGTCACTGCCTCGTGCAGTTCGGCCAGCAGGTCCGCGCGGCCGTGAATATCGCCGATGGCATACACGACGACTCCGTGCGGCACCTGGACTCGCTTCGCTGGGTCGGACGCTGCGCGTGCGCGCACCGACGTCATTTGGCGACGCGAAGCGTTGGCTCAGTACGACCGTGACCGCTCCACCGACGAAAAAGATTGTGCTCGACGCCAACCTGGTCGAGCGCCTTGCCGATGCTTTGGTGCACCAGGTCCATGATGGTCTGGGGTTTGTGATAGAACGCGGGCATCGGCGGTAGGATCACGGCACCGCAACTCGCGGCCTTCGACATCAATTCGAGGTGACCTTGATGCAGCGGCGTTTCGCGCACCATGAGCACGAGGGACCGGCGTTCTTTGAGGGTCACATCGGCCGCACGCGCGATCAGGTTATAGGTGAAGGAATTTGCGATCGCCGAAAGTGTCTTGATCGTGCACGGAGCGACAATCATGCCCCTCGTGCGGAACGAACCGCTCGCGAGCGCGGCCCCGACATCCTTGTTCTTGTAGCAGACGTCCGCCAGGCTCTTGACGTAGTCCAGCTCATGCTCCGTCTCCAGCGAGATGTTCAACCCCGCCGATTCGCTCAAGATCAGATGGGTTTCCTGGCCCAGGTCCTTGAGCACACGCAACATTTCGATCCCGTAAATGACACCGGTCGCACCCGTGATTGCCACTACCAAGGGAAGTTTCATTGCATGACCTTTCTCGTCCGGGGCTCGACCACCTTCATGCGCTCAACGCCGGCCGGTGTGATTCGACCGATTCGAGGACTCGAAAGCCCGCCGTTTCCAAGGCAGCAACAATCTTGTTCACGTTCGCAGTGTGGAAGCGCACGATGATTCTTTTTTCGACAAATGCGCCTTTCGGGAGGATGTCCTTGGAGCCGATGGGATACAGCGCCTGGAGGTCCGCTCCTGCGCCTTCGACCACGTCGGCGATCCGCCCCAGTACGCCCGGGCTCATCGGCAGGGGCGCGAGGGTTACGCCGCTGCGCTGCTCCCACGCTCCCAGGAATTGGGCCGCCAGCTGGAGAATTTCATTTGCCGAGATGATCCCGATGACCCGATTGGCCTCCAGGACCGGGAACTGCGCCACGCCCAGTTCCCGTCCTTTCGTCAGACAATACTCCATCGTGTCCGAGCCTTGGACCGTTGCGGGATTGCGGACCATGATGTCCTTGACCTTCAGTCGCGTCACAAAGAAGTTCAGTTCGTCAGGATTTTGCGTAGACAATACGAAATGAGCGGTGCGCAGCAGGTTTTGGCGCGTCACCAGTCCGCGCAACTTGCCGGCAGTTACGACCGGCAGGGCGTGGAAATTGCTTTCCGCAAGAACGCGCCGGGCCTCGGAGACGAACATATCGTCGGGGATAAGCACTGGGTTCGGCTGCATCCAGTTTCGCACCAGCACGGCATGCTCCTTCTCAAATGAATCCGTTGAAGCGGGCGAGCGCAAGCGCGGCGACGCTGATCGCGCTCGTGATTTCCCCGCCTGTGATTCTCGCCACGATTTGTTCGCGATCGATCAAGACCGACTCGATGTCCTCGCCGGAATCCGGCTCCGGCGCGGCGATCCGCCGAACATTGCGCGCCGCAAAGATATGCACCCGGTTGGAAAAAAGCGCAGGCTGTGGCGACAGCACTCCCAGCAGCGAGATCGTCCCATCCCCATAACCCGTTTCTTCGGCCAGTTCACGCGCCGCCCCCTGCTGCGGCGACTGCGCGCTCACGTCGTGCAGTCCCCCCGGAACCTCAAGGCTCGGTGCGCGCGTTCCATGGCGATACTGTCTCACCATGACTAGTGTTCCTTCGATCGTGACCGGAACCACCATCAACCAGTCGATCATATGTACCAAGGAAAGATCGATTTCCCGGCCGGTGCGCGGTGAGCGCACGCGGTCGCGGCTTACGCGGAACAAACCGGCGTCGAAGACCTGCTCCGACGTAATCAGCTGCCATGGACGGATAGGCATTCCGGTGCTTTCACCGCGTCGTTGAAAAGACGGACAAATTCGTCAACCGCGACCCGGGCAAACTCGGGCGTGTACAAGTGTAGGTTGACCTCCTTGATCCGATCGCGATCGTGCACCGCTTGCTTCAACCGGACCAGGAAGGCGGCATCGGCCTGGGGGTCATAGATCGGACGGCCCTCCTTGTCGAGAGACGACCATCCCTTTAGCGGTACCAGGAAGGTCCAGGGCCCTGTGGCCTGATTGAGGCGCTCAGCGATCACCTCGGCCGCACGGCGCAGTTCTTCGGCAGTCGTCCGCACCTGTACGCGAAGGGCGTCCTGGACATACTGCGGCCGGTCCTTTGTCCTCTCCAGCATGTCGGCACGCCCCCCGTAGGAGAGAATATCCAGGCCGCATGGCGCCAGCACCATCGGGATGCCGGTCCGAACGGCGGCCATCAGGCGGTCCGGACCGGGGTCACGGTTGCCCTGATACAGATGTTCGACGATTCCGCCGATACAGATGTCGAGCACGCCTTGAAACGCTCCGTCGAGGATCATCTCCTCCATCGCCTTGTCGCCCTTGCCTTGCGCGTGACAGACGACGGGGGAAAAGCCCGCCTCTTCCAGCATGCCGATCGCGGCCTGCACCGCCATCTCACCGAATCCGAACGAGGAAATGGCGACGCAGGGCTTGTCGAAAACGAAGTCCTGGCCCAGTGTCATTTCCACCATGCCGCAGACCGCGCCGACGGCGTTGGTGATCTGCGCCTTCAACAGCGGATTCATCTTGACGATGTCCAGCACCGTGTGATGCATCGTGATATCGCGCGTGCCCACATAGCGGTCGATATACGCGGGGTGCGCGGCCATTGGTGAAGCCATGACCTTGGGCATGCCAAAAGGCAACTGTTTCATGATCGAGGTTGCGACCAAGGTGGCCGTACCGCCGCCGATGCCGATAATGCCGTGTACGCGCCCTTGCTTTACCAAGTCGCCGACGATGGCGGCGGCCCCCGCGATCTGGTTGTTGGTCGCGGTGTCCCGATCCGATCGATACTTGGCGCGTACGACATCGATCGGCAGACCGCCGCGCGCGGCAACGTCCTCGGTACGAATGTCGCCCGGAAACGGGGGCGGCTCCTCCATGCTGAAATCGAGCAGAATCGCCTCATGCCCCCGGTCCTGTATCAGCCTCTTGACGAAGACGATCTCCTCGCCCCGCGTGTCGAGGTTGCAGACAATCACGATCCCTTTCCTTTGCGCCACGTCCGGCTGCTCCTTGCTTGGTAAACCGCGATCGTTGCGCAGGTCTGGCGACCGGCGCTCCCCTTACTTGGCCGGGCCCTTCTTCACCTCGGGGCGCGTAAGTTTCCCAATCATGTCGGCCACGGGACTCATGCCTTTGAATCCGTATTCGTTCCAGCGATCGGACACCTTTTGCAAAACCGCGCGGTCCATGAAGATTTCTTCGGGGCGGTCCTTCCATTCGAACGGCGTGCAGGCATCGAGCAGGATGCGGCTTGTGATGTCGCGCGCATCGATCGGCAAGCCGGGGTCCAGCGGAGTCGAGCGGCCCCGATCGATGATCTGCGCCGAGCGTTTGGGATCGAAGCGGGTCGCCAGCGCCCACCAGATGCGATCCCAGTCGTCCGCTGCGACGTCATGGTCGACGGTAATGACGCCCTTGACCCCGTAGTGTCCGGTGGTGCTCGCGATTACGGCGTTGCCGACGTGATTCGAGTGCCCTGGGTACATTTGTTTGACCGACACCACGACCCAAAATCGGCCGCAGGCTTCCGGAGGAATGTAGACGCTCTGAATGCCGGGAACCTTCATCGTTTCGAGGTCGTGCCACAGCGTCGCGGTCCGATTGAGCGACTGGATCATGTGGATGTCGTTGATCGGCTTGCCGACCGTTGTCGACCAGAAAATCGGCTTGTTCCGATGCAAGATGCGCTTGACGCGCAGCACGGGCTTCGGATAGTCCTTGCCCTTGTTGCCGGAGTAGTACCCGGTGTACTCGCCGAAGGGTCCCTCTTCCATTAATTCGTTGGGATCAATCCAACCCTCCGCGATGATTTCCGCGTTGGCCGGCAGGGTCAACCCGGTCAGATCGGACTTGAACACCGGCACCGGACGGCTGCGCAGCGACCCGGCGACGTCATACTCGTCGACCTGCGCCGAGACCAGAGTGGAGGCAGCGAGAAAAAGGACCGGATCGCAGCCGACGACCGCTGCGGCAGGCATCAATTCGCCGCGCTCCTGGTATTTCTTCATGTGCATGTCGCCATGCTTGCCCTTGATGATCTGCGAACCGAGAATGTTCTTGCCGAGCACCTGGGAGCGATAGGTGCCAAGATTGGTCCAACCGGTATCGGGATCCCGCGTCACCAGGAAGCCGGACGTGACGAAGAAGCGGCCGCCGTCATCGGGATAGAACCAGGGAACGGGAAATTTCTCGAGATCGACGGCGTCGCCCTCGATGATGTTTTCTTTCACGGGTGGCCGATCGACGAAATTCGGCTTGATCATCTGCTTGGTCGTGAGCTCCATCCACTTTCTCGATAGGTTGCTCATTGAAAGCGAGGGATCCTGCTCGAGCGCGATCGCAAGCCGCTGCGGGGTCGTGAACGCGCTGGTAAAGACCGGAATGGTGTGGCCTTTGACGTTTTCATACAGCAGCGCCGGCCCTTTGGCCTCTTCATTGACTTTCGAAACGTGGCAAAGCTCCCATTTCCAATCGACCTCGGTCTTGACCCGGTGCAGCAAACCATGCGCCTCGCACGCCTCGATATAGTCGCGCAGATCGTTGATCGGCCTCACTTCCATGCGTTTCATCGGTCACTCCTCCATTTCATTTCGGCAAACTGCCCGTTTGACGCGCGCCGCCGACCGGCGTGCGCGTCGGCTTTTACGAAATCCGTCGTCCCGCCAACATGCCCTGCAGGATGTGGTCAAGCGCGGACACCGGCCCCGCCGTGGCGCTTGCCGCCTTGCTACTCCAGACCGTCTCGGGGCGCGCCTGCAGGATGAAGATGTTGCCGCCGGCCGGCAGATCCTTATCGATTGCCCACTCGATATCCATGGGGCGGCCGTAGTGCTTTTCGATCTGCTTGCCCATGCGGGCAAGCTCGATTGCTTCCTCGTCGAGGATCGACTGCACGGTCTGGCGCTCGAACGGGATTTCCTGTGCCTGCGACTTCTGCGTCCGCGGGTCAACCGTGTAGCAAAGCTCCTTGCGCGAGATCGTACGTTCGATGATGTCCAACGCGATCTTGTTGACCAGAAAGTGATCCGGGGTGACTTCGCCCGAAACGACCGACTCGCCAAAACCGAAATTCGAGTCAATCGCTATCACCGAGCGGTCTCCGTTGGCCGGATCGAGCGTGAACATCACGCCGGCTGTATACGAGTTGGCCATCTTCTGCACGCCAACACTGATAGCGATCTGCTCCCCGTCAAAGCCCATCCGCGTCCGGTAGGAGATTGCGCGCGCGGTGAAAAGACTACCTATGCAGCGGCGGATGTGCGACAGCAAATCGTCAACGCCGCGGATCCACAGATACGTGTCCTGTTGACCGGCAAAACTCGCGCCCGGAAGGTCTTCGGACGTGGCGCTGGAGCGCACGGCAACAGGTGTAGCGGGCAGACAACAGACGAGGCTCAGCTTGCGGTAGAACTCGCAGATCTGATCCTCGAACTCACTTGAGAACGGCGTTGATTCGATCATTTCGCGCAGGGCAAGGCTGCGTACTTCGAGTGCGGCGATGTCCGCGGGATCCACGTTTGCGATCGGCGCGAATAGCGCGCGCTCGATGCCGCCCTCACGCAGGAAGCGGTGGAAGCCGGCCGTGGTCAGGGCGAATCCGGGTGGAACCCGCACGCCGGCGTGGATGAGCTCGCCCAGCGACGACACCTTGCCGCCGACGAGTGCCAGTGCGGACTTGTCGACGTCCTGAAACCAGCAAAGCTCCGGACGATCGGCGTTTATGGCCAGATTCATGGTTGGTTCGAGAAAGGTACGTGCGGGGCCGATATCGGCCCCGCACGTACGGTCCTAACGTGCGATCGTCACCGCGCCGGTCGAGCCGTCGACGCGAAGCGTCATGCCGGACTTGATGATCTTGGTTGCGTGACCCGTGCCGACGACCGCCGGCATTCCGTACTCACGGCAAACAATGGCAGCGTGGCTCATCACGCCTCCGACGTCGGTCACACAGGCCTTGATCTTGGCGAACGCGGGCGCCCAGGACGGCGACGTCGTCGGCGCGACGAGGATTTCGCCCTCCTGCAATTCGCGCACCTCGTCGACGGTCCTGCACACCCGCGCCTTGCCCTCCACCAGACCCGGGCTCCCGGCAAAACCCCGCAATTGCGTGATCGAATCCGGATCCTTGGCGTTCTGCACCGCAGACCAGTCGGCCAGCGAATTGTTGGTCACCCCCCAAAGGACGATCGTGAACGGCTCCTGGATCACTTCGGGCGCGATGCCAAGCGCCGGGGGCGGGCTCCATTCCCGGAACTTCTGCATTACGCCCTTGCGCCAGGCGATTTCGCCCGGCCAGGTCTTGCTGCCGCGCGGCTTGACTCCGGTCGCCCAGGCAGTGACGACGTCCCACAAGGCCTGCTTGATCTCGTCGCGGCGTAGGTACCAGACGTCTTCGACCTCGTTGATGATGCCGTACTGCTGCAAGATTGCTGCAACCTCGCGCACCTTGTTCCAAAATATCGAGTGAAACCAATGCTCGACGTAAAACAGGTGGTTCTCGACGTAGGGAAATACCGTTTTTGCGGTGCCCAACAGCTCATCGAAGGTCTTCCGATCCTCCTTGGACTCGATCAGAGCGCGGTACTCGGCCGTGATTCGATCACGCTCCGCGCGCACTTGCGCAATCGGCCGGTCGATGTTGGCGTTCTGCTTGATCTTCTGGATATACGTGGTGATCCCCGACAGCGGGACGTCCATCGCATCGTTCCAGCACCGATCCTGGTGAAACCACCCGGTGCCGGTGGAGACGTAGAACCACGGCTCGCGCTTGCTGTCGAGCTCGGCGAGCCACTGCTGGCCCCTCGGCAGTTTCTTCAGTGCCGCTTCGACCTCGACCCAATCTTTACTGAAGCTCACCACCGAATCGACCCCGAGTTCGATCGCCTTTCTGGCCAGTTTCTTCAATTCCTCGTCGGGCTGGTACATGATGACGTCGATGCCGGAAATCATCTGCGTCACCCGTTGTACCGGCATGCTCGGAAACTTCTTCTGGACGAAGTCGAGGAAGAACACGTAGGCGGCGTAGCCGAGATTGAGAAACTCGAAGTGATATTGCCAGCACTTTAGGCCCAGGTTGATCAGGTCGTCGTAGGCCTTCAGAAGATGGTATCCCTTGGACTCGCCGATGCCGTCGGTCACGACCGAGAGGGCCTCCATGTCGGGCAGCGTCGGGATGCGCAGGTTGGTGACCTCCTCGATCGTGTTCTTCATCTTCTGTTTCCACTTCTCTTCAAGCGCGTCCCAGTTCTTGAAGTAGTAGCCGGCGCGCTCCATGAAGTGCGGCACGCGGGCCTCGACTTCCTTCGCGCTCGTCACCGGCACCGGAGAAATGTAGACATAGCCGTTGATGATTCGGTGATCGACGCCTCGCACCGGCGGAACCATGAAGATCCGATTGTTGTACTGTGACAGCGCGAGGTACCAGGCTTCGTCCCAGATGGTGTCGAACGGACACAGTGGCTCGGGGTAGTGCAGGCCGTCGTTGAACCAGAGTGTCTTCTCCTCGTATTCCTTGCGTTCCGGGTCGTCGGTGACGAAGCGGTACTGGTACGGGTACATCCGCTCCCATCCCTCGGTTCCTGGGATCGATTTGAAGTCATGCGGGTTCGGAAAATTCGACATGGGGCCCCCTCCTGATTAGATAGCTCAGATTCTCGACATAGATGTACATTGATCCGACAAACAGTAAGGAAGATACGCAAGCGACGTGCCACGGACGTGCCGTAACTGCGTTTTCCCCTCGGAGATTGGACCGCACAGGCTTTTCCCAGCCCTCGATCTTGGCGCATCGCAGCATGTCGATATGATCAATTTGACTCAATTGCTAGAGCGTCGCATGATGATCTGATAAAAAGATCACTTGACAGGCCATTGTCTTGGGGCGGGATCAAATCGATCACTCGCCGATTGCGTCCGCAAAAAGCCGAAGGTCCGAGCGTGACCATTTTGCAAAAACTTACGCAGCACAATTCGAGTGAACTGCGCTCGCGTGTTCATTTCTCTTCCGAGACCGGCCACATCTGGTTGCACGAGCACCGAATGCTGCTGGTGCATGCTGATGCGCAGGCCTCACTGCGCAAGGAGCTGATCGACACGCTGGGGTTGGAGCGCGCGCGCGGGCTGCTGACGCGAATGGGCTATGCGTCGGGAGTGCGCGACGCGGAACTCGCGCGCGGCAGGACCGACTGCATCAGCGATCTGGAGGCGTTCATGACCGGACCGCAGTTGCACTCGCTCGAAGGGATCGTGCTGGTCACGCCGATCAAACTGGAGGTCGATCGCGAGAAGGGCAAGTTTTTCGGGCAGTTTCGCTGGGAAAACTCTTGGGAGGGGCAGTTGCACCGGCGCGATTTCGGCATACATCACGAACCGGTGTGCTGGACCGAGATCGGCTATGCCTGCGGCTATACCTCCGCCTTCATGGGCAGGCCGATTCTTTACAAGGAAACCGAGTGCAGCGGCGCGGGTGACCAGCATTGCATGATCATCGGCAAGCCGGTCGAGGAATGGGACGATGCCGAAGAGCACATGAAATATCTCAACCCGGAGTCGATCGCAGATCAGCTCCTCGACTTGCAGACCCAGGTCGCGGAACTGCGCTCCAAGATCGACGCCCGCGAGGCCGCGCGGGGCAACTTCGTCGGGGAGTCGCCGGGATTCAAGCGCGCGTTCGAGTTATTGCGCAAAGTCACCGGGATGCACATCACCGTGCTGCTGCTGGGCGAGACCGGGGTTGGCAAGGAGCTTTTTGCGCGCCGGCTTCACGACATGGGGCCGCGCGCGGCCGAGCCGTTCGTTGCGATCAACTGCGCCGCGATTCCCCATGAACTGTTGGAGTCCGAACTTTTCGGGGCCGAGAAGGGCGCTTACACGGGAGCTCAGGTCTCGCGGCCGGGGCGATTCGAGCGGGCGCACGGCGGTACGCTGTTCCTGGACGAGGTCGGCGATCTTGCGCCCTCGGCGCAGGCCAAGCTGCTGCGCGTGCTGCAGGAAGGCGAGGTCGAGCGCCTGGGCGACCGGCGCTCGCGCAAGGTGGATGTGCGCCTGATCGCCGCGACCAACCGGGATCTGCATCAACTGGTGCGTGATGGACATTTTCGCACGGACCTTTTCTATCGTTTGAACGCGTACCAGATCAACATTCCGCCTTTGCGAGAGCGCACCGAAGACATTCGCCCCCTGGTAAAGAAATTCCTCGAAAAGTACCAGGTCATTCACGGCAAAAAGCTTGCGGGCTTTACCGACAAGGCGAAAGGGGCGTTGCTGAGCTACGGCTGGCCCGGCAACATCCGCGAGCTTCAGAACACGATCGAGCGTGGCGTCATCCTCGCGCCGCAGAACGGACGGATTGAAATCGACCATTTGTTCACGTCATGGAAGGATCAGGCGCCCGGTGAGATCGGACTGAATCGTCACGGCGGCCTCGGTGCGCCCGAGCAGCAAGCTTGCAAGGCGCTGTGCGAGGCGGTGCTTGCGGGATCTATGAAGATCGATCAGATCGAAGATCTGCTACTCGAAACCGCCGTGAGCCGCGCGCACGGCAACCTGTCCTTAGCGGCCCGCATGCTTGGACTGACCCGGCCGCAGCTTGCCTATCGACTCAAGTGCCGCAGGGCGGAAGCCACGCCGGGCGCCGAGTCCGCCGACGGTCTCGACGAGGATTGACCGGTGCCAATCCTTCCGACGCAGCGGGCGCTTGCGTATTTGTACGATCATCACGTGATGTCACTGGCAACCTCGAACAATGACGGCATGTGGGCGGCAGCGGTGTTCTACGCGAGCGATGGCTTCGAGTTGTACTTTCTTTCCTCGCCCAAAACGCGTCACGCCATCAACATCGATGCGAACGCTGCGGTCTGTGCAACGATACAAGAGGACTATCGGGACTGGCGCAGCGTCAAGGGAATCCAGCTTGCCGGACACGCGGTTTGCTTGCAGGGATCGCAGCGCACGGCCGCGATCGAATGCTACGAGAGGAAGTTTCCATTCGTACGAGACGCGCTGGGCATGGCGCGGGAAATCGCGTCAGCGCTCGAAATGGTCAGCTGGTATCGGTTGGTCCCAAACCGTCTGGTTTTCGTCGACAATTCGCTGGGATTTGGACATCGCGATGAGATCGCGCTTGCTTCGCATCCGCAGCGGCCCGTTCTCTAATGTCCTCGGGCGCGGCCCCGCGGCACGCATTTACTGCTTGTCGTTGTTTTCGGTTGCGGCGTAGCGGTGGCGGGGAAACATGCGAAGGCGCCGACGTGTCGGGGCTGAATTTGTTGTTTCGGATCGGCAAGTCGCGTGCCGGAATCGGCAAACGACGGGGGCTTTGCAGGGTTTCCGTCACTATTTCTTACGCCGATCTCCCACCCGGTTCTGACTGCGCGCCGGAACCTGATGCCCGAGTCGCTTTCTAGGGTACTGCACGAACTTTCGTCCTCGAATCGGATCACCGTGCAGGGCCGGCACGTCAGGATCCATGGATTGCAGCGTCTGCGCGAATTTGATCTCTGATGTTCACGTAGGCACGAAGCGCCCGTAGCAGGTTCGTGCCGAGCCACGCGCACGAGACCGCAAAGGCAAGACCCGCCAGGCGCGTGAGTTGCGGGAGCGCCAGGCAGGCCAGCAGCATCGCGAGCGCCGCGAAATGCAGGCGCATCTGCGTGGCCATCGAACGCTCCGGGATGAACATCTTGATGCTGGGCGGAGCAAGCGAGGAGCCGGCCCCGTGCGGGAGTTTGAGAACGCTGATGAACGGCACGATCTTATAGAGCATCCCGCTGATGGCTGATACGAAAACGCCAACCAAACACAAGACGCCGATGACCGTGGAAAGCCGATGCGCCTGCGCGAAATCCGGGACGGCGATGGCCACGAGGCAGGCAACAGCGGCTGCGACAAGCATGATCATCGCGCCGCGGAAATAGGCAAAGGACGCGTCGGTGCGCGTCCGGCGGCGGCGCTGCTGCAGCCGCAGCGTTACCAGCGCGAATGCGATAGCGGTCAGCAGCGCCAATGCGATCGCAAGGTCCCACAGCCAGGATGGACCGGGCGCGAAAACGGCTACGGCTGCCGCGCACAGTGCGATGCCGAGCGTGCCTGGCAGCAGGCGGGGCATCCAGGCGGGGTAGGGCGGCGTCATCTGGAACATCGGTACCACCGTGAAGGACACGCCCGCCAGCAGCACCAGTGCCCAGCCGCCCAGACCCCAGGCGGCGTGCAGATCGGTCAGCGTGGGTAGCTCGATCGGCAGGCGCCCCGAAAAAGCCTGGGCGAGCAGCACGCCGAGCACGGTGGTGACCGCCAGCCCCGCGACCGCAGTGCGCAGGGCCATCAGAGAAATTCCAGTGGCGGCGGTAAGAAACAGCGCAATGCCGCATACCGCGCAAAAAGTGCCCATTCCGACACCGAGCAACAGCTCCGATGCCAGCAGAAGTTCGGTACGCGCATGGGCCAGCGAAAATGCCAACAGCAACGCGCCGGCGAGTAACAGCGGGTGTACAAAATTGGCAATTGCCAGCGGTCGCCAGACGTTGGCGCCGGTGGCAACGGGAATGAACTGCAACAGTGCTCCGCACATTGCCTGCAGCAGGAAGCCGGTCGTCAACAGGTGCGTGAGCGCCAGCGCAGCCGGTGACCATCGGAAGAGCAATGCGTCCGGGCCGTCCCAGGCCAAATACAGACCGGCAGCCACGCCAAACCACGGCGCGCTCAGGAAGAAGCGGAAGCTCGCCGAAACGGGCGGCGCCTGCTCGAAAGACAGCATCGCGATCCGTTCGCGCTAGGGCGCCGCCCGACGAATCCGCAGTTCATGCGTCCCGTCCTCGAGGAGCGCTTCTTGCCACGCGTATCCGTTGCGCTGCAGTATCGAAATCAGCGGTACGGGGTGACAGTAAAGAAGCACATGGATTTCGTCGCCGTCGGCCAGGTCATCGAGCGCGGCCAACACCCGCTGCAACGGTTCGGGCGGTTCGAGCTCCCGTCCGTCAATTACCAATGTCATGTCGGATCGCAGCCAAGATCGAGGCGCGCAACGAGTGCGCGGGCACCGTCGCCCAGCACAGCATCGCACATCGGATACAGGACGTTTTCTTCTTTCACGTTGTGCTGTTGCATCAGGATCACCAGCGTCGAGGCGTAATCGTCGACGCGCTCTGGATCATGGGCCGCGAGCGCGAGCCCGATCTGCGCCAGCAGCGCGCGCATGCGCTCATGTTCCTGTCGCATCACGGTCGTAGGTCCAGAGACGGCGCCGGTGGCCGACTCAAATGCAGGGAACAGCACAGTCTCCTCGGCTCGCAGATGAGTCTCGAACTCGCGGCCAAAGGCCGTGAACGCGTGCACCGCTTCGACCCAGAGTCCTTTGGCGGCCTTGGTCTCTGCGTCGGCAAAGAGACTATCGCACCGGGCATGGTGCCCGGACATGGCGGATGCAATCGTGCTCATCGACAACCCCACACTGTTGGATATGCGTCCGATTGTTAACTGGGAGGAGCAGGAATTCCTTGATTCAGGATAAGCGCGTGGACCGGGCGCAGACCCAGACCGCTGGTGCGCGCCGTTGATCAGTTCGCGAACGCGGGAATGCCCGTGATGGCTCGGCCAATGATCAGCGCATGGACGTCGTGGGTGCCCTCGTACGTATTCACGACTTCGAGATTCACCATGTGGCGAATCACGCCGAACTCGTCGGAGATGCCGTTGCCGCCCAGCATGTCGCGGGCGGTTCGCGCGATGTCGAGGGCCTTGCCGCAAGAATTGCGCTTCATGATCGAGGTCAGTTCGGCGGGTGCATTGCCCTCGTCCCGCAGCCGGCCCAGGCGCAGGCAGCCCTGCAGGCCCAGTGTGATCTCGGTCAGCATGTCCGCCAGCTTTTTCTGGATCAGCTGGTTCGCGGCCAGTGGGCGACCGAACTGCTTGCGGTCGAGCACGTACTGGCGCGCCGTTTGGTAGCAGAACTCGGCGGCGCCAAGCGCCCCCCACGCGATGCCGAATCGGGCCGAGTTGAGGCAGGTAAACGGACCCTTGAGACCCTTGACGCCCGGCAACAGCTGATCCTCGGGAACGAAGACCTCGTCCATGACGATCTCGCCGGTTATCGAGGCACGCAGGCCGACCTTGCCGTGGATTGCGGGGGCGCTCAGGCCCTTGCAGCCCTTTTCCAGGATAAATCCGCGAATTTCGTCATCGTCGGTCTTGGCCCAGACGATGAAAACGTCCGCGATGGGCGAATTGGTGATCCACATTTTGGAGCCGGACAAGCGGTAGCCCCCGGTGGACTTTCGCGCCCGGGTAACCATCGAGCCCGGATCGGAGCCGTGGTTGGGCTCCGTCAGACCGAAGCAACCAACCCATTCGCCGGTGGCGAGCTTGGGCAGGTACTTGCGCTTTTGCTCCTCGGAGCCGAATTCATTGATTGGCACCATGACCAGCGAGGACTGCACGCTCATCATCGAGCGAAAGCCGGAGTCGACGCGCTCGACTTCGCGAGCGATCAAGCCGTAGCAGGTGTAGTTAAAGCCGGCGCCGCCGAACGCCTCGGGAATGGTGGCGCCGAGCAGGCCCAATGCGCCCATTTCGGTGAAGATCGCTCGGTCGGTCTCTTCGTGGCGGAAAGCGTGCTGGATGCGTGGCATCAGGCGCTGCTGCGCATACTGGTGGGCGGCATCGCGGACCATGCGCTCTTCCTCGGTCAACTGCGAATTCAGTGCCAAGGGGTCTTCCCAACTAAATGCCATTTTGCTTGATGCCATGACGCTCCTCGTGTCGTTCCCTTGTGGCGGCCCGCAACGATGTTCCCGCCCAAAGCGCATTCTGGCCTATGATGCGCATGGCGGTATAGTGCATGTTTTACCGGAATTCCATCGCGCCCATGAAAATCGAACGCATCGAACAAGGCACACTCGATGAGGCGCAGATCGAGGATGACAAGTTCCTGCGCCAGCTCGGCGAGCGCATTTTTGACCTGCGTGTGCGCCGCGGGATGACGCGCAAGATTTTGTCGCACGACTCTAGCGTTTCGGAGCGCTATCTGGCCCAGCTGGAAGCCGGAGATGGGAACATTTCGATCGTCCGTCTGCGCCATATTGCCGGGGCCATGGATATTCCCCTCGAGGACCTGATCCGCACCGGCCCGGAGCCGCCGCCGGAGCTGATCCTGCTGATGCAATATCTGACACGTCTGTCGCCGGCACGGCTGACGCAGGCCCGCGAGCTGCTCGTCTCGACTTTTGAGACGCGTGGCCGGCGCGGTCGCATTGCCCTGATCGGATTGCGCGGCGCCGGCAAGACGACACTAGGCAAGATGCTGGCCGAGCACCTCAAGGTGCCGCTTATCGAGATGACAAAGCTCATCGAGCGCGATGCGGGGATGACGGTGTCGGAGATATTCTCCCTCAATGGGCAGGCCGCCTATCGTCGCTACGAGCGGCGCGCCCTGCAGTCGGCGGTCAAGACCCACGACCGCTTCGTGCTATCGCCCGGCGGAAGTATCGTCAC
>OMSW01000234.1:0-313 GCA_900290295.1 Burkholderiales bacterium
CGCAGACACAAACGGCTTGAAAACAATTCGCCGAGAGTGTTGCCAGGCTGCTGGATGGCGAGGCGATGACGGACGTTTGCCGGGAGTTCGGGATTTCCCGCAAGACCGGCTACAAGATCTTTGACCGCTACAAGGAGCACGGACTCGAAGCCCTGAGAGATCGCTCGCGCCGGTCGGTGCGCTACGCCAACCAGCTGCCGCCCCAGGTCGAGGGCCTGATCGTCGCCCTCAAGCGCGAGAAGCCGCACTAGGGCGCGCGCAATATCCGCGAACTGCCGGTTCGACGTCCCGACCAGGACATCCGGATTCCGGC
>OMSW01000234.1:323-4294 GCA_900290295.1 Burkholderiales bacterium
CGAAGAGCTTTCCATCACGGCCTTCGCGCAGCTCTTCCAGAAGCGCGGCTTGCCGCAGGCGATCCGCTCGGACAACGGCGGTCCTTTCACCAGCCCCAACGCCCTGTTCAACCTCTCCAAGCTATCGGTGTGGTGGCTCCGGCTGGGGCATCTCGATCGAACACATCAAGCTCGGCCGCCCGCAGCAAAACAGCCGCCACGAGCGAATGCACCTGACTCTGAGCCCGGTTGGCCGCTTGAGCGCGAAGCGATTTCTCTCTGACAGCAACTATCAGAGCTCGTTAAAAAACGACCAATTTAGCCCGTCCGTGGGGCTATCGTGGGGCTGGAAATCGGCCCTCCCGGCATGACCAAAAGCCGCCCTTCCCCCAGTTAGTAAACAAAGGGCCGTTACCTCAATTCCGAATTTTTCCCGCACCGCTGTGTGCTCCCGACAAACTGGGGCCGACCTGCGGAAGCTGACCCATGACCCTGGTTCGCAGGATGAAAATAACGTAAAAACAAATAGTTACGTACTGTACTTGATACCATACATTAACTATGAATTTGCGTCGTGTTAGGCCATTGTTTTGTATGGGATTTAGCTGATCAACGGTACAGTTTCCCCCACGTCGAGATCGAGAAATTGAGAATAGGCCATGAATCTCTTGGGTGCGAAGGCCTACGGTTTTGCACGGACCCCAATTTAACAAGCGCAGCCGCAAGCGCCTGGGCCGTGGCATTGGCAGCCGCGCTTTTCTTGGCATTGGGCGCGTTTTGGGTCGGCTATCGGTTCGACCCGGCGCAAGCCAGCCTGCCGTAATGATGGTCTTCGCCAGGCATTGCGATGTCGCAGGCGATGTTGTAGCGCAAGGACGTACGGATCAACCTGCCGTGTGGGCTGCAGCCGAAAGGCCGCAGCGCGGCGCCCTTGCGCCCGCTGCGCTGCCGTGCGGACAGACAGCTAACTGTCGAAAAGCCTAGCCCTTCTCCTGGGCAATCAATATTTCGTACACCTTTGCCGCGCTCGTGGTATCGAACCCGGTCGCCAAGGAGATCAGCTTTACCCATTGCGCAATGATGTCCGCGTTGCGATACCGGGCTTCGACCTCTGCAAATCTTCCCCCTTCTCCCGGTAGTCCACGATCTGCGATCGTCTGCGCTTCCTGCACTCCCACAAGCGTGGCGATCTTGCGGATTTGTTCCTGAATCTCGATGTCGCTGGGTTTGTATTCGGCCATGCTGGTTACTCCTCTATGTGTGTGTTTTGAATTGGCGCGAGGCCGAAAATCTACGGGTTCGGCGGCCGTGAAAGTGCGTGCATGTGAAGCAGCAGCCAGCGCGGGCTGACGTGATGCGGGGGTCAAGTACTCGGGTGGGGCAGCATGGTGCCTGACCCGATAGCTGCGCTACTCGTAGTCGTACCTGGACCACAGCCCAAGTTTTTTCAGGTCGGCCGTTAGTGCCCTCTCCTCTTCCATTACTCGTGGCCTCCACTTTTCCCACGCTTTCCACTCCGCGCCCTGTGAGGTCATGACCCTCATAATTTCCGCAGGGTCACCGCCTGGGTTCACATTTGCGTAAATTCCTACCATTGCGTCGCCCACGCCTTCCTGCCAGCCGGCGAGCAAGAGGTAGCTGCTTTTCAATTGCTCCCGAAACTGGGAATCTTCCGTCACACGAAGCACGAGCACTATTGCCTGTTTGATGAGTTCCTTTGAGTGGGGTAGTTTTCGCACATCCGCAATCCGGCCGCTCTGCGTGGCCCGCTTCGATAACATAGCCGCACCGTAGTCCTGAATGATCCTCTCGGCGGCCGTTAGCGCCTCCTCCGCGACCTCGGGCGAGATCGCGCTGGAATTCGATGATTCAGCCTTCTTGCGGTGAAAGATGCTATCCAGCAGCCCCATGCGTTCCCCCTTCGATTCTTCGTAACGTCTAAAGCCTCCTATCATCCGCCCCCGGCTCCCGTTCCCAAAACGCACAGCCGCTGCGCGGCGTCCCGATTATCTGAACCCCACCCCGGTTCTCGCAAACGAGATGTTCCGCGAGGAATTGACCGTGGTAGTGAGTACACGTATAGCACCCTCGCGCGCGGGCCAAAGAGTCGATTCGGTAAGAGGCGAACGTAGCCAGGATTGCGCGACTCGCTGCCGGCCTGAAGAAGATGAGCCTATCTATGCGCGGCATCGATGATTCGGCGAATCTTTTGCTGCGTGTCGGGACGGTTAACGCGCTCCCACGATTCTTCGATCTCATCCCGACTGAAGGAATCAGAGACCGTATTCGGACGCGCCAGCAATTCGAGTTCGACCACCGACGGCGGCGGCAAAAGGTCCTTGCCACGATGCCACGTGAAGTTCTTCGCTGAAATACCCCGTCCGCCTGATTGCACGCCGTCGATGATGGCGCGTTCGATGTTCTGCAGCCCCTTCATGAACTGTTCGGACGACTTCGCGATGTTCATTTGGATTCTCCCTTGCACCGATCAACGGCGCCCAGCGTGCCGGAAGCGAGGGTGGTTTGCAACCGCCTACGCCGCCGCGCCGGTCGAGCCAGCGGAAAGCGTGTACTGAGGGGCGATCTGCGCTACTGCACGGGACCTCTAAAGAGTCCGCCGCGTCCGGTCCGCGTGGCGGATCGGTTGGCGGAACGGTAGAAGGTCGATCGGAGGGCAAGGCTCCATGCGGAATAGGCAAGAATATTGATCCGCCAGCGCGCCTGGCCGATCCGCGACACGACGGAAAGGCACCCGTTTTCGACCGCTAGGCAACCCGGAAGCGATCCTACGAGTGCTGCTGGAAGGCGTTCTGATAGAAAAAGCGGATCATTTCACGCGCCGCATCTGGCCCTTTCGGATCCGTGTACGAGCCGCGTGGGCTTCCGCCAAACCACGCGTGACCGCCTCCATGCACTAGCCAGTATTCGAGTACGACGCGGCCCGTCGAATCCCGGTGAATGGTTCGCGTATACGCGTGACCGCCCGGCACCTGGGCACGTTCGACCGAGGCGTCGGCGCTCGATGCGCCGTTTTGCTCCAGCGATCGCGATACCACGTGCTCGCCGTTGCGGGGATGCACCGTTTTATCCCGGTCGCCGTGAAATACGATGGTCGGCGTTGCCGGTACTCGTGCTGTTGAGACAGATTGGTCGCCGGATATCGGTGCCGGCGCTCCGCGCATGGCGGCGAGCGCGGACGGAAGATCATGCGCGCTTCCGCAGGCAAGACCCGAGTGCACACCGACGGCCGCGTAGAGCTCAGGGTAGGCCGTGCCCATCACGGCTGCCATTGCGCCGCCAGCCGACAGCCCCGCCACGTAGACCCTACCCGGGTCGATACGGTAGCGATGCATGACTTCTCGCGTCATGCCGGCGAGGATTGCCGGCTCGCCTTGGTCCCGGCGCTGGTTGCCGCGCTTGAACCAGTTCCAGCACCGTGAACGATTGGCAGCATCCGTCTGCTCGGGATAGAGAACGAAACACTGCCGCTCTTCGGCGAGCGCGTTCATGCGGGTGCCGTTTGCAAAGGCATCGGCTGTTTGGGTGCAACCGTGCAGCATGACAACGAGCGGGAGCCTTTGTTCCGCGTAACTCGTCGGGATATAGAGCTTGTAGGGGCGTGCTCCGGCTTGATTGGCATAGGACCCCGTCACGAACTGCCCCGGTTGCCCGTCAACCACTGTCGCCTGAGGACGCGGCACCTCTACCGCGGAGTCGCGTCTGCGCCATCCACGCGGAAAGCTCTTTAGGCCGAAGCGCTTCGATATGCCGTCGCCCGCCGCCCTTTGAAGTGGAGTCGGACCGCGATCCGTGGGCCCCGCGAGTTCGGAGTATTCGACGTCGATAATGTCGTTACTCGCGCCGCCGTCGTAGTCCGACGCGTGACGCTCGGCACCCTCAGCGGGTGCCGAGCCGTGCCGAAGGATGCGCTGAATAAGTGCCGTGGCTTCAAGCAGACGGCCCGCACGCGTCAGTTGCGTCGCCGCGAAGAT
>OMSW01000232.1 GCA_900290295.1 Burkholderiales bacterium
TCACCTGCAGACGCCGCAGGGGCAAGCGCTGTACCACGACCTCGACCGGGTCTGGAATGAGCGGGCGCGACGCCTGAATGACCGCCTGCGCGCGGAGGCGCTGCCCGTGGCGGTCGCCAATCTGTCCTCGATCTGGACCGTCTGTTATACGCAGCCGTCGCGCTACAACTGGATGCTGCAATATTATTTGCGCGCCGAAGGACTGGCGCTGAGCTGGGTCGGAACCGGGCGCCTCATCTTCAGCCTCAATTATACCGACACCGAATTCAATGCGGTCGCCGACCGCTTCGTTGCGGCCGCGAGGGCCATGCAGAACGACGGCTGGTGGTGGAACAATCCGGCGCAGACCAACAAATCGATCAAACGGGCGGTGCTGAAGGAAATGATCGCCCACCGATTATTTCCCGCGAGAGCCTAGCTTCGCAGCACTCACGTCAGGTGCGGCGCCTCTTCGGCTTCCTCCTCGTCCCACTCGGCGCGGATACCCGGATCGATCAATTCCCCGCGCAGTAGCGCCAGCGGCGCCTTATGGTAGAGCTTAATGTCGTGGAACGGATCGGTGAGAATCTTGGTGGCCCATACCAAACCGGTCTGCACGTCCTTGAGATCGCGAACAATTGCACGGTTCGGAACAGCACGCCGCCGATGCCGACGGCAAGCCAAATCTCAGCCACGTGACGAATGAAATCGGTCTTGGTCGCATGCTGCGTGAAGATGCCGAACAACGTCGGATCGAACGTGAGCGGCAGCGGCGACAGCGCCCAGATCGTCAACAGCACGATCTTGCGGCGTAGGTTGTAGCCGACCTTGATCTGTTCCTTGTATTCGTGGCTGGCGTGATTGACCAAGTCGTAGTCCTTGGGCTCGAAGAAAAAGTGTCCGGATTGCCGGGTGGTCATCGCCACGAGCCAACCGGCCAGCGCCGATATCGCCGGATCCTTGAAAATCATCACATAGGAAAACAAAAAACTCAGCGCGCTGACGAAGTGAAGCGACTGATTGATCCGGCTGTGATGATAGTAGCGATGATCGTCCCAGCGTTGGATCCGCAAAGCCTCGAGAAAACTGCCCATCTGAGCCC
>OMSW01000230.1 GCA_900290295.1 Burkholderiales bacterium
TTAGCGGGCAAGCACCGGCAGCCCGGCAAGAAGTGGGGCAGTTTAACCACGCCCGCGCGAAAGGACGCCACTCACCGCGGGCGTGCGCAAGCCGGTATTTGACGAAATGTCTCAGCCGAGAATCGTGCTGGCGACCAAACGCGCGACGTAAGGCGCCGAGAGAGAATATATTTGCGGGCACCTTGTGCTTCGCCGCTTGCGGCCCCTGACCCTATGCAAACAGTCTGTAGCAGACCTTCAACCACGGACGGTCGACGGACTGCTCGCCGATTGAAGTCGATCCTTCTTCGCTAGGAACATCCTCGAGAATAGCTAGACCAAGCGTAGCCGTTTGAGTCTGGTCGTGGCCGGTTCGGCCAGAGAGTAGATTGGAGCGTGGTCTGCTGCAAGAGGGTGTACTGCGGACTTTCCCACGGCGATCGATGCCGGACCGTCCGCTCACACAACGAAAGGAATGTGATTCACGGTAAGCCACTCCTTAATCTGCTCTCGAAAACGGGGCGCGGCCAACCATAGATTTCAGCCGGCTCCATGCTTCTCAGCATTGAAAACAGCAATGGGATTAAGCAAATGGGCGGTAGGCCGCCCTGGTGCGTTCCCGATCGCGCTAACGGGTGTCGCGGGTTCCGACAGTGGGCCTGAACTCGGCCTCCTCAATTGCTTTGGCAAGGACCTGTTCGCGAGACACCGGATCGCTGTCAATCAAGATTGTGGCCCAAGACCCGGGAATATCCCGATAGCGCCTTCGATCTGGGCGAACGGTCACCACGCGCCAGCCCCGGTCGAGTAGCCAGAGCCACAGTTCATCGCTCATACCTGCCTGTACCACTAGCCGTACACGAGCTTCAGCGTGGACGATCTGTGCCCCGATGCGCGGTTTGGCGCTGCGTCGCGGCAACAGCCGCTGCTTTCGTTCGCCCATCAGTGAGCGAACGCGACCGCGAATCCATTGGAAAAGGCTCATAGAGAATTATTCTGGCAACTCCGTCAGTGCCCGAAGCAACGCACTCAAGCGATCGGAAAACTACTCGCTTCCGCACGTAAACAGGTAAACAACAATTGTTCCATTAATTCTGTCGACCAGAGGCTAGCCCCGCCCGGTGCGCGAAGCGCGTGCACACGACTGCAGCTTTGTACAGCATGTCTCGCTGGCGCTTCGACCAGTGCGACAAGACGGTAGACGAGGG
>OMSW01000229.1 GCA_900290295.1 Burkholderiales bacterium
GCGGAGTGTAGGGGGGCGCGTCACGACGCGCCCCCTTCGACTTTGGCAATCGTGGCATTGGCCTCCGTCAGCCAACGCCAAAGCTGCTCTTTCGAGAACTGATTGCCGCCGTGCAGCTCTGAAAGCAGCCAGATATAACGGCGCGTCATTTCCGACAACGGTGCGGCGGTGCTGTGCTGATCGTTCATGACACACCTCACGCTCTGATCGCGCCATGCGCCCGCGCCTCGTCGGCGTAGGCGGATAGCGTCATGGCTGGCGTGAAATGAAACTCGCGCTCGATAGGAAGGCCGAGCTTGCCGCGTACGGAAGCGAGTTCGGACAGGCTGACATAGCCTAATTCTGGACAGCCGAACCCAAGATCGCACAGGCCGAAGGCACGGTCAGGATCGTCCGGATCGATCTCGGTCAGGAGCCATGTGGCGGCTCCGTCTGGCGTGAAAAGTTTCACGACGGGTTTGTGGTCGATATAGCCGTGCTCGCGGGGCAGTCCGTCTGCATCGCGGTTCGCGCGGCCATTTGCGAGTAATTTCTCGCGGAGTGATGTGGTCAAGAGTTTCATGGTGGTCTTTCCTTTCGCTTAGGGTTTTCTCAAGACGCGAAAGGGAAGGCCGGGCGGAAAAGCCACGGGGTCACCCAAGATTCTGTTCGTTTCGGGAGGGTCACGTTCGGGAAACCCGCAAACGAAAGAATCTTTGGATTGATGCCGGGGCGCGCCCGGCCATAACGAAGCGTCAATGCTTGAGAAAACCCGCGAACAGGAGAGACACAGCTCGCACGACCGCAGATCGCGCATGTTACGATGCGTGATGAATGGCAATTTGACGGTTGGCATCGCCGGACATCAGAAGCGCCGGGGCCTCGACTGGAATTGGGTAAATGCCACGCTGCGCGCCGAACTGGTGGCACTGGGCGGTGTCAGTCGTGCCCTGTCGTCACTGGCGGCGGGCGCGGACCAGCGGTTCGCGACGGTCGCCCTTGAACTGAACATCCCCGTTACCGCCGTGCTGCCGATGAGCGGCTATGAGCGTTTTCTGCGGGGCAAAGACCTGGCCCGCTATCAGGTGTTACTGGCGCGGTGCGAGCAGCTCGTGCTCGATGGCACCGGCAGGCCGAACGAAGCGTTTCTCGCCGCCGGTCATTACATCGTCGATCACTGCGATGTTCTGTTTGCGGTGTGGGATGAGCTACCGGCCGGAGCGATGGGCGGCACCGGCGATGTTGTCGAATATGCGCGCCGCTCAGAGCGGCGCGTCGTTCACCTGAATCCGATGGAGCGCCGCGTCACGGCAACGTGACGCGGCGCGACCGGGTTGCGGCCCGTTACTCGTCCTTATCGGGCGTCAGGCTGACACGCACCGGAGGCTCCAACTTGTCCGCAATCCGCTTTTGAACAAGCGCGTTAAATTCCGCCTCGGAAA
>OMSW01000228.1:0-628 GCA_900290295.1 Burkholderiales bacterium
TTCGGGCAAGATTTTGTCGGCTACGCTCTCCCGTGTAGCCGATAGGTGGTTCGTCAGCATCACAATCGATACTGCGGACGCTGTACCGCAAGCCAAAAACCACGGCGCGGTCGGTGTAGATCTGGGCGTCAGGACGCTGGCGACGTTGTCCACGGGAGAAAAGATCGTCGGCCCGAAAGCCCACACGGCGCTCCTAGGCCGACTGCGGCGTTTGTCGCGGTCACTCTCGCGCAAGGTCAAAGGATCGGCCAACCGCAAGCAGGCCCGAGCAAAACTGGCAAAGCTTCACGCCAGGATCGCAAACGTGCGCGCGGACTCGTTTCATCAACTCACTACGGATCTGACTCGTCGGTTTTCTGTGATCGGCATCGAGGATCTGAACGTCAGCGGGATGGTGCGCAATTGCCGATTGTCGCGAGCGGTGTCGGACATGGGATTCTTCGAGTTCCGGCGGCAGTTGAATTACAAGGCCGCGCGACTCGGGGGCCTAGTGTTCGTGGCCGATCGATGGTTCCCGAGTAGCAAAACGTGTTCGTGCTGCGGCTACCAGATCGACGAATTACCGCTGAAGGTTCGCGAGTGGGTGTGTCCCGAGTGCGCAGTCGTACACGATCGCGACGAGAACGCC
>OMSW01000228.1:638-1645 GCA_900290295.1 Burkholderiales bacterium
GCGACGAGAACGCCGCGATCAATTTGAAGGTTTTGGCCGAGAGTTCCTCGGTGTCAGCCTGCCTACGGCGTACTCATTGGCGTCGGGCAGTTCGGGCTACTCTACGTTGCGATCAACGGCCGGATCTCGCCCGGCATCGCCTCGCTCGTGATTCGAGTCCAGGTATTCTTCACCATCGGTCTGTAGATGTGGCTCGCGGGCGAGTCGGTGCGCATTTTCCAGTGGTTTTCGCTGCTGCTCGCAACTGCGGGCATCGCGGTCATTGTTCTGCACACGGACGGCACTACCACGTTTGTCGGGCTGATACTGGTGCTGATGGCAGCCCTATCGTGGGCCGGCGGCAACATCACCGCGAAGCAAGGTGGCCCGGCCAACATGCTCTCGTACGTGGTGTGGTCCAGCGCCTTCGCCGTACCGCCGCTGCTCGCGCTGTCGTTTGCCATCGAACCCTGGGAAGCGCATGGGCCGCCGTACGCCATGCCGACGCGGCCACATGGGCCGCCGTGGCGTGGCAGGGGTGGGGGAATACGCTCTTCGGTTATGCGGCATGGGGCTGGCTGCTCGCGCGCCACCCCGCCGCGACGATCATGCCCATCGCGCTGCTCATTCCGGTATTCGGAATGGGTGCCTCGGCGCTATGGCTGGGCGAACCGCTGCCGGCATGGAAGCTGGTTGCGGCAGCACTCGTGATGACGGGCCTCGCCGCGAACTTTTTTTGGCCGCGCACGCGCGCCGTTTCCGCCTGAACTGCGGGTGTCCGCCGCAGCGCGGCCATCCATCGCGCGCTCGCGCCAAGCCTTTGTTACCCTTATTTATTTCTTACGCGGCCGGGCCGCCGGCAATTGCCCGATGCTGGCACCGGCGGCGCGCACCAAGGCAAGGCAGGGCGCACTTCAAATCGCCAAGCTTGCTGTGCATAATGCGTGTGACTGCAGCTAGCCTAGGCCCTCGCACCGGGGTCTGGACGTGGTCCCGGGCCAGACGGCGCGTCCCCATCGAATAGGGTC
>OMSW01000226.1 GCA_900290295.1 Burkholderiales bacterium
AGTTCTTCAGACACCGTTTCATCGTTTGTCTTCACTTCCTGCAGAAAAGCACGCCCGCCGGACAGCCACGCAGCTTGTCCGGCAGACTCCCTGTGACCCACCGAATTCGTGGAGAAACGCGCGCACCACCGTCTTCGGGACCGTCGCGAAAATCATAACAACTGAGATCGGAATTTCCGTCGACAACCGACAACTCCCAGGTGATTCTGAACGGGCTCAAATCCGTCCTCCCGCGCGGCGCTCGAGCCAGCGCCGACGCGCGAAACGCTTGCTTTGGGCATTGACCGTAATGGAGCCCGAAACCAGCCAACGTACACGACGAGGTGGCCGACGCACCTGATTCCCGCGATCTCGCAGGATGGTCTGGAAGTCAGTCGGATGTCGTGCTACCGATTATCCCTCGACAACCGGAACCGGTCGGCTCCGGAACTTTGACGTTCTCGGGAGCGATGCAACAATGCCCCGTCAGAGCGCGGTCTACTGGAAAATCGATTTGGAAGTTGATGCATGCAAAGCCGGTTGCAGTGGCCCGCAGCGGGGCACCACCGGGGCCTCTTGCCACATCCCCGGCGCACGCGAATTGACGGGGGTGACGATGGGTTTTCTTGCAGAGGGAAGACGCGGCGCGAAAAACGCCCTAGCGTTACTTGCTAGCGGGCGGCATGCTCGGAGGGCAAAGGCATTGCGGACGGGAGAGCCAGCGGACGTTACGCCGTCGCTCGAATCTGAAATCCAACGGCCGTTGCAATCGGACGCGCATGCGGATTTCGCGCTTCAGAGCCGCATTCCCCGCTAGCTTCCCTTGCGAAACGCGCTTTGGTCAAGTGCCGACGGTCCACGCATCGGTTGACTGCAGTGATAGGCAAGCGGCAATCCCACTGGCAGCCAGCAGCACAAATGCCAAGGCCAGGACGGTGCTGACGCCGAAATGAAAGATCACGAACGCCCCGACGGCCGCGCCGAGAAACATTGTGGTCGTCGCGAGTAAACGACGACCGGGTCGCGGATTTTTTCCGCCGGCAAGACAATGAGTTGGTATCGAACGGTATCGCCTTCGGGATTGCCTGCAAGCGTTACCACCAGCAAGGCGGCGCCGATAGCAGCAATCTCGAGGAAGATTGCTGTTGCCAGAAAGCGGCCGCGGTGGCGGCCCACGCTGGATCCGAGCCGGCCGCCCGCAAGCGCGCCGAGCAGAAACGCGGCCGTCGCAGCCAGAGACGCGGCAATCGAAAACTCCTTTGCGTCGGCAACAGCGAATCCTAGAAACGCGATGTTTCCAGTCATATTCGCAACAAAAACGTGACCCAGCCTGAGGTAGCTGACGGCATCGACCAAACCCGTGACCGTCGTGAGGATCAAGAGCATCGCTGGGAGCGGTCCGTGCTGCGCGTCTTTTCCGGAAATTGCTGCGACAATCCTTGGAGCGAAGGACATTGCAACCTCTCGTCCTCTCGAAATGTCACGGGAACAGCCCGATGATCGGCGAGTCCCTAAAAAGCGGCGACGGGCCTGGCAACGTCCTGCTCGCGCAGTTTATCGCTCTGCGCCGTTCATTTGCCTTCAGAATGCCCCGCACGAACATGTAAGGGCGCTCCAAAACGACTTGTCACCCGCGACGGGTACCGGTCGACCCCCAAGCGCCCGCGTGCGCGTGCCCGTGGACATTGCAGCCGTGCCCGCAGCCGCAGCTATTGGCCGCCATGGCATGCTCGCTGAGGGGCATTTGGCGTTCTTGATACTTTCCCATTCACGATCGAAAGAGACGCGCCATTTGCTTTTTCCCACAGCGAAGTCAAAGACCCTGTCGCCTCTACCCTCGGAGAGTAGCCTACGAAGAGGCTCTACGGTGGATCACCAAGAAAAAAGCCGCCCACGAGGGACGGCTTGAAGGGTGACGGTGATGCGGTCTAGTGCCATGCAAGCCCGGTGATAAAGCCGACTGAAAATCCGCCACGGAAGAATGCGGCCGCATTGACGAATCGATGCCCTCGGGTCCGCGTCAGTTCATTGATGATGTCCTCGACGACGGTTGCCGCGAGTATGTAGACCTCATTCTCGTTTCGATCCTCGGTGTTTGGCTGCTCGCGCAATGACAACGCAACCCCTCGAAGAATTTCTATGGGCGTAGTATTTTCCGTAACCATAATGTGCGGCTCCCTAGTAGCTGCGTTTATGGCTAGGGCCATTCACGGTGTTGACGCACCGCGTTGGCCCGCTTTTGCTACGTGCACAAGTATAGGCTCTATCTAGAATGCAAGGCATGGGCACCCCGCACGCCGACCGCGTTCCATCAAATATTGGCGGCCCGTGTTCTTTTCTCTCCTGACCGGGAATTCGAGTCCACTTTCGCCCGGAAATCGCGTTCCTACCCAAGAGGCGGTCCGTGGCAACACGAAGGCTCGATTCGGGGTGCCGGCCGTGGACGAAATGGCTTTTGTCCATTGGCCGTAGCGCTCGAATGGGAACCTCCTGCGCGATGCCCTGGGGTGCCGAATGGTGGCGCGGGCTGGCCTCCGCCCTCCTAGCGCCGGCTCATGGTTCGGTGCGACGGATCGCGATGAGCGCTCGGTCACATCGCGTCAGAGGACCGCTTTAGGGAGGATTCCTTCACAATCTGAATAACGGTCTCACCACCGGCCGCCCGGGCAAGCTCTGACACGTCGAGTTCCCTTATGACGTTGAAATCCGGGAATTTCTTGTCACCCCGGTCGGTGGCGGTCGATTTCACGCTACGTTGACTCGTCTTCACGACGTTCTCCTGTCTGGGATGCACGCTTTGCC
>OMSW01000225.1 GCA_900290295.1 Burkholderiales bacterium
GCCAGC
Organism: Burkholderiales bacterium; assembly: GCA_900290295.1. Classification (GTDB taxonomy): domain Bacteria; phylum Pseudomonadota; class Gammaproteobacteria; order Burkholderiales; family Burkholderiaceae_F; genus GJ-E10. The sequence continues at coordinate 7 of OMSW01000225.1, forward strand.
AGGTTCAGCGCCTCCAGCGGCGTCAGCCCGTTCACGTCCGTTTGCTTGATGCGGTCCACGATCTTCTGCGTGAGCGGGGTGAAGATGGTCAACTGTGCCGCCGGGGGAGCGATTTCATCCGACGCCAGATGCGCCGTTACCGCGTGCTCTGATTGTTCGTGCTCCGCCAGCACTTCCCGTGCCCGCGCGATCACTTCGTTCGGCAGCCCGGCCAGCTTGGCCACCTCGATGCCGTAGCTGCGGTCGGCCGAGCCCGGCTCGACTTTGCGCAGAAAGACGATCCCGCCCGCGCTCTCCTTCACCGAGACATGATAGTTCTTCACGCCCGACAATCGGCCGGCGAGTTCCGTGAGCTCGTGGTAGTGCGTGGCGAACAGGGTCTTGGCCCGCACACGCGCGTGGATGTACTCGACCACGGCCCAGGCCAGCGCCAGGCCATCGTACGTCGCGGTGCCGCGGCCGATCTCGTCGAGCAGGATGAGCGAGCGAGGGGTAGCCGTGTTCAGGATGGCGGCGGTCTCGGTCATCTCGACCATGAATGTGGAACGCCCGCGCGCCAAGTTGTCGCTGGCGCCGATGCGGGTGAAGATGCGGTCCACGATGCCCAGCCGCGCCGCGCGCGCCGGCACGAACGAGCCCATCTGCCCCAGCACCACGATCAGCGCCGCCTGCCGCAGGTAGGTGGACTTGCCTCCCATGTTGGGCCCGGTCAGCACCAGGATGTTCTCGGTGGTCGAATTGAGGAACAGGTCGTTGGGGACGAAACGGTCATTCGATCGCATCAACTCCTGCCGCTCGATCACCGGGTGGCGTCCGGCCGCGATCTCGATGTCGGCGGTGTCATCGAACTGCGGCCGGCAGTAGGCGCGGTTCGTCGCAAGATGCGCAAAGTTGCAGAGCACATCGACTTCGGCTAGCGCTAGCGCCGATTGCCGCATGCGGCGGGCTTCTCCGGCGAGGGCGGCGCGCAGCTCGGCGAAGACGCGGCGCTCGATCTCGATGATCTTCTCCTGCGCCTCGAGAATTTTCGTCTCGTGCTCTTTCAGCTCGGGCGTGGTGAAGCGCTCGGCGTTCACCAGCGTCTGCTTGCGCTCGTAGTCGGCCGGCGCGAGGTGCAGGTTGGGTTTCGAGATCTCGATGTAGTAGCCGAAGATGCTGTTGAACTTGACCTTGAGCGAGCCGATGCCGGTGCGCTGGCGCTCGCGCTCTTCGATGCGCGCCAGGTACTGCTTGCTGTTGCGGCTCAGGTCGCGCAGTTCGTCGAGCGCCGCGTCCACGCCTGCGCCGATCACGCCGCCATCGGCGAAGGTGAGCGGAGGCTCGGGGACGATGGTGCGGTCCACGCGCTCGCGCAGCTCGGGCAGGTCGTCGAGGGAGGCGGCGAGCGCCTGCAAGCGCTCCGCGTCGAATCCGGTGAGCGCCGCCCGGACTTTCGGGATTCTCGCCAGTGATGCCGAGAGCGCCAGCAGGTCGCGCGGGTTGGCAGTCTCAAGCGTGACGCGGCTGAGCAGGCGCTCGATATCGAGGATGCCGTCGAGGGCGCGGCGCAGCTCTTCGCGCCCGACCATTTCTTTGACTTGCGCTTCGACGGCATCGAGCCGCTGCTCGATCTGGGCGCGGTCGAT
>OMSW01000278.1:0-11102 GCA_900290295.1 Burkholderiales bacterium
GATGAAGAGACGCAGGCCGAATACCGGCGACGGATCCTGCTCCAGGGCCACGCGCGCACCGAGCTGCGCAAGCTGCGCGGCAAGCTGTCGCGCACCAAGGACGGGATCCCGATCGAGTTGTTGGCCAATATTGAAATGCCCGACGATGTGCACGATGCGCTGGACGCCGGCGCCGATGGGGTGGGTCTTTTTCGTACCGAGTTCCTCTTCATGAATCGGGACCGTTTGCCCTCCGAAGACGAGCAGTTCGAATCCTATGCGAAGGTTGCCCGGGCGATGAAGGGCAAGCCCGTGGTCATTCGCACGCTCGATATCGGCGCCGACAAGGTGCTCAATTACTCCGCACGCCAGAGCCTTGGCATGGCTCACGACGGCGGCGATGGCCAGGACCTTGAACCCAATCCGGCGCTAGGACTGCGCGCGATCCGCTACTGCCTGGCGTACCCGGATCTGTTCCTGACGCAGTTGCGCGCCATCCTGCGGGCCTCCAGCCACGGAACGGTACGCATCCTGGTACCGATGCTTGCCCATGTGCACGAGATCGAACAGGCGCTGTTGTTCGTTGCGCGCGCCAAGGAGCAGCTCAAGGAGCGGCGGCACAAGTTTGACGGACGCGTTCCGGTCGGCGGCATGATTGAAGTGCCAGCAGCGGCTCTGAACCTGGGGCCGTTCATCGAGCGCCTGAAGTTCCTTTCCCTGGGCACCAATGACCTGATCCAGTATGCCCTGGCGATCGACCGCACCGACAGTGCCGTGGCCTATCTGTACGAACCGTTGCACCCGGCCGTCCTGCAGCTCATCCAGCATACGATCCGCACGGGCGCGCGCGCCGGGTTGCCGGTATCCGTTTGCGGCGAAATGGCCGGAGACCTGGGCAGCGTCGAGTTGCTCCTGGGAATGGGCCTGCGGCGCTTCTCCATGAATCCCGCGCAATTGCTCAGCGTCAAACAGCGGCTCTTCGGACTCGACTCCAAGGTCGCCGGGCGGCTTGCGGCGCGTGTCGCACGGCTGCACGATCCGCTGGCAATCCGCGCCGCGCTCGAACGGGCGGATCGAAGCGAGCACCGCACCGCTGTCCGTCCAAGGCCCAAGCGGCCTGTGCCGGCGCGCAGCGCCCGGCGCCGATCCTAATCGCCGTGTCCGCCCGGCCCAGCGCGCAGTCAGTCGGCATCGTCTCGGCACGGACGACGCATTTTGCCGCGCCGCTGGCGCTAAGCAGCGGCGCCCAGTTGGCCGACTACGATCTGCGCTACGAGACCTACGGCATGCTCAATTCCCGGCGCAGCAACGCGGTACTGGTATGCCACGCGCTCAACGCATCGCACCACGTGGCCGGTGTCTACGCCGACCAGCCGCGCAGCACCGGCTGGTGGGACAACATGGTCGGTCCGGGCAAGCCTATCGACACGCGGCGCTTTTTCGTGATCGGGGTCAACAACCCGGGGTCGTGCTTTGGCTCTACCGGTCCAATGTCGACCAACCCGGCAAGCGGCAAGCCGTACGGCGCCGCGTTTCCGGTGGTGACCGTCGAGGACTGGGTCAACGTCCAGGCCCGCCTGGTCGATGCGCTGGGTATCGAGCGCCTGGCCGCGGTCATCGGCGGCTCATTGGGGGGCATGCAGGCCCTGTCGTGGGCAATTCAGTATCCGCAGCGCATCGGCCGCTGCGTCGCGATCGCCACGACGCCGAAACTCAGCGCCCAGAACATCGCCTTCAACGACGTGGCCCGCAGCGCGATCCAGAGTGATCCGGACTTTCACGGCGGCGACTACTACGCACACGGCGTGATACCCAGGCGCGGGTTAAGCGTGGCGCGCATGATCGGTCACATCACCTATCTGTCCGGCGACGACATGACCGAACGCTTCGGTCGCAGCCTGCGCGCGCAGGACTACGCCTTCGGATACGGCGCCGAGTTCGAGGTCGAGTCCTACCTGCGCTACCAGGGCGACAAGTTCTCCGAATATTTCGATGCCAACACATATCTGCTCATTACGCGCGCGCTCGACTACTTCGACCCGGCGCGCGCACATGAAGGAAGCCTGGTGCAGGCGCTGGCACCTGCGCAGGCCCAATTTCTGCTGGTTTCGTTCACGACCGACTGGCGCTTCGCGCCGGCCCGGGCGCGGGAGATCGTCGCTGCACTGATCGCCAACGGCCGCGACGTGAGCTACGCCGAAATCGATGCGCCGCACGGTCACGACGCATTTCTGCTGGACGATCCGCGCTACCACCAGCTGGTGGCGGCGTACTTTGATCGCATCGCTGCCGAGTTTGCCTGATGCTGCGCCAGGACCTCGTACAGATCGCCAACTGGATCGAAGACGATTCGCTCATCCTCGACCTGGGATGCGGCGACGGCACACTGCTGGCCCACCTGCGGGATTCGCACAAGTGCGCCGGCTATGGCATCGAAATCGCCGATGCCTCGGTGCTCGAATGCGTACGCCGGCAGGTCAACGTGATCCAGGCCGACCTAGAGTCCGGGCTGCGCATGTTCGCCGACGCCATGTTCGACACGGTCGTGCTCTCGCAGACGCTGCAGGCTATGCACAACGTCGAGTCGATACTGCGCGAAATGGTTCGGGTCGGACGGCGCGGAATCGTGAGCTTTCCGAACTTTGGCCATTGGCGCCACGCCGTTTCGCTGCTGGCCGGGCATATGCCGGTCACACCGGATATTCCGTATCAGTGGTACGACACCCCGAACATCCACCTGTGCACGCCTAAGGACTTCGAACTCCTGGCCGCGCGCCTGGGCTTGCGGATCACCGATCGGGCCCTGCTCGCCGCTGGCCAGCCGGTCGCATTGCTGCGCAACCTGCGGGCGAACGTCGCGGTCTACCGCTTCGAAAAGCGCTGACCCGGGACGTATCGCTGCGTCGCCCAGACGAGCACCAGCGCAACGCTACCGCTGGCCGCGCATCCGCAGAAAAATGCCGGATACCCGAAGGCGTCGACAGCAAGCCCGGTGAACCCGCCGAAGAACTTTGGCACCAGCAGCATTACGGACGACAGGAACGCATATTGCGTCGCCGAAAATTCCCGGTTCGTGAGCCCGGAAAGGTAGCCGATGAACACCGTGCCCGCGATCCCCTCGGCGAAATTGTCGGTCGAGACGGCCACGATCAAGAGCGTCAGATCCGGCCCGCGCGTGGCCAGCAAGGCGTACAGCAGGATCGATGCCGACGAGACCAGCGCTGCGCCCCACATCATGCGCGGAATGCCGACCCGCAGCGTCAAAGCGCCGCCGACAAAGCCGCCCAGCAGCGCCATCGCAACACCGTAGACCTTGGAGACGGCCGCGACCTGGTCCTTGGTAAATCCGATGTCGTGATAAAACGGGTTGGCCATCACGCCCATGACGATGTTTGCGAAGCGGTAGCTCGACACCAGCGCCAAGATCAGGACCGCGTGCCATCGATAGCGGCGCAAGAAATCGGCGAACGGGGCTAGCAGCGTGGCATGCTGCTCGGACCGGCCGCGATGCGCCGAAGGCGACGTCGTCGGGGCAGCTTGGCGCGCGCCTTCGAGCTCCTCCCCCGGCGGTGCGATTGCACCACCGGCAGCGGTTTTTTCCGGTTTGCCCGCTGCTGCTTCTTGCGAACAGGCAACTGCGATCATCCCAACCAGCATGGAGGCCGCCATCACGCCGTACGAAACCATCCAGGCCTCGTGACGGTACGCAGTGGTCCCGTCGGCAGCACGTGCCGCGATCCAGAGTGCGCCGGCCCCGGCCCAGATCATGCCGACCCGATAGCCGGTCTGGTACGCCGCCGCCAAGGCTGCCTGGCGTTCCACGCCGGCCGATTCGATCCGGTAGGCGTCCAGGGCGATGTCCTGCGTGGCCCCCGCTATGGCGGTAAACAGCGCACAGCCGGCAAGCAAAGCCAAATCGTGCTGCGGATCGATCAGCGCCATGAGCAACAAACCAACGATGACGGCGCACTGCGCGAGCAGTAACCACGCGCGCCGGCGCCCGAGGCGCCCGCTCAGCCCGGGGACCGGGAGCCGATCGAGCAGCGGGGCCCAGACGAACTTGCAGGGGTAGGCAAACGCGACCCAACTCAGAAAGCCGATGGTCGGGCGGGCAATGCCGGCCTCGCGTAGACGAAAGGAAAGCGTCCCATAGATCAGCACCAGCGGCAGCCCAGCGGCAAATCCGAGCACCAGCATGCGCAATGCGGCGGGTTCGAGATAGACGCGCCAGGCGGAACGTACCGGGGCAGGCTCTTCGCGAACCGGGATCACAGGCGGCCGGAATAGTCGACGATCAGCGGCGCATGGTCGCTGAAGCGTTGCTTCTTGTAGATCTCGACCCGTTTGGCCTTGGCCGAAATGCCCGGTGTCGCGATCTGGTAGTCGATGCGCCACCCGACGTTGTTGTCCCAGGCGCGGCCCCGATTGCTCCACCACGTGTATTGCTCCGGTCGGGCATTGAGCCGGCGAAAGACGTCCACCCACCCCTGCTCATCGAACAGCCGCCCCAACCAGGCGCGCTCCTGTGGCAGGAAGCCGGAATTCTTCTGGTTGCTGCGCCAGTTCTTCAGATCGATCTCGTTATGAGCGATGTTGACGTCCCCGCAGACAATTACCTCCCGGCCACTGGCCCGCAGTCGCGCCAAATGCGGGTAGAAGGCATCGAGAAAGCGAAATTTTGCTTCCTGACGTTCCGGGGAACTCGATCCCGATGGAAAATAGACGCTGATTACCGTCAATTGGGAAAATTCCGCCTCCACATAGCGTCCCTCAGCGTCGAACTCTGCATTGCAAAAGCCGATTTTTACGCTGCGCGGCCGTTTTTTTGTGTAAATCGCGGTACCGCTATAACCTTTGGCCTGCGCGCAGTGGAAATATGCGTGCCGGGGACGCGGGCGCAGCAGCGCTTCGGGCAGGTCGGTTTCGTGGGCCTTGACCTCCTGCAGGCATACCAGGTCTGGGTCGCTGCGATCGATCCAGTCCATCAAGCCCTTGTTTGCTGCCGAGCGCAGGCCGTTGGCGTTGAGATTAACGATACGAAACATGGCAATTCCTAGAATCCTTGGCCGCTCGCATTGCGGTACGCTCGCGCCTCATTCGGGACAAGTGGTCCCCGCAACAAAGGCCCGTGCGCGCGCGTGATCCAAACATCCGAACAGTTCATCGCATTCGCCCTGGAAGCGGGCGCCCTCGCCTTCGGCGACTTCACGACCAAGGGCGGTCGCCGGACGCCGTATTTCTTTAACGCGGGGCGCTTCGATCACGGAGCAGCATTGCGCCGGCTGGCGGGATTTTATGCGCAGACGATACTGGCGGGCCGGGCGGCCGGAAAACTGCCGTTCGATATGCTTTTCGGGCCGGCGTACAAGGGCATAGCGCTGGCGGCAGCCACGGCGATGGTCTTGGCCGAAATGGGCGTCGACGTGCCCTTTTCCTATAACCGCAAGGAGGCCAAGGACCATGGCGAGGGCGGACTGCTGGTCGGTGCGCCACTGGCAGGTCGCGTACTGATCATCGACGATGTCATCACCGATGGTGCCGCCAAGCGCGAATCCGTGGAATTGATCCGCGCCCAGGGTGCCGAACCGGCCGGCGTGGTGATCATGCTCGATCGCATGGAGCGCACCGGCTCTGAAGGCGCTTTGTCCACCGAGTCGGCCGTACAGGCGTTTGAAAGAACAACCGGGATGCCGGTAGTTGCCATCGCCAATCTGGATGATCTGCTCGGTTTTCTGCGTTCCGGCTCGGCACTGGCCGCGTCGATGCGCCACCAGCTGCCGGCACTGGAGCAATATCGCAAACGCTATGGTGCCTGAACCCCTGCCGCCATTGCACGGATTGCCCGGTCGCGCAGCCGCCGGCGGGCGTTCTCGGGTGCTGGTCGCCGCGATAGCAGCCTTAGTGTCGCTATCGCTGTGCAATGTGGTGCGCGCCGCGGAGACCTATGTTTGCACCGACCGTAGTGGACACACCATTGCCGGGCCCGAGCCTCCACCGGAGTGCCGTGACCGGGACGTGCGGGTACTCAACCCCGACGGCTCGCTCAAAAGGATCATTCCCGCACCGCTGACCCAGGAGCAGCGCCACAAGCGCGATGCCGAGGAAGAGTTGCGAATGCGGCAGGAGGAGAGCGAGCGGGCACAAGCACGCAGGGACCGGGCGCTGCTGGAGACTTACAGCAACGTCGACGAGATTGACTCCGCGCGCAAGCGATCCTTGGCTGGTCGCCAGATGCTGATCGATCGCGCCGACCAGCGCATCGCGCAGTACGAGAAGGAGCGCAAGCGTCTGGACGACGAAGCGGAGTTCTATGTCAACCGTGAACTTCCCCTGAAGCTCAAGGATGCGTTCGAGGCCAATAAAGCGTTGGTGGAACAGCAGGAGAAGACCCGGGCCGACGCGCAACTGGAAATGAAGCGTATCAATGAGCGCTTTGACGCGGAAAGACGCCGCTACCTGGAACTCGAGGAGATGGCTGCCGAGGCTGCCGAGGCCCGCCGCCGGGAAGCGAAAGAGCAGGAATAGCGCGCCGCGCCAGGTTTTTCGAACGGCGCGCTAGCGCGAAGTGGGCATGGCGAACGGTGCACCAGCACCGGTGCCCTCGCTCCAACGCTGCATCACGGCCTTGTAGCGGGTATAAAAGCGCACGCCTTCCATGCCGTAGATATGCGTGTCACCGAACAAGCTGCGCTTCCAACCGCCGAACGAGTAGTAGGCGCTCGGCACCGGCAGGGGAACGTTGATTCCAACCATACCGATTCTGGCCCGCCGCGTGAACTCGCGCGCGCTGGCACCATCGGCCGTGTACAGGGCCACGCCGTTGCCATACTCGTGCCCATTGACCAAGGCGAGCGCCTGGTCCAGGTCCGGAACACGCACGATGGATAGCACCGGGCCGAAGATCTCCTCTCGATAGATGCGCATCGTCGGTTGGACATGATCGAACAGACAGGGGCCGAGGAAGAATCCCTGCTCATGGCCGGTTACCTGCAAGCCTCGACCATCGACCAGCAGCCGGGCACCTTCGGCAACACCGGCATTGACATACTCGAGCACGCGCTCACGGTGGGCCGAGGTCACCAGGGGCCCCATCTCGCTGGCCGGATCTGCGCCATCACCGATGCGAAGCCGTGCGAGGCGTTTTTGCAGGCGCGCAACCAGCGCATCGGCCGCATTGCCCACCGCAACGACGACGGAGATCGCCATGCAACGCTCACCGGCCGCGCCGTAGGCGGCACCGATCAGCGCGTCCTCCACCATTTCCAGGTCGGCATCGGGCATCACCACGAGGTGATTCTTGGCACCACCGAGCGCCTGCACGCGCTTGCCGCGCGCACAACCTTGTGTGTAAATCGATTCGGCGACCTTCGTCGAACCCACAAAACTCAACGCCTCGACCTCGGTCGCTTTCAACAGGGCGTCGACAGCGCTCTTGTCTCCCTGGACGACCTGGAATGCACCGTCCGGTAAACCGGCTTGCTGCAGCAATTCGGCGAGCAGGAGCGAAGCGGACGGATCGCGCTCCGACGGTTTGAGCACGAAGGTATTGCCGCAGGCCAGCGCCAGCGGAAACATCCACATCGGGACCATCGCCGGGAAATTAAACGGCGTAATCCCGGCGACGACCCCAAGGGGTTGCCGCAGGCAGTACTGGTCGATCCCGGCGGCCACTTGGTCCGAGAAGTCGCCTTTCAGTAGATGCGGAATGCCGGTTGCGAACTCGACGATCTCGATCCCGCGCATCACTTCGCCACGCGCGTCCGCAAGCACCTTGCCTTGCTCGCGGGTAATTATCGCCGCCAGGTCACCCAGGTGCGCCTCGACGAGCTCCTTGAACCGAAACAAGATCCGCGCCCGGCGCAGGGGCGGCGTATCCGCCCATTGCGGCCACGCCCGGTAGGCCGATTGCACCGCGCGGGCAACCGTGTCCGGACTGGCCAAAGAGACCGTGGTGCCACACACCCCGGTTGCCGGGTTGAAAACCTCGATTCGGCGCTCCGTCGAAACCTCAAAGCGCCGTCCATCGATCCAATGTCCAGTATTCAACGGTCCGCCTCCGCCACCATAGCTCTGCGATTCCGGCCGATGCGAACGGCTTACCCTTTTAGCGTTTGGCAGGGGTCGGGCTATGGGCCGGCTTCTTCTTCGCCAATTTGTGGGGCCGCGTCTTACCGTAGCTGCCGTTGTATATCTTGCCGCGCCGCGTGCGCGTATCGCCTTTGCCCATGCGTTTCCCCCTGGTAAACAGCGTGCTGAAACTATGATTCTATGCCGACGCGACGGGACAGGGTCCGGAGGCGGCCGCTTGCGCCCCCATCGGCGCAGGGCACCCCGGAATCGGCCGGTGCCTTCCACCAGGCCACTACAATGCGGTGGCTATTCGACCATCCACCGCCGCACCTGGGGAGATTGCTGATGGCGCTGGTTACTTTCCGCTCCCGTGCCGCAAGCGCGTTCATCATGCACGCTGACACGGCGCAGCGTCTGCTTGAGCTCATCGGCAAACCGATGGCGGAGCGCGGTGTGATCACGAACGAGCAGCTCGACGATGCGCTCGCACGCCTGCTACAGGCCGTAGAGAAGGAAAAGGCGGCCGGGAGCCCTGCCGAAGGAGACGATTCCGCGCCCACACGCCCCGTCAGCCTAGGGCAGCGCGCTTTTCCTCTCATTGAAATGCTGCGCGCCGCGCGCAAACGCGGCGTGGACGTGACATGGGGAATCTGAGTGCGGAGCGCGTCGACAATGCGCGATCAACGAACCCGGCGACGTTTTCCGGGTCATTGAACGTGGTAGATCGCGTCATACTGGTGGGCGCTCACTAGCCCCAAGATCCCCATATCGTCCATTCCATGCCCGCCCCGCTCGATCCCCAGCCAAGCCCGCCGCGCCTGCCGGGAATTCGGCGCCTGCTTATCGTCGGCATCAGTGCGCTGCTGATGGTTGCCCTGGCGATCGCCGTATCGCTGTTCGAATTGAAGCATGACCGCGAGGTCCAGCATCAATACGAGAACACCCTGGCCATAACGCGACTGACGTTCGACGCCGAAAGCCTCGCATCGCGCATACGCGCCTTGGAGGAGCTGCGTGCGCAAACGGGCGCGAACGCGGCCCAAGCCGGCGGGGTGCTGCAGAACGCGGTCCGGTCGCTGGGTATCGACGCGACCGAGTGGGAGCAACGTATCGCCGATGCCATGGGGCGCGATCTGCCGGTCGAAGCCAAGATGCAGCTGTCGCAACTGCGCACGGCGATTCGCGCCATGCGGGCGGCCCTGGACTCGCGCAAAGGCGTGCCGGGAAGCGCCGACCTGGCGCAGCCGAGCAAAGCGAGCCCGTCGGAGCCTGGTGCAGACACAGATTCGGACCGCGCATACCTGGCCGCGGTCGAGGCCGCGCAGGCGGCGTTGCTGTCCTCGGTCCGCGCCAGCGCTGACCGCAGCGTGCTGGCCGGCTACACCATCAGCGAGGTCTCCACTGCCATCGTCGTGGTTGCAAGTCTGCTGGCCTTGCTGCTGGGCGCCGTGCTGGCGGCGCTGGTCAATCGGGCGCAACACGAAAGTCGCGCGACCATCGGTGTCATGGGCGAATTGCTGCGCACCGACCCGCTGACCGGCATAGCCAATCGCCGCTGCCTGGATGAAAACCTGCCCATTGAAATGGCCCGGGCGAAGCGCACTGGGACCTCGCTCACCGCGGCGATGCTCGATCTGGATTATTTCAAGCGCTATAACAGCCGGCGCGGTCACGCCGGCGGCGATTCGCTGCTGCGCACCGCGTCCCAGTCCTGGCGCAGTCAATTACGGCCTACGGACACCCTGGTGCGCTACGGTGGCGAAGAGTTCACGCTGGTGCTGCCGAGTTGCGACGCCGCGCAGGCCTGCCAGTTGATCGATCGCCTGCGCCCGGTGGTGCCCGACAGTCAGACGTTTTCCGCCGGCGTGGCCACTTGGGACTTCCAGGAATCCGGCGCGGACCTGCTGCGCCGCGCCGACCAGGCGCTGTTGCTGGCGAAAAAGTACGGCCGCAACCGCACGATAGTCTCTGGACGCGAAGACCAGATATCGCTTCCGCTTAGCAGCGGCTAGACTAGCGACCGTGCCAGGCCCGCGCACGTATCCCTGATGAGGTCCGGGCGATGTCGATCGCCCACTCTGCCAAAATAACGGCCTCGTCAAAGCGACCTTGCTCGATGAATCCCGGGATCGGCTACGCGCTGGCGGCCTACCTCCTGTGGGGCCTGCTGCCCATCTACCTGTACCTGCTCGCGCCGGTCGCGGCCACCGAAATCCTGGCGCACCGGATCGTGTGGTCGCTCGCGACCATGGCGATCCTGCTGGTAGGGCTGCGGCGCTTGCAATGGATCCGAACGGTGCTTGCAAGGCCGGTGGTGCTAGGGCGCTTTGCCCTCACCGCGGCGCTCATCTCCGTCAATTGGATACTGTACATCTGGTCGATCAACTCGGGCCACGTCATCGACTCCAGCCTGGGCTATTTCATCAACCCGCTGGTCAACGTGCTGCTCGGTGCGCTGCTGCTCAAGGAGCGGCTGCGTTTTGGGCAAAAACTGCCGATCGTCCTGGCGGCGCTCGGGGTCGCCTGGCTTACGTGGCAGGCCGGCGCACCGCCTTGGATCGGCCTGGTACTGGCCCTGAGTTTTTCGCTGTACGGCCTGCTGCGCAAGACTGCTGCGCTCGGCGCCCTGGAGGGCTTTACCATCGAAGCGGCATTGCTCACGCCGCTCGCACTGGGTTACCTGCTCTGGCTGGCGGCGAACGGCAATCTGGGATTCTTGAACTCCTCGACGCAGGTGCGCTGGCTGCTGGTTGCCGCGGGCCCGGTGACGACCGTCCCCTTGCTGCTTTTCGCCGCCGGCGCCCGCAGGATTTCGTTCTCGCTGCTCGGGGTTCTGCAATACCTGGCGCCGACGCTGCAGTGGCTGACGGGAATTTTCTTCTTTCACGAGCCGTTCGATCCGCACAAGGCGATCGGCTTTGGCTTCATCTGGCTGGCGCTGCTCCTGTTTGCCGCGGAGGGGGCGTGGTTCGGATGGCAGCGGGCCAGGTACGCGGCCTAAGCCAGCACCGGAAAAGATGCGGCGCTGCGCGCGGCCGGCAATGCCACGGCAA
>OMSW01000278.1:11112-13732 GCA_900290295.1 Burkholderiales bacterium
TTTCATCGTCTTCCAGCAGGCCGATCGAGATCGCGCGTGCACGATCGCGCGCGGACAAATGGCGCAGCACGCCGATATCGCGGCGGGCATGGCCGTTGCCGGTCAGCAGCACCACGCCGCGATCGAAATACGGTGTGATGGCCTGCGCCAGGGTGGCATCGCGCGCGATCTGCGCTGCCGCCATGGCAGGCAAAGCCTCGTGCGCCAGGCGTCCGCAGTGGCCCTCGTCGATCTCGCGCTCCTGTGCGCGTTCCATGTCCTGCGGGATGGCATCAAGGCCAAGCGCGGCGCGCTGGCTAGCATCGAAAACCGCACCGATGCCGTCCTGGGCGACCCGCATTGCCTGGGCCCGCGAGAGGTTGGCCGCCACGATCGGCAGTTGTTCTTCCAGGGCAAGTGCCAGGTAGGGCCGGTACAGATCCCACTTCCAGCCGCGCCCGCCCGCGGCGGCGATCAGGCGCGAAACGCGCGATGCGATATCGCCACCCGGCTCATTGCGCACCCGGTCCAGGACCTCCTGCTGGTCGCGATCGAACTGTTCCAGCGCAATCGCCGGGCGCTTCCCGCCGTCGACCAGGCGGCGCAATGCCTGTGCGCGCAGCGCATGCTGCGCAACATTGTCATGCACTTCGCCCAGCACCACGATGGGCTGGCGCGACATGGCCTCGGCCAGCGTATCGACGCTGGCCCGCGCCGGCACGGTGGCCGGCGCTCCAGCGCAGGCGGCAAGAAGGCTCAATAGCAGCGCCCCCGTTGCCAGAAGCCGCCCGCTTCGCGGATGATCCACCGACGCAATGCGCTGGCAAGACTGCGTTCGGGCCATACCGTTCTTAGGAAGGCGAACGCCGTCCTCAACCCAGGTTCGGCGCGAGCCAGCGCTCGAGCGTCGCCACCTCCAGGCCGCGGCGCCGAGCGTGGTCCGTGAGCTGGTCGCGGCCGATCGGCCCGACGTTGAAGTAGCGCGCCTGCGGATGAGAGAAATAAAAGCCGCTCACCGACGAGGCCGGGCGCATGGCGAGGCTTTCGGTCAGGTTCATGCCGATCCGCTCGGCCTGCAGAACTGCGAACATTTCGCGTTTCACGCTATGTTCCGGACACGCCGGATAACCTGGCGCCGGCCGGATGCCGCGATAGGCCTCGGCCACCAGCTGGTCCGTCCCTAGGTGTTCGTCGGGCGCATAGCCCCACAGGTCGCGCCGCACGCGCTCGTGCAGCATTTCCGCACTGGCCTCGGCGAGCCGATCGGCCAGGGACTTGAGCAGAATCGAGTCGTAGTCGTCGTGCTGCCGGGCAAAAATTGCCTCGCGGGCCTCGATTCCCAGCCCCGCCGTCACCGCGAACAGGCCGAGGAAATCCTCCGTCCCGCTCGGCGCAACGAAATCGGCAAGGGCCCGGTTGGGCCGGGCGACTCCGTCGATCACCGGCTTGCGGGTCTGCTGACGCAGCCCGTACCAGGTGAACAAGCGCGTGTGCCGTGACTCGTCCGCAAAAATCACGATGTCGTCGCCGTCGGCGTTGGCCGGATAAAAGCCCACCACGGCGCTGGCGGTCAACCAGCGCTCCGCAATGACCCGCGCCAGCATCTGCTGCGCGTCCTCGAACACGCGCCGTGCCTGCGGCCCGACCACCGCATCATCGAGAATTGCCGGGTACGGCCCGGCGAGTTCCCAGGTCTTGAAGAACGGCCCCCAGTCGATGTAGCGGGCAACCTGCGCCAGATCCAACCGGGACAGCTCGCGGCGACCGAGAAACTTCGGCCGCGGCGGATGGTAGCCATGCCAATCGATGTCGCTCGGGTTGGCGCGCGCCTCGGCCAGGGAAATGAGTTCCGGTCCCTTCTTGGAGGCGTGCTGACGGCGCAAGCGCTCGTACTGCGCGCGTTGCTCGGCGACAAATCGTCCGCTCTGCTCTTCCGACAGCAAGGCCTGGCACACCGCAACCGAACGGCTGGCATCGGCCACGTGCAGCACCGGCCCCTCGTAGCGCGGCGCGATCTTAACCGCGGTGTGCATGCGCGAGGTGGTGGCTCCGCCAATGAGCAGGGGTATCGAAAAGCCCTGGCGCTGCATCTGCGCGGCGACATGGGCCATTTCCTCGAGCGAGGGCGTGATCAGGCCACTGAGTCCGATGAGGTCGGCCTTCTCGTCCAACGCCGTCTGCAGGATCCTTTCGGCCGGCACCATGACACCCAGGTTCACGATGTCGTAGTTGTTGCACTGGAGCACCACGGATACGATGTTCTTGCCGATGTCGTGGACGTCGCCCTTGACCGTGGCGATGACGATCTTGCCCTTGGCACGCGCCGCTTCCCCGCTTGCGGCCAACAGGTCGCCGACGACGTTCATGCCCTCCATCAGCGGGCCCTCGATCACCTCGATCGGTCGCCCGCCGCGTTGCTCGATCTGGACGCGAATCTCCTCGGTGTCCTCGATCACGTACTGCGTCACCCCGTGCACCAGGGCGTGCACCAGGCGCTTTTCCACCGGTTCGGCGCGCCAAGCCAGGTCTTCCTCGCGCCGGCGCCCCGCGCCCTTGCGCTGTTCGGCCAGCTGCACCAAGCGCTCACCGGCATCCGGGCGGCGGTCGAGCACGACGTCCTCGACGCGTTCGCGCAGTTCCG
>OMSW01000223.1 GCA_900290295.1 Burkholderiales bacterium
AGACCGCGTGACACCGCGATGGCCTGGGCTGCAAAAGCCTCGTTGCTCTCGATCACGTCCATGCGGTCGAGCGTAAGGCCGCCTTTCTTGAGCGCTAGCTTCGTAGCCGGGATCGGCCCTTCGCCCATGATCTCGTTGGGCACTCCGGCGAGCGCGTACGAAACGAGCCGCGCCATCGGCTTGTAGCCTGCCGNNNCCATCGGCTTGTAGCCTGCCGCCGCAGCCACGGCAGCGTCGGCCAGCACGAAGAAGGCCGCGCCATCGTTGATGCCCGAGGCGTTGCCGGCGGTCACCGTACCGTCCTTCTTGAAGGCCGGCTTCAATTTGGCCAAGCTCTCCATCGTCGTGTTGGCCTTCACGTGCTCGTCGGTGTCGAAAACCACCTCGCCCTTTTTCGTTTGCTTGACGATGGGCGCGATCTGCGACTTGAAGCGCCCTTCGGCGATTGCCAATGCGGCGCGGCGATGCGATTCGACCGCGAGCGCGTCCTGCTCCTCGCGCGTGATGCCCCACTTCGTGACCAGGTTCTCGGCGGTAATGCCCATGTGTCCCACGCCAAACGGGTCGGTCAGCGCGGCGACGGTCATGTCGATCAGCTTGGTGTCGCCTAGGCGCGCGCCCGTGCGCATGGCCGGCGACAGGTAGCCGCCGCGGCTCATTACCTCCACGCCACCGCCCACCCCATAGTCGCAATCGCCAAGCAAGATGTTCTGCGCCGTCGTCACTATGCCTTGCAGCCCGGATGAGCACAGGCGGTTCACCGCCATTGCTACGGAATCCATCGGCAGGCCGGCCTGGATCGAGGCCACGCGCGCCACGTATGGGAAGCGGCTCTCGCTAGGGATCGTGTTGCCTACGGTCACGTAATTGATCGCGCTCGGGTCGACACCGGAGCGCTTGACGGCTTCCTTCATGACGGCCCCGGCCAGCTCGGCCGGCTCGATGTCCGCCAGCGCACCGCCGAAAGTGCCAATTGCCGACCGGGCCGCGCCCAGAACCACCACATCACGCTTGCTCATCTTCATCTCCTTGCGAACGGAATTGCCAGCCGCTGGACGCCGATTCCTTCCAGCGGGCGTGTAACTTGCGCCACATGATAATGGTTAATTGCCGGCGCGCGGCCGGGCGAGAATTGCCGCACCGCCCGGGCGGGTCTTTAGCCGTCGAGCTCAGGATAGCGCCGAAAAATGTCATCGTCGTTGAACGCAATGCGACGCTCCGATGACAGGTAGCGCTTGAGGCGCGGTCGGGCAAAGACCTCGTCGTGCAGCGCGCACAAACCCGAACAGCTGGCAAGGGCCCTGCGACTGGCCGAGGGGAAGGCGTAACGCAGCCCGGCAATGATTTGCGCCATGGACAGATCCGCGTAGGTGAGCCGTGTGCCCACCATGCCCGGTCCGCCGCCCGAATTGCGCTGCAGGACGCGCTCGAAGTAGCCGAGAAACTTCGGCAGGCGATGTGCCAGAAACTCCTTCGAGCGACGCTTGGCGGCAGCTCGTTGCTGCTCGTAGTAAAGGGTGGGGCCCAGTGGGTGGTGGGTGTCGTGAATCTCGACAACGAAATCTGCCAGCGTGAGTTGCAGCTGATGGGTCCACAATCGGCCCGCCACGTCGCGCGGCGCGAGGTCCAGGCGGCTGCCCAGGAACAGCAAAATGTTGGCGGTTTGTCCGATCAGCTGCCGGCCGGCCTTGAGCAACGGCGGTGCGAAGCCAGGGCGCTCGATGCCTTCGCCCTCGAGCAAGCGTGTCATCGCCGGCACTCCGCCCCCTTGGTCCTCGGGTACTAGTGCCAGGTCGAGGTAGTCGGCTCCGGCATCCTCGAGCGCTAGGCGCACGAATTCGCCGCGTCCCTGAATGCCGGGCCAGTAATAAAGCTCATAGCGCATGGCGAGGTTCCCCAAGGCATCTCACGGACTAAGCCGCTCTGCCGAGCAGGCCGGGATGCGGCTGCCGATCAGCATAGCGCGAAGCAGTGCCAGCGCTAGCCGCCGGCGCGATCAAATGGCGCGTTTGGCGCAGCGAGCACGCGCAAGCGACAATTCGCGCGGGCAGTCAGGTCGCAGCGCGCCAGGCGCCGCGTATCAGGTCGACCGCCTTCTCGGCGATCATGATGGTCGGCGCGTTGGTGTTGCCGGAAGTCAGATTGGGCATGATCGACGCGTCGACCACGCGCAGCCCATCGATGCCGTGCACTCGCAGATCTGCAGCTACGACGGACATCGGGTCGGCCGCAGGGCCCATGCGACAGGTGCCGATGGGGTGGTACTCCGTGTCCGCCGAGCGCCGGATCCCGCGTTCTAGGTCATCCGGGTCGTCGGCGTCGATTGGATACAACATCTTTCCGCGGTAGGCGGCCAACGGCACCGCGTTCATGATTTCGAGCGATTTGCGCGTGCCCGCCATCAGGGTCGCCATGTCGTCGGGGTGGCTGAAGTAGCGCGGGTCAATGCGTAGCGGCGCCCGGGGATCGGTTCCGGACAACCGGACCTCGCCGCGGCTCCTTGGGCGTGCGAGCGTCACGTGCAGACTGTAGCCGTGCCCAAGGTGCCGCTTGCGGGTGTGATCGTCGACGATGCCGACGACGAGCAAGAGCTCGATGTCGGGAGCGAGCACGTCGGGGCGCGTGCGAAAGAAAGCGCCCGACTCGGCGACGTTGCTGGTGATCAGCCCCGTGCGTTGCCGGCGCCACTCGAAGATCGCGCGCACGACCCGGGACACGCCGGGGACCGAAATGCCGAACGTCGCGTCATCACGGTCCGATCGCCATATCAAGGTGGCCGTGATGTGGTCCTGCAGGTTCTGGCCGACCCCGGCCAGCTCGTGCACGAGGGGAACGCCCAGGGCCTGCAGGTCCGCCCCGTGGCCTATGCCCGAGAGCATCAGCAGCTGCGGAGAGCCGTAAGCGCCTGCGCTCAGGATGAGCTCACGGCGTGCACGCACGCGCCGCAGCTCGCGACCGACCAGAAACTGCACCCCGGTAGCACGCCGGCCGTCGAACTCGATCTTCGCCGCCTGCGCACGGGTCAGTACGATAAGGTTCGGTCGCCCCAGGTTCGGTGTCAGATACGCCGTTGCAGCGCTACAGCGTTCGCCACCTTTTTGTGTCACCTGTGCGTGCCAGCAACCCTCCTGCTGCGCACCGTTGTAGTCGGGCGTGCGAGGGATTCCCGCCGCTTCGCAGGCCGCGAGGAAGGCATCATTGAGCGGGCTCGGGCTGCGCAGGTACGCAACGTTCAACGGTCCGCCGGAGCCACGGTAATCGTTGGCACCCACGCATTCACAGTGCTCCGCGCGCTTAAATAGCGGCAACACTCGGTCATAGTCCCAGCCCGGATTACCAAGCTCGGCCCAGCGGTCATAGTCGTTGCGGTGGCCCCGGCAATAGACCATGGCATTGATCGAGCTGCTGCCGCCCAGCGTCCGTCCGCGCGGCTGGAACCCGCGTCGGCCGCCCAGCCCTGGCTGCGGCTCGGTCTCGAACATCCAGGCGTTGAGTCCTGTCGGCGCAGCAAGCACAAAGCCCAGCGGAGCATGCACCAGCACGCTGCTGTCCGGACCGCCCGACTCCAGCAGGCAAACGCTGACGTTGCGGTCTTCCGACAAGCGTCCCGCGAGCACGCATCCGGCCGATCCAGCACCCACGATCACATAATCGAACTCTGTCGAATCCGGCATTGGACCATTGCTCCGAAGAAGATCGCAAAGGCGCCCATGGTGCCCATGATCGTCCGCGCTCGGAAAAGGAACGGGAGCAGCGCCGCAGCCTCTCGAGCGCAGCTTTGGCAACCGCCCCGGCGAAAGCCGCCCCCAATGCGCAAGGGACGTGCAGCAAGCGCGCCGTAGCGTTGGTCGAGGCCCGAATTTGGCGGGGATGGAAGCGTCGTTACTTCGAGGAGCGTGCGCTGCATGTGCAACACATCATAGCAACACGGATCCTCAGCACCGGTCCGAGCGAGGGCCAGGAGCTTGTCAAGGAGCGCTTTGACGCGACCGATATACTCCACCGGGTCCTCGTCGAGGAGGACACGCTGGATGGCGTCGTCTCGGAACGCAACGCGCTCCGAGGGCGGAGTCCCTAGTTTGGCGCAGCGCGCCTGACGGCTCCGGACATCGCTGCCCTCGAGCAGCGGGGGCGTCCGATCAGGACGCGCAAACCGAATCGATTGTCTTTGCGGTTCCCGGCCTTACCGACGGCGGCCAGCTCGTGCGGATCACGCAGCAATCGGTCCGGATCCTCCGGCAAAACCCGGGCTGATGAACGGATCGGCCTCGCGGCAGGGCGTGTCCGATTCCTTCTTTTCCGCTTGGTGCGCGCAGTATCCGCACATCTTTGTGCGGAAGTACGCGTCGCGGTCACCGTAGGGGATTCTCATCGCGCAGACACGACAACGCAGGCGTTCGCACTGGGCCTTTTGCTCCCACGCCGCTACCGCCGGTTCGATTTCGTCCGTGTCCCACACCATCGCCGATTCTCCTCAGGTCGCGGGTCGATTCAAACCACTTATCTGCGCCAATACCTGGGTCTCGGCATCGAGCCAGTCTTGCGTTTCGTGGCCCGGCGTGAAGCCGCGTGCTTCTGCCTTGTAGTAGGCCAAAATGGCGATCTTGTTGTGCCGATCCTCGGCGCCATCGGCTCGGGCGCTTTCTGCGCTGACGCGCGGCGCGGTTGTAGCACTGGTCTTGCGTTTCATTGCCGTCACATTCATTTTTGGTTTCCCATTGAGGCACGTTGTCGGTACATTGGCGGCGCCGGAACCGGCCAAAACACTTGGCGTTTGGCAGGCTTGACCGGCGCGAAGTCAGACGCCGCCGGCGACAAGCTACCGGAGACTGCGGGGCGCGAAAATACGCGCGCGCGCGTAAGGGTTCGCCCTTAAAGCGACAGACGTATTGACATGTCAATACCGATGTCGTAGGGCGCCTGTCTTGTCCACCCGTCTATGAACCGTGGCGCTGAGCAAAAGGCGGGCAGTATACCGTTCGCAGCTGCGCCGACCATCTCGTTTTTCGACGGGTGGGCAAACGAGTACCCTTGGGCAAACGCAAATCAAGTGATTTTGGGAGCGCGTAGCCGCTGGGAACTGAGCTTCTCGTGCACGCGCCATCAGGAAGAGGTCTATGAGCAATACGTTCTCCCGCCCCCTGCCCGCGCAATTGCGCGAACAGGCCGAAGCGGCGCTCGCGCGTGCTCCGTCGCCCGCCGTCCCGGTGCAGTCCGCAGGCGAACTGCTGCATGAACTCCGGGTGCACCAGATCGCGCTCGAGATGCAAAACGACGAATTGCGTAGCGTCCAAACGGCTCTGGAGGAATCGCGTGATCGCTATCTCGACCTCTACGAGTTTGCGCCGGTCAGCTACCTTACCCTGACCGCCGAAGCGCAGATCGCCGCTATCAATCTGACGGGCGCCACGCTGTTGCGACAAGATCGCGGAGTGCTGCTAGGTGTTCGTTTCTCGGGCTTTGTCAGCACCGAGGACCAAGACCGCTGGCAGCAGTTCTTCCACGGTGCGTTGCAGCAGAGCGACCGCCAAAGCTGTGAGCTCGCCATGCAGCGTGCTGATGCCAGCCGCTTTTATGCCCGACTGGACTGTCTGCGTCCCGAGGGCGAACCTTCGGTGCTGCGCGTGACCCTGACCGACAACACCGAGCGCCGGCACGGCGAGGAGGAATTGCGGTCCCGGGAAGATCGCCTGCGCCTGGCGAAAGCGGCCACGGGTCTTGGCATCTATGATCGTGACATCGCCAGCGGCGTGTTCGATTGGGACGAGCGGATGCGGGAAATCTGGGGCGTCGGACCGGACGAGCCGATCACGCACGCCACGTTCATGGCGGG
>OMSW01000222.1:0-128 GCA_900290295.1 Burkholderiales bacterium
ACCACGAGCATCAGCGGCCGTTCCTGCCATTTTGGATCGGCGATGGCAATGACCGCTGCCTCCATTACCGATGGGTGTCCGACGGCAGCATTTTCCAGGCTGATCGACGAAATCCACTCGCCGCCCGA
>OMSW01000222.1:138-1754 GCA_900290295.1 Burkholderiales bacterium
TACCGATGGGTGTCCGACGGCAGCATTTTCCAGGCTGATCGACGAAATCCACTCGCCGCCCGATTTGATGACGTCCTTGGCCCGGTCGGTGATCTGCATGTAGCCATCCTCATCGATCGTGGCGATGTCCCCCGTGTCGAACCAGTCTCCTGCATCTACGATGGGTCCACCTTCCGCCCGGTAATAACTAGCAGCGACCCAGTGACCACGTACCAGCAGATGGCCAAAAGCCTTGCCATCTCGCGGCAGCGTATCGCCATCATCGTCGACGAGTTTGATGCTCACACCGTACGGCACACGGCCTTGCTTGGCTTGCAGGTTGATCCGCTGCTCCAGCGTTGCCCCTCGATGTTTCCGCAAGGGATTGCCTATCGTGGCTAACGGCGAGGTTTCGGTCATCCCCCAACCATGCAATACACGCGCCCCGAAATCCGTTTCAAAGGTCTCCACCACGGCACGCGGTGCCGCCGCACCGCCGATGAGAACGCGATTCAGACTGAGCTCCTGCCGCGGTTGCAGCGCCTGCTCAGCGACGTGCTGCTGAAGGGTCAGCCACACCGTCGGGACGCCCAGCGCCACCGTGACGCACTCATCACGCATCGCGCGGTAGATGCTCGCGCCGTCAAGTGCAGGTCCAGGCAAAACCAGGCTGGCGCCCACGCATATGGCATGCCCCAGGCGTTCACATGGAACATGGGCACAGCCATGAAGAGCGTGTCGCTTGCGGACAGCGCAATGCCGTCGGTCTTGCATGCGACCATCGCATGCAGTAGCGTGGATCGATGCGAATAGAGCACGCCTTTTGGGTTGCCCGTCGTTCCCGAGGTGTAGCACAGAGACGAAGCGCAATTCTCGTCCAGCGACGGCCAGTCGTATTCGCTGCTTTGCTCGGCAACGAGTTCTTCATAGCAGAGAAGATTCGGAATCGCATTGGCCGGCATGTTGGCGCGGTCAGTCATGGCGATGAAGCTGCTTATCGATTTAAGCCGTGGCGCCAGTTGCTCGACGAGCGCAGCAAAGCCGACGTCAAAAAAAAGATGCCGGGCTTCCGCATGATTGACGATGTACTCAATCTGCTCGGCATACAAACGTGGATTGACGGTGTGCAGTACCGCTCCCATACCCGAGACGCCGAAAAACAGTTCCATGTGCCGGTAGCCGTTGAAAAACAGTTCCATGTGCCGGTAGCCGTTCCAGGCCATTGTCGCGACGCGGTCGCCCTCGAGAATCCCCAGGGAGGTCAGCACGCTTGCGAGCTGCCGGGAACGACGATCCAGGTCCGCATAAGTGCAGCGATGCGAGGGAGCATCCAGCGCGCAGGATGCGAGGGAGCATCCAGCGCGCAGGAGACGATTTGTGCATCCGGATGTGCGCATGCGGCATGTTCGATCAGCGACGAAATGAGCAGGGGATGTTGCTGCATCAGGCCGAGCATGGCGTCATCTCCAGAAATGAATGATCTGCGTCCAAACCAACGACGCGCAACTACGAAAGGCGCCTTTTTTTCAGCCGCGTCTGTCTCTTACACACTTTCCTACACGCCTTGGAGGTCAATTTATGGCTACTCGTTTTATAAGGGCGGTTTCAAACCTGAAGTGCAACAGGGGTTAGTGAAT
>OMSW01000220.1 GCA_900290295.1 Burkholderiales bacterium
CTCGCACGGGCGCTTCCCGTTGGAGTCTTCGACAATGCCGGGGTCGGTGCGTATCTTACGCAGTTGCTCTCGGGACCGAAGCGAACCAATGATTTTCGTAAGCTCAAGCATAAGCTGTTCTTGGTGGCGACGGACATCGACACCGGGGCATCGGTTCCGTTCGGGGCCCCCGGTTGGGACGATGTGCCGATTGCGCGCGCGGTCCAGGCAAGCGCGGCGCTGCCCGGCCTGTTCCCGCCGGTGGAGATCGGCGGCCGATTTTATGTGGACGGAGCCTTGACCAAGACTTTGCATGCGTCGGTGGCACTGCGGGAGGGTGCAAAGCTGCTGCTCTGCGTCAATCCGCTTGTACCATTCGACGCCCGCCTGGCGGCGAGCCGGACGCACCGGAAGGAGGTATCCATCGTTCAAGGTGGGCTACCCTCGATCATGTCGCAAACGCTACGCACCGTCATGTATTCGCGTATGCAGGTCGGGATGGAGCGCTACCGCAAGGACTACCCGGACGCGGACGTGGTGCTGTTCCAACCGGATCGCGACGATGTTGAGATGTTCTTTACCAATGTTTTCAGTTACTCCGACCGACGGCGTTTGTGCGAGCACGCCTACCAGAGGACGCGGGATGACCTGCGGCGCCGTCGTAGCGAGCTACGCGATGTCCTTGGCCGTCACGGCATCAGTATCAACGCCAAGGTGCTCGCTGACGAACAGCGCACCCTATTGGTTCGAGGCCACCGGGTAGATCGCCGCCGCGTCGACAAGCTGGGGTTGACCGCGGTCGAGCTCGATAAGACGCTCGACCGTCTCGAAAGTCTGTTGAAGACCTGCGCGGCCCCGGTACGCGAACGGCCGGCTGGTTGAGGGCGGAGCGATGGCGAAGACCCGTTGGAAGCCATTTCCGTATGCGGATAAGGCGTACGAATATGCAGGCACCCGCCTGAAGGCGCATTGGTCTCGCCTGCATCAGGGTGATCGGGAACCGTATCCGGCGCTAGCCGAGCTGCGCAAGCTGGTCGAACTATGTCCGGAGTTCGCGCCCCCGGGGTCGCTCGAGCAGGCGGCCGCCGAGCTCGAGGATGCCTGGCGCGCCTATCACCGTGGCGATTTCGGCCGTGCCGTCGAGCTCGGCGTCGCAGTTGGCCCGCTCGGATACGGCGTCGCCAACAAGGCGGCCAACATCTATGCGACCTATCTGGAGACCAGCGAGAGCGCCAAGCTCGCGCTGTTCCTGCAAACGGCCGAGCGGGCCGAGTCGGTCTTCACCCGCGCCAAGCCAGTGGTCAACGCCTGGTATTTCCATGGCCAAGCGCTCGGCCGCTACAGCCAGGGGATTTCGGTCCTGAAGGCGCTGGAGCAGGGCCTGGGCGGCAAGGTCAGAACCAGCCTGGAGCAGGCGATCCGCCTGGAACCGCGCCATGCCGACGCGCATATCGCAATGGGCACCTATCACGCCGAAATCATCAACAAGGTGGGCGCCATCCTCGGCGGCCTGACCTATGGGGCAAGCCGCGACGAGGCGGTCAAGCATTTTGAAACCGCGCTCAAGCTCAATCCGCATTCGGCAATCGCTCGCGTCGAATTTGCCAACGGGCTCGCCATGCTGTTTGGCCAGGCTAAGCTCGCGCGCGCGACGAGCCTCTACAAGGAGGCAGCCGCCTGTCCGGCCGCCGATGCAATGGAGCGCTTTGACGCCGAGCTTGCGAAATCTGAGCTCGAAGATTGATCAGGTGGAAGTTCGGGGGCTTTTGGCGGGACGGTGCGCGCGGACGGCGCGCTTTGCGCGGGTTTCGCGGCCCGAGGCAACGGACGCACGCCCGGCATCCGATG
>OMSW01000219.1 GCA_900290295.1 Burkholderiales bacterium
CTTTCAACCTTTTTGACGTCTTTGAGGTCGAAGATTGCGTTCTCAAATTCCGCGGCGGTGCATATCGGTATTTCGGCCTACGCCTGGCCGCTCGTTGAAACGCACGGAACTTGTCTGCAACCCCGATTCAATTCTCGCCGCCGACCGATGAAAAAGTGCACGCGATTCCAGGGCTTGACTCGCCTTTTTCTCAGTTGGGAGGCGTTTTGGTGAGTCATTTTCGGCTTCCAGACGGACTACGGACGTGCGACGGCGGGATCAGATCGCGCCAACTTGGCGATGCGCATCAGCTAACACCTGGTCAATTCGACGCGGGCGCGCGAGGTAGCCACAGGCTAATACTGAGGGCACCTTTTCACTGCCGCAAAGCGGACGCTTGCGACAGGTCGGTATGGGTCGGGCACTGACGATCGATGAGTCGATGAAGCCTAGATCGTAGACTCCGAGAATTTGACCATGTCGCTTTTCGCTATTGCAAATGCATCGGATCGAAGGGAGAAATCGAGATGTCGGACCCAACCGCATTCGATATTGTTAGCCCAAAAAATAAGATCAAGTTGATGCAGAAAGCAATTCAACGCCTACAGGATGATCCCGACCTTGGATTCGTAAAGCTGTTACTCGTTGCCACCTTTATAGACGGATTGGTCCAATCGCCAAAAGGACGTATAGGAGTGCCATACAAACAGTATCTAGAAACCCATTTTCCAGAGATGTGCAAGCAACTCGGCGCCGAAGTCTTTTATGAATATTTCCGTAATTCGTCCATTCACGAATTTGCCCCGCGCCCACCATTTGCACTGGGCAGTACAAAATCCCTTGGACAAGCGTATGTAGGTCGCTGGAAAATTGAAAATCGCGAATGGACTCTCCTGAATGTTGACAGGCTTGTTGCTGATTTCCTTCAGCATTTGGGTAAATTGGTTAAGGCTACCAATCAAGCGTGACGACATCGATAGGCGCCTGAAGACAAAAAATGAAGGACTACTACCGAATCCTCGGCGTTGTGGAAGACGCCGAAGATTTGGTGCTCCGTGCTGCATACAAGGCACTCGCTCAGAGATATCGGCATTCACCGAGTACCGACTCGGGCTTCGAGTTCTGGACGTTCGTAGAGTCCGAGCAGTGCAACTGATAGCCCCACAATGCACCCCGACGCAACGATTTTGGAGGGAAAGGCGGGAGGAAAGGAGCAGACGTGCCCAAACACATGCTTCAGGCGCACATTCCCTGGCGTTCCATCGGCACGATTACCCTCGCGCTTCCAGCACGGTTACGCTGCGTGCGTTTGCACGGTAAAAGGCTCCGCGGTGTGGCTTCTGTTGTTCTGGCGCGAGGATGTCCTCGGGCGACAAACGCGAAGTGTCGAGCGCGACGTGCCAGCGCCTGGCTGGCATCAATGGTATCGCCGCGTCCACCACGTGCTCCGACATGTTCAGAATCACGTGGAGGTCCTCTTCGTGCCCAGTGAGCCCGGCGATGGTGAAGGCGAGGAAACGGCCCTGCGCGTCGTCCCAGGCCGGCTCGTTGAGACGGACTCCATGCCAGTTGATGTCGGGAATTCCCCGGCCTGGAATGGGCTTACCATCGAAGAATCGGTTGGCCGTAAGGCAGGCGTGACGGCGACGCAGAACGAGCAGTTCCTTCGTGAAACACAGCATGTCACGATTGGCCTCAATCAAGGCCCAGTCGAACCAGGATAGTGCGTTGTCCTGGCACCAGGTATTGTTGTTGCCGCGTTGGCTCCGAAGCACCTCGTCGCCTGCGAGCAGCATCGGCACGCCCCGCGAGAGCATGATCATCGCTAGGCAGTTCTTCGCCTGACGCAGCCGCAGCGCCGCCACGGCAGGATCGGATGTCTCCCCTTCGATGCCGCAGTTCCAGCTTGCGTTGTCGCTCGTTCCGTCGCGGTTGTTCTCCCCGTTCGCCTCGTTGTGCTTGGCGTTGTAGCTCACCAGATCGTGGAGCGTGAAGCCGTCGTGACAGGTGATGAAGTTGATGCTGTTCCCCGGCAGCCGGCCGTCGCCCGCGTACAGATCCGCGCTCCCGGCGATGCGGCTGGCAACCTCGCCGATCAGCCCCGTATCGCCTCGGACGAACCGGCGTACGACATCCCGGTAGCGACCGTTCCACTCGGCCCAGGCCATGCCCGGAAATGCGCCGACGTGATAGAGGCCGGCCGCATCCCAGGCTTCCGCGATCAGCGGCACGCGCGAGAGAGTGCGCGAGAACTCGATCGCCCAGGGTACCGGCGGATCGGCCATTAGTTCGCCGCGCTGGTCCCGTGCAAACACGCTGGCGAGGTCGAAGCGAAAGCCGTCCACACCCATCTCTTCCACCCAATACTCGAGACAATTCACGATGAACGTGATCACCAGGGGATGGTTGCAATTGACCGTGTTGCCGCACCCCGTGTAATCACGGTAGCCTCGCCGGTCGACGGCATCGAGGTGGTAGACGATGTCGTTCGCGAATCCCTTGAAGTTGATTACCGGCCCCTCCGAGCCGCCTTCGGCAGTGTGATTGAACGCCACGTCAAGCAGTACACCGATGCCCGCTTCGTGGAAGGCGTCGGTAAGTGCGCGGAACTCCTGCTCGGCCCGCGCCGGTTCGACGCAATAGCGCGGATGCGGGCTGTGGGGGCTGTGCATGGCGTAGCCCCAGAAGTTCTTCAGCCCGCGTGCGGCCACTGAGGCAGGTACGTCCTGCTCGTCGAAAGCCATCACAGGGAGCAGCTCAACGTGCGTGACGCCGAGTTCGCGCAGGTAGGGAATCTTCTCAATCAGTCCCGCAAAGGTCCCCGGATACTGCACGCCGCTCGAGGGATGCCGCGTGAATCCGCCGACGTGCAGCTCGTAGATGATCGCTTCGTCGAGCCCGCGCGGAGCGCTCGCTTTGCGGGCTAGGGCGGGCGGCTCCGTCACGAACGCGCGCAGCGATGAATGCCCGGCATCCTGCGGATCCGAGGCCTTGCGTCTGTCCCACACCGAATCGGACACGGCTCGCGCCCACGGGTCGAGCAACTCTTTGCGCGGGTTGAAATGCCGCCCCGTTTGCCGCGTGTCCGGCGGTCCGTCGGCGCGCCAGGTGTAACAGGTGCGCGGAGGCAGGCCTTCGACAAACACGTGCCAGAACGAGAACGTGCGGTTCACCTCTGCCGAGAGCGCGATAACCTGGAAAGGCTCGGGGCTGTCCGCCTGCGCGTACAGCAGCAGCTCCACGCGTGTGGCGTGGCGACTGAAAACGCAGAAGTTCACCCCGTCGCGTAGCGCCGTTGCTCCCGGCGGGAAACGCGATCCCGGTCGAGTCCGGTAGCGCGCGACGGCGGCGGCTTGGCTCTCACTCAATCGCAACCCTCACCGGG
>OMSW01000311.1:0-4389 GCA_900290295.1 Burkholderiales bacterium
CACCAGGTTCCAGCAGTGGCTCGCCGCGTCGACCAAGAACAGGTCAAAGGAGGGCAGGCGGCAAAACGGCGTCTCCCCGCGCATGTCCTCCGCCTCGCAGCCCGCCACGGCGATCCCCTTCATCTGGCGGCGCAACGTAGGCATGGGATTGCTGCCCGGTGCCGCTGCCCTGAGCAGGCCGGCGATGGTTTCCAGTTGCCCGGTCGACAGGCTCATCTCACTCGCCTCCGCCGAGCTTGCGCGCGTCCACCGTGATTGGCAGGCTTGTGCCCGCCGCCATGGCTGGCAGTTGCAACTGCCAGCCATTGGAGAGGGTCACCGTTCCGCCCCACATTTCGGGGTTCTCCATCGAGACGATGGTCTCTTCCAGGTCCTTCTTGGCGACATAGGCCGACAGTGTCCCGCTTGCGCTCCTACGAATCATGACTTTCATTGCATTTACTCCAATGGGAAAGCGTTCAAGCGGCCTCGGCCAGCACGCCGCCGCCGGATGCGACGATCCGGGTCAGCAGCGCAAGGACGTGGTCCACCTCCGCCACCGTGTTGTCGCGCCCAAAGGACAGGCGCACGGCAGCCAGCGCGGTCTGCGCACCCTGCCCCATGGCCGTGAGGACGTGCGAGGGTTCGGTGCCGCCGGCGGTGCAGGCCGATCCACTGGATGCGCATACGCCGTGTTGATCCAGATGATGGAGCAGCACCTCGGAGTGCAGGCCAGCGACATGGAAGTTGCTGGTATTGCAAAGGCGCGGCGCCGGCGCGGCATTGACCTGCGCCATTGGCAGCTGCAGCAGCCCTTGTTCGAAACGCTCGCGCAGCGTCCTCATGGCGGGAACCGCCGCACGCCAGTTCGCAGCTAGCTGCTCGGCGGCCACGCCGAAGCCGACGATGCCCGCCAGGTTCTCGCTTCCGCCTCGCCGATTGCGTTCCTGGTGTCCGTGGATCAGCGGGCGCAGAGCCAGCGCCTTGCGCACAAAGAGCGCTCCCACGCCCGGCGGGCCATGCAGCTTGTGGGCGGATGCAGAAAGCAGATCCACGGGCACACGCTGCAGGTCCACATCCACCTTGCCGATCGCCTGCACTGCGTCGGTATGGAACAACACGCCGCGCGCGGACGCAATGGCTGCCGCCTCGGCCACCGGAAACAGGACGCCAGTTTCGTTGTTGGCCCACATCAGGCTCAGGAGCGCGGTCTGCGGCGTCAGTGCCGCCTCGATCCGCGCTGCATCGAGTTGACCTTGCGCATCGACCTCCAGATACGTGACGCGTACGCCCTGCCCCTCGAGCTGCGCCAGCAGCCGTAGCGTGGAGGGATCCTCCACCGCGCTCGTGACGATATGGCGCTTTCCTTCCTGGGCGCCGAGGGCGCCGATGATCGCCGCGTGGTTGCTTTCGCTGGCGCCGCTGGTAAAGACGATCTCGGCGGGCTTGGCGCCGAGCAGCGCTGCCACCTGGGCGCGCGCCTGGTTCAACGCGGCCTTGGCCTGCACGCCGCGCGCGTGCGAGCTCGAAGGATTGCCCCAGCCCTCGAGCAGGCATTTCGTCATGGCCGCCACCACCTCAGGGTCGGGGCGCGTGGTGGCGTTGTGATCGAAGTAGATGGCGTTCATTGCCAGAACACCCGCTGCGGGTCCTCGTTGAGTAGGGCCAGCAGCTCGTGCAGCCGCCCCTGCGACCGCGGCTCCCATTGGAGCGTTGCGTGGTTCTTCGAGTACAGCCGCCAGGTGTTGCGTTTGTTGTCAAATTCGAGCCGGGCGATATCGATCGGGCCGCCGCCCGGATCGATATTGCGCGAGCAGCACGGACTGACGATGCGGTATCCGCCGGACTCGCGTTCGACCACCGGCGAGACGTAGCGATAACGGGCGCGTCGCTGCAGCGACCGCTTGATGCGCCGCCAATCCAATTCGTTGGGTTGCGGCTGGCCCGCGCCGATGTTCACGGCGGCCACGGTCGACCGGGACATTTGCCATTGCGTGACCATCGTTATCGGGTGCGGGTCATCTAGACCGCACGGATCTCCTCTTCCAGACAGCCGACAACCCGGCCATTGGGAAATGCGACGAGGTATATGGGGATCTGGCTTTCGACAACGGTGCCGACCTGTACGACTTCGCCGCGCGTTCCATCGGCTGCCAGCAGTTCGTCGGCGGCGCAATCCGGGTAGGAGCCGTCATTGACCAGGTCCTTGGTTGCGACCACAGGCTGGCCCCACTGGTATCGCGGCGTACGAAGATCCATGCTCACTGCCTGCCTTCCTGTAATTCATTTCGCGCTGCGCTTGGATTTGCGTGCCGCAGCCGGGCGGCCTCGCGCACCGCTTCGTCCTCGTCGGCGAGCAAGGGCCACAGCGCGGCGCTATCGATGCGCTGCGCCACTGCATATCGCACCTGCCAATCGGCATCGGCAATCATTGGCGCCAACAATGCCGGCGCCAGGCGCTGCGCGACAACGGCCCGCACGGCCGGATCCGCGTCCTTCATCATGGCCAGCAGGGCCGGGGGTTCCAAGCGCCGAGCCACCTCGATACGCACCTGGCCGTCCGGATCGGCGCGCATCTGCGTCAGCAAGGCAAGCGGCAGGCGGCGGGCAACCAGCACGCGCACGTGATAATCCGAATCGCCCATCATGCGTGCCAGCTGCGCCGGCGCTAGGCGAAGCGCAACGCGGATCCGCACTTCCCGGTGTGGATCGGCGGCCATCTTTACCAGGTGGCGCTGCGGCAGGCGCTGGGCAGCGCTCCACCGGACCGTTTCGTCGGGATCCTGCAGCAGTGCCGGCAGATGAAAGACGTCCGCGTACTTGGCGGCAATCGCACGCACCTCGAAGTACGGATGAGCTAGCTGGGCATTGGCCATGGCCGGACTCCATTCGAAGAACCGCTCGATGCGCTTTGCATACCGGTCGGCCACACAGGCATGGCCGAGTCGACAACGGTCGGACCGGCGCAATTCGAGCATCGGGCAGGCTCCGCAATCGATGGCTTGTCCCTGCCAGTTGAGCGGTTCGAAATCTTCATTCTTCATCGTCCTGGCCCAGACGATCGAGGACGCCGCGCAAGACCGAACCGTTGACCTTGTCGGTGGGATCGAGTTCGGTAAGTTTGTCGAGCATCGCGCCACCACAATTCAGGTCCCCCAGGCGCAGCCGCAAGTAGGCGCAGGCCTTGAGCGTAAAAAGATAAAAGCGTGGCAGCACCGACATGCTCGAGAAATTGATGTCTTTCCCACGCACCATCGTCCAATCCGGCGCCAGCCCATTGGCGCGTGCGGCAAGCTCCTGGCAGCGCATTCCTACCGCCAAGGCTTCGTCCAGGCGATTGCGATAGAAGTAAAAGCGGTACAGCCCGATGAGTGTTGCCGGATGCTCCGGCGCCAGCTCGCACGCGCGCAGCAAGTGCCGCTCCGCCACATCCTCGGCGGCGTAGCAGCAACTTGCCAACTGCAACTCGTGTTCGGCCGGCGCCGGCAGCCCCTCACCGAAGCAGGCGTGTTCCAGCGCCTCCAAGCTGCCTGCGGCGGCGCTAGCGACAGTGGTGGCAGCGACGGCTCCGGCCAAGGCCCCGTCTGCGCCCGCGGATCCGGACGCGGCCGCTGCAATCACGGTCGCCATCGTGCATCCATCGCGTCAGACCGGGCGGGTGATGCTTGCGATGTCGACTTTCGCGACCACGGCGCTGCCCGCGCTGCTGCCCGGTTTCACGCCCGCGTTGCTGGTGCCGCAGGTGCCACAGCCGGAGACATTGGGGTTGACGAACGTCAGTCCCGACTCCATGGCCGTCTCTGTGAAATCGACGGTGAAGCCGTCCAGCATCAGGCGGCTTTGCTCGGGCAAAAATACCTTCAAGCCGTTAACGTCGAGGGCGCCATCGCCGGGCTTGGGCGCCGGCTCCACGGTAAATTCCGAGGAATACCCGGAGCAGCCTCCCAGCGTCACGGTCAAGCGAAATCCCGCATCGGCGCCTGCTCCGCCAAAGCGCACCATGCGGCGCATGAAACGCTCTGCAGCCGAAGTGATCGTAATGTTCATGCGTCTTCCTCAGGCAGCCTGGTAGCGCGGATAGGCCTTGTCGATCACGCACGTATTTTCGACGGGGCAAACCTCGACGCACTTCGGTTCGTCGAAGTAGCCGATGCACTCCGTGCACTTCTTCGGGTCGATGACGAAAATGCCATTTTTTTCCCGGATGGCGACGTTCGGGCACTCGGGCTCGCACGCCGAGCAAGCCGTGCACTGCGAAGCGATGATCTTGTAGGCCATGATGGGGTCCTTATCAAAGAAAAACGGTTTTCAGGCTGCCGCGATGTATGCGCCTTGGCGGATGTCCGCATCGCCACGCACCTGGTGGATGATTTCGCCTGCCTTGACCTTGGTCACGTACTCCATGAAGTA
>OMSW01000311.1:4399-11409 GCA_900290295.1 Burkholderiales bacterium
ACCAGCGATTCCTCCTCGCCGTAGCCGCCTTGGCAGTACAGGTCTACACGGCGGTGACCGACGAACTTGGCGCCCTTGGCGTTGACTTCGTAGATCTGGAACTCCGTGGCGTGGCCAAAGTGCTCGTTGATCTTGCCGTGGCCCTTGGTGGCCACCGCGATCAGCATGCCGATCGCCTGCGCATCCGCGAGTCGGGAGAGCTGCTCCTGCTCGGCCGCCTTTGCCGCGACGGTGGCCTGGCGCTCCCGTTCAACCGTTTCCTGGTAGGCCTTGCGGCTCTGGGCGTCGTACGTGACCTCCATCGATTCGATCTTCGCGCTGGTGAATTCCGCGCTGCGGTCCTCGCCCAGCAGACCGACGGCGTCGGCGCGACACTGGCGGCAGTGACGCATCATGTTCATCTCGCCCTCGCATGCATCCTGCAGCGCCTTGAGCTCCTGGGCCGTTGGACCGCGCTGCCCATTTAGCCCAAAGACGGTGCCATGCTCGGGAGCCGAGATCAGCGGCATGATGTTGTGCAGGAAGGCACCGCGCTGCTTGACGGCACGGTTGACCTCGACCAAATGCTTGTCGTTGATGCCGGGAATCATCACCGAGTTGATCTTGCAAAGGATCTTGCGCTCGGTAAGCATTTCCAGGCCCTGCATCTGGCGTTCGGTGAGAATCCGCGCCGCTTCTATGCCGGTGTAGCGCTTTTTCTTGTAGTAGATCCAAGGGTAAATGTGCTGTCCGATCTCCGGGTCGACCATGTTCACCGTTATGGTCACATGATCGACGTTGAAGGCGGCGATCGTATCCACGTAGTCGAGAAGCGTCAGACCGTTGGTGGACAGGCAAAGCTTGATATCCGGCGCGGATTTCGAGATGAGCTCGAAAGTCTTGAAGGTCTTCGCCGGGTTGGCCAAGGGGTCGCCAGGACCGGCGATGCCGAGCACGGTCATCTGCGGGATGGCCGAGGCCACCGCCAGCACTTTCTTCGATGCTTGTTCCGGGGTGAGCTTCTCACTCATAACGCCGGGGCGTGATTCGTTGGCGCAGTCGTACTTGCGGTTGCAGTAGTTGCACTGGATGTTGCAGGCAGGAGCGACCGCCACGTGCATGCGCGCATAGTGGTGATGGGCCTCTTCGCTATAGCAGGGATGGTTCTTGACCTTTTCCCAGACCTCCGGGTCCATGTCCTGGGGGCCGCCGGAAGAACCGCAGCTGGCCTTGCCGGAGCCGCCGCTGGTACCGCAACCCTTGTGTTCCGCCACCTTTTCGAGCAACTGGCGCAGCGGTGTCACGGGCTTGATGTCGCCAACGCCAACGAACGCTGTCTTTGCCTGCACGGCTTGCCCCCGGTCGGATGCGGGCTCCGCTGGAGCCCTACACAGCAAGGTTTAGCCAGAACCGTGCCAATCCGGTTTTCCCCAATAAATCAGTGAGTTGATTCAGCCTTTGGCAAGCGGGGGCTGTGGCTTTCGCGACACCGGCGCCGTGCGTGTCGCGAACTTGTCGGAAATGCGACAAGCTAGCGTGCCGCGATGCGCCGCCGCCAGGCAGATGCGGAGGCTAAAAGCGCTTGATCTCGATGCTGTGTTTTTGCAAGGCGTAGCCCATTTGCCGGGGCGTGAGGTTGAGCAGGCGAGCCGCCTTGGCCTGCACCCAACCACATTGCTCCATGGCCCAGACCAGGCGGTCGCGCTCGGAAGAAGAGCCGTTAGTGCCGGCTTGCGAGTGGCCGTTTTCCCCGGCAGATGCCGCGTGGGCCAAGGGCCCGGGAGCGATGGGAATAATCGGAGCGACGGGAACAAATGAGGTCGCCTTCACGTCCGGTACATGCAGCGTCTTGGTCAGGCAGCGGTTATGAACACATGGGAAATCGAAGTCCCGGATCACCTTGCCGCGCGTCATCGTTGCCGTGCGTTCTATGCAATTCTCCAGTTCCCGCACATTGCCCGGCCAATAACAGCTGAGCAGGACGTTCATCGCCTCGGGAGCCAAGGTCAGATTGCACTCGTTGTCCTTGTTGAACTTGGCGAGGAAGTGCTCGACCAGCGCGGGAATATCCTCGCGTCGCTGACGCAGCGGCGGCAGGAAGATGCTCACGACATTGATGCGGTAGTACAGGTCGGCGCGAAACTCGTTGGCCGTCACCGCTTTTTCCAGGTCACGATTGGTGGCGGTAATCAGGCGAACGTCCACATGGATCGTGCGATTGCCGCCGACGCGTTCGAATTCCCGCTCTTGCAGCACGCGCAACAACTTGGCCTGGAAGGCCGGAGAGATATCGCCGATCTCGTCAAGAAACAAGGTGCCGCCATTGGCCATTTCGAAACGGCCCTTACGCTCGCCTTGCGCGCCGGTGAAGGCCCCCTTCTCATGCCCGAAAAGCTCGGACTCGAGCAGCGTTTCGGACAGCGCAGCGCAATTGACCTTGACGAAAGGGCCGTCCTTGCGCGGGCTTTGGTGGTGAATTGCCCTGGCGATAGCCTCCTTGCCCGTCCCGCTCTCGCCGCGCAACAACACCGTGGCACGGCCCGGTGCCGCCTGGTGCACTTCGGCAAACACCTTTTGCATCAGCTTCGATACGCCGATCACGTTCTCGATACTGTACTTGCCCTGCAGCTCCTTTTGCAGGCGCGTCTTTTCCTTCAGCAGTTCCATGCGATCGGCGGTAACGATCCGGTGAAGCTGCGCGGTTTGTCCGACCAGGTTGGCCACCATGGAAAGAAATCGTCGATCCCTTTCAAAGCTTCGCAGGTGCTTGTCCGTGGCGCGGGTGATGCTAAGCACGCCCAGCGATTCGCGACCAGCCTTGATCGGAACGCCGATAAAGGCAGAGGCACCGTCCTGGGAAACCATGTCCAGGGCGCCGGTGCGGTTCAGGAACAATGGCTCCTTGGCCATGTCGGGAACGATGTACGGCATTCCGGTCGTGAAAATGCGGCCGGTGATCCCTTCACCCGGCTGAAATCGTCCGCTCTTGAATTGCTCGCTCGTGAGACCCACCGCACCAACCAAGTGCAAATCGCCGGACTCCTGCACCAGACTGATCATTCCCCGCCGAATGCCGAGATGGCTCGACAGGACGTTGAGTAGCTCCCGAAACGTCTTGCCCAGGTCCAGGGACGAACTCAGGATCTTGCTGATCTCATAGATCGTGCTTACCTCAAGATCGGCATCCCTGCTTGCTTTGGTAGCCATTGGATGACTCCTGCATTTTTTGTCATCGACAAATTTCCAAGGCTTTGTCCCCCAACGGTGCCCATACGTTCGATCTCGGGTGTGATATTTCTTGGTATACCCTGTGACCTTGTCTGCTTTGTTAGAAGCAACATTCACGCCACTGCGGCGCGCCGCCGAATCGAGAATCATTCGAGCAGCATGCGCTCGCTGCAAGCGTATCCACGCTGCATTAGGCGCCGAAAAGGACCTTGACGTCGCACGGCGCAGCCCAGTACGGCGCGGACGTAACAAGAATGTCGGCACCGGCACGCGCATAGTCGGCCGCGTTCTGCGCATTGACACCGCCGGCCGCAGCCACGAGCACCGCTAGTCCCGTCTGCTGCAACTGTTTGACCGTCAGCGCCACGTCGGCAGGCGAGAATTTTTCCAGCTGCAACACATCGGCGCCGGCGCGCGCCATCAGCATCGCCTCTGTGCCGTTGAGAACTTCGACGACGAGTTTTTTTTCGGGGTGCTCACGCTTGAGCGCCTGCAGCCGCTCGCCCAGCTGCCCGGACGTCAGGAAAATTCGGTGCTCCGGAAATACCAACAGCGTCTCGGATAGACCCAGACGGTGCGCCGTGGCGCCGCCGGCGCGCGCCGCGAGCGATGCCAGCGCGCGGGTCCCGGGGAAATTCTTGCGGGTGGTCACCACGGCAGGTTGCTTGCCAACGCCGCGCACTGCAGCGATCAGGGCAGCGGTCGCCGTGGCGATGCCCGATGTGGTTTCAACCAGCGTCTGCGCGGTCTTCCAGACCTGGTGCAGCGCTGCGGCGCGTCCGACCACGCGCAGCAGCAGCTGTCCCGCGGTTACGCTCTGACCGCGCGCCACGATGCCATTGCAGCGGCATCCCCGCCGCTCGAACAGTCGTGCTGCCTCCTCGACCCCGCAGACCACCATCGTGGATCGAGCGCTGAACGCGACCTCGCCCAGGGCCAAGCCGATGCCCAGCCCCTCGGTGGTCAAGTCGTGGTAGGGAACATCTTCTCGCAGCAAACGCTCGAGTTCAACATCGTCCAGCGCTGGCAAGGTGCCGGAATCGATGGGGACTGATCGCGCGCCCGGTTTTGCTTCTGATGCCATGGAACGTTCAACGTCTGGTCCGCGTCGGGATGGCCAAAAACCCGGTTCGATCAGCCAGCGACCCCGAGAATGATCGAGGATGATTTGAATATGGCCGTCGCCGGCACGCCCTTTCTCCGTCCCGGTTCCTGTACGGCATCGTGCGTAATAACTGCGTGCTCCCTGGCGCCTTCCGGCAGGCCAATGGTCGCTTCGGCCTCGACCGCGCTGTCGAGGACTTGCGTAACCGTGCCAGCAAGACAGTTGCGAGCGGAAAGCCGAACACCGCTGTTGCCCTACAGAACGAACACGGAGGGATCTTTGACCAAGGCCAGGACTTGCTTGTCGACAGCCAGGCCAAGAGAGTGCACGCTGCCACTGGTGACGATCGCCGTGATCTTGTCGGCCCCGCTGATTGCTACCGTGACTTCGGCGTTTACCGCCCCGGGCTCCAGATGGGTAACGGAACCCTTCAAGATATTGCGAGCGCAAATTTTCATTTCGCGTCCTTGGGCGGCACAGAACCAATATGGCCCAATCATACGGCGCGATCTTGGAGTGAGCATTGCGAGGATCGTGTTTGCCGCTCGCCGATCAGCCCCCAGCGCTAAAGGTGGATTTCGTATTCGGCTTGCCAACGCACCGTTGTCCTGGGCACGGCGGGCGTGAGCCCGAAGAGCACGCCGCCATTCCACTCCAGCGTGCCCGGTCCGATATTGAAGATTTTGCCGTAGAGTTGCGGCCCGGCGCGCTCATCTTGCTCGCTCCACTTCGCAAAACGGCCGAGTGGACCCGGCTGGCCGTAGATCTGGAGACCTGGCTCGACCGCGAACCTGCGGCCGAAGCGCATGACCCACGCATCGACACGAGTCTCCCAGGCATAGAGAAAAACTGGCCGGCCCGAGGCGTTAGGCCCGAGATCCTTTTCGAGGAACAAATTGACGCTGTTGCTGGTGCCCCAGATATCCTTGCGCAGCACCGGGCCGAGCGTGGTTTCGTTCGGATTGCCTTTTCGCAGCACCTGACCATACTCGGCAAAAAAGCCCGCATCCAGCCAATATTCGCCGCGTTCGGTGAATTGAAACAGATTCTCGGAGGTGATCTGGCTGAAGTCCGTAGCCTGACCCGGGCCCGGAGCGCGATTGAATTCCAACTCCAACTCGGTCTGCCACCAGGAGGTGAGGCCGTATTCGACTTCCGCCGTATAACTTTGCTCGCCGCTCTTAGAAGCGTTGGGATCGAAACCCACATCGCCGACATTCTCGATCGCCAATTCACCGACATTTACGTCCGGTGTCCAAATCTTGAAATCCGCTCCCGCCTTGCCCGGCCAGGCGAGCAACCCGAAGAAGAACCCGGCCGCGGTGATCAAGGCTCTTGCGTTCATCATCCGTGCCCCAAAGCCATTTGCGAACGGGGCACTTTCGTATTGGGCGTTGTAAGAATCGTTTCGTTGTGCACGCGCGGCACGACATGACTGCCGTGCCCAGCAGCGCGTACCGCTAACGAGCTCAGGAGATTTTTGGCGCCACCGGCGCACGCTGTCCACCGGCGGCCGATGGATCATTTCGGAACAAGCGCATGAGCGAGCCTATGACGATCAAGGTCCCTACATAGAACACGAGCTGTATGCCGGCGGGCCGTGCGGTATAGCCGGTCAGAATGTGCAGCAACTGACCTGCCAGGCTTCTTTCCGTGAGCAAGGACGAGGTGTCCCAGATATTGTCGCCAAGCGACGGCAATACATTTGCGGCCGCCAAAAAGGCCGCCCCCTGTGAGGCCATGCCGGCGGCCAAGAACAGGATCAGAAGACTGGTGGTCCCGAAAAGGTAGCGAAGTGGAATGCTCAGGAGCCCGTAATACAGCGCAGCACCCGCGGCAAGCCCGGCGGCAACGCCGAAGGCGCCTCCGATCGCCATGCTAGCGGCGCTGCTGCCGCCAGCGACGGCGATGCCGTAGAGGAACAGCACGACCTCGGAGCCTTCGCGCAGCAAAGCCATGCCGCAGACCAGCGCCAACGCATACAGTGGCCGCGTTCCCTCCAAGACCTCCTTGCCGATCTTCGTAGCGTCCATGGCAAGCTCGCGGCCGTGGCGGCTCATCCAGATGTTGTGCCAACCAAGCATGCAGACCGCCGCGAACAAGATTGTGGCGTTGAAAAGTTCCTCGCCAGCGCCTTGCACAGCCGAAGCGATCGTGCCCGCGAAACCAGCGACGATTACCGCGCCCAACACGCCGGCGGTACAGCCGCCGGAAATCCACCTGCCCCGGTGCGGAACACCGCGGCTTGCGGCCATCACGATGCCGACGACCAGGCCAGCCTCGAGGACTTCGCGGAAGACGACGATCAGGGTCGCAAGCACCGCGGATCTCGCCTATTTCACTACCAGGTGGCCGCGGGTTTCGGGGTGGAAATCGTCGAAGAATTCATAGCTTCCCGGATCCAGGGGCCCGACAAACACGGTGATTTCATGGCCGGCCTGGACAACTTTTTCCCGGTGAAATTCGACGCTTTCGAATTCCGAAATCGTCGCATCCTCGTTTTTTACGATCAGCTTGATCTTTTGGCCTGCCGGCGCGGGAACTTCGGCGGGGACGAAATGATGGTCCTTGATCGTGATGAGGATCTCCGGCTCGGCCGCGCCGGCGGGGAGCATCAGCGCCAAGGCGAGGCTGGCGATGCACAACGCGAACCCATTCCTTTTACAGGTCATTTCAATGTCCACTCCCTTGCCATTTG
>OMSW01000241.1:0-839 GCA_900290295.1 Burkholderiales bacterium
GAGCGCCGCCCAGGTCGGGGGCGGCGATGCCGGCGCGTCGGTATGTT
The DNA here is from genome assembly GCA_900290295.1 of Burkholderiales bacterium. Taxonomy (GTDB): domain Bacteria; phylum Pseudomonadota; class Gammaproteobacteria; order Burkholderiales; family Burkholderiaceae_F; genus GJ-E10. The sequence goes on from OMSW01000241.1 coordinate 48, forward strand.
CGGTCATCACAGCGGGTGCGGGAGAGCGCAGCAGCAGCCAGCCACACGCCGCGATCAGCGCAAACAGCAGCCAATAGCCGGCGCCCCACAAGACAATGTGCTGGCGCAGCGACAGCGTCGGTTCCAGGATGAAAGGATAGGAAAGCAACGCGAGGAAGCTGCCGACATTCGAAGCGGCGTAGAGAAAGTATGGGTCCTTGCCGTCGGGGTGTCCGGTGCGCACGAACCAGGCCTGCAGCAGCGGATTGTTGGCGGCGAGCGCGAAGAACGGCAGCCCGATCGAAGTCGCGAACACGCCGATGAGCCAGAGCGCCGTCCAGCGGCCCGGCGGGTCGCCCCAGCCACCGGCGATTGACAAGGGCAGCGACAGTCCTGCTGTGATCAGGAGCACGGCATGAATGGCGACCGCGATCGGCGGCCGTGCCGCCCGCATCAGGATATGTGCATAGGCGTAGCCAGCGAGCAGCATGGTCTGGAAGAACACCATGGCCACGGACCAGACCGACGGAGAGCCGCCGAGCCGCGGCAGCACCATGCGCGTGAACATCGGCTGCACAGCGAACAGCAGCAGCGCGCTGGTGAATACCGCGGCGGTAAACACGGCCAGGACCAGGGTCCGACGCCACGCGTGGACTAGGGTTTGTTGCGGCGCTGAATGGTTCAGATTCATGCCGATGCTGGAGCCACGGGTATGGGAAAAGCGCCGCGAATTGGAGCACAGCGCCCGGCGGGGGGCAACACGCCTCGCCGCCGTCGGCCGCACGCCTGCGCGATGAGCACAGTTGTTTGAGC
>OMSW01000241.1:849-969 GCA_900290295.1 Burkholderiales bacterium
GGGACGACGGTGACGGAGGAATTCCATCCCGGATTCCGCAATTCCGTCGCCGCCTATGCCGTCAGCCTGCTCAACCCGAAGGTCATCGCCGACCTCGCGCTGCACCAACACGGGCTGCGG
>OMSW01000218.1 GCA_900290295.1 Burkholderiales bacterium
TGCCGCCTGCCCTCCTTTGACCTGTTCTTGGTCGACGCGGCGAGCCACTGCTGGAACCTGGTGCCCGATCCGGTGGACGCCTCGGGCGTCATCGTCGCAGCACGTGCGAAATAACCTCGCGGTCGGCAATGGACGCAGCTAGTGAAAATCCCTGGATACGTCTGACCGATCCCGACATCGGTCAGCGGGAAATGAACGCGGTGCTCACGACAATGAGATCGTCGCGTCTTTCCGCCGGCCCGGCGGTGGAGGCATTCGAGGTGAGCTTCGCGGCTTACGCGGAGCGCACGTATGCCGTTGCGGTCTCCAGTGGAACGACCGGTCTCGTGCTCGCCCTGCGCGCACTCGGTATCGGCCCCGGCGACGAGGTGATTGCCTCGCCGTATTCCTGGCACCAGATCGCCAACGCCGTGGTCCTGGTCGGCGCCACCCCGGTTTTTGTCGACATGGACTATTGGTCCGGCACGATCATGCCCGGTAAGGTTGCAGAAAAGATCACCGAACGGACCAAGGCGATTTTGGCGGGCAATACCAACGGCCACCCCGCCCCGTGGCAGGGGCTGCGCGAGCTAGCCTCGAGCCGCAATCTGCCGCTGATCGAGGATACGACCGAAGCCATCGGCTCCGTGTACCAGGGCAAGCGGGTCGGCAGCTTTGGCGATTGCGCGATCTTCGATTTCTCGCAACCCTCGGCCCTGGTCTGCGGCGAGGGCGGAATGATACTCACGGACGATCCGCGCTTGGCCTCCGAGCTGCGCTACCTGCGCAGCCATGGCCTCGATGACCGGCTCTCGGTCTCGGTCGGCAGTCGAGTTGCGTGCCAGGCGTCAATGAGCGACATCAGCGCCGCGTTGGGCCTAGCGCAGCTAGATCGCCTCGATGAAATCTTGGCGCGACGAAAGCAGGTCGAGGGCTACTACGCTAATCACATCCAGTCCTTCGAAGGCATCAAGCCCCCGTACTTGGCACCCGACGTGGACGAAGTCCACTGGTTCCTTTACCTCGTTCATCTGGGCACGCGCTTTACCCGCAGCGCGCGCAACCAGATCATCGAGGACATGGCGACCGAAAAGGTCGAGGTCGCCTGCTATTGCAACCCGCTGCACCTGCAGTTCTTCTATAGCAAGTTCGGCTATGGCAAGGGAAATTTCTTCGTTACAGAGAAAATCGCCGATCGCGCCCTGGCGCTGCCGTTTCATGGCCATCTGAGCGATGACGAGGTCATGTTCATCGTCAGTACCGCGAAGGATTCGTCGATCAACGTCGGCGCCGGCGCGGCGATCTACTGATTCGAGCTGTCAA
>OMSW01000217.1:0-1268 GCA_900290295.1 Burkholderiales bacterium
AGCGCCACCACCGCTTCGGTATCGCCGCTGACGCGCAGATCGCGGGAAAAGAACAAGGCGTCGCCGTCGAGCGAGCCGTCGATCATGTCGAGCAGATTGAAGAAGGTGCCGGCGATGCCGGCGTCGTGGACGGGTTTTTCGTAGCGGCGATAGGCCCGCAAATGCGGCTGCGTGGCGTCGGGCACCAGCACCAGCACAAACGGCAAATCGATCGGATCGATCAGAAACCGTTTGCGCGTATGCGGTCGCAGGCGGGCGAACAGCTCGGGGCGCGACTGCGCCACATGCGCCGCAATGCGGGTGAAGATGGGCTGCAGCACCGCCAGCGGCACCGGCGCCAGCAGCAGGTTGGGTATATTCTGCAATAGCGAGTGCAGCGGCGACGAGGCGACGCCTGCGCGCGGGGAGGCCGACATGCCCGGCAAGCTAGGACCGCAGGCCGGAGTGGCATTTGATCAAGGTCAAGCTCGGCGCGGATTTGTGAATCGAGTCATGTCAGTCTGCCAAAGTAGAGTGCTGGCGGGTCGCCACGTTCCGGCGAGCAGCAACGCCTGGCTCTGACCCTGACAACAGGATTAAGTGACTGATATAATTTGCTTTTCTGGAATGAGGCCATGACATCCGAAGAGATGGTATCGTGGCTTCTCTACCGCGACGGGCTGATGCTGGTGATCGACAAGCCGGCCGGCTTCGCCGTCCACCGTGGTCCCAAGAACAGCAACAAGGGCGGCGCAAGCCTGGAAGATCATTTCGGCAGATCATTTCGGCGCGCTCCGCTTCGGCCTGCCGCGACCGCCGGCGCTCGCCCACCGGCTCGATCGCGACACCTCCGGATGCCTGGTGCTCGGCCGCCACCGCAAGGCGCTCGCCCAGCTCGGCCGTCTGTTCAAGAGCGGCGTCATCGACAAGACCTATTGGGCGGTAGTCGAAGGCGGGCCGGACACTGACGAAGGCGTCATCGAGCTTCCGCTCGGCCGCCTCGATGTCACACGGGGCTGGTGGATGAAGGCTGGTGGATGAAGCACGATCCCAAGGGCCAACCCGCAGTGACCAAGTGGCGGGTGATGGGGAGGGCCGGGAAATTAACTTGGCTTTCGTTGGAGCCGGTCACCGGCCGCACGCACCAATTGCGGGTGCATTGCGCGGAAATGGGCTGGCCAATCCTTGGCGACGCGATTTACGGCACTGCGCCGCGAAAGGGCGGTCCGATGCTGCATCTGCACGCCCGCGAGATCGTTGTGCCGCTTTACAAGAACCGTGAGCCGATC
>OMSW01000217.1:1276-1457 GCA_900290295.1 Burkholderiales bacterium
TTACAAGAACCGTGAGCCGATCCGCGTCGTCGCGCCGGTGCCGCCGCACATGCGCGCGGCGCTAGCGCAATGCGGATGGGAAGGCGACCGTGAGGGCGAAGCGGCGGAATGACGGCGTGGTCACGCCGCCAGCAACTGCCTGCCGTCGTGTGCGGCGATCTTGAGCGCGAGGATCGTGCCC
>OMSW01000290.1:0-349 GCA_900290295.1 Burkholderiales bacterium
GGACGGCGCGCTTTGCGCGGGTTTCGCGGCCCGAGGCAACGGACGCACGCCCGGCATCCGATGTAAGGCCCTGGCCCCAGGCTCCCATCAGAACGAAGTAGAGCAAGCGTTCGAACTCCGGCACGAACCGCGAGACGATTGCCTCCGGATCGGGCACGAGGGCGGCATCGGTGATAAGCCCGAAATGAACCTTGCCGTTGAACGAGAGGATTGACACGCCCATCCCGATGTTGCCGGACTGCGGCACCCAGAAAATCGCCTGTTCGACCTCTGAGCCCGCCAGATAGAGCGGGTGCTGAGGTCCCGGCACGTTGGTCATCACCGCAGTGGCGCGACTAAGCAGCAGATC
>OMSW01000290.1:359-37446 GCA_900290295.1 Burkholderiales bacterium
GGTCACCGACGGCTCATACGAGGTCTTGAGCGCCTCCATGCGGCGCCGGACCTCGTAGAGCCGCTCAAGCGGGCTTGCGAAGCCGACCGGTAACTCGACGGCTATGATTCCGAACCGGTTTCCCAACTCCAGGCCGCTGCCGGGGGGACGAAGATTTATGGGCACCAGCGCCCGTAGTTCGACGCCAGCGGTGTGGTCGCCTTTTTCTTCCAGATATCCTTTGATGGCTCCGGCGACGGCCGCAAGCAGCATATCGTTCACCGAGCAGCCGAGCGCCCGGCTCACCGCCTTCACTTCGGGCAGCGGGATCGGATCGGCCCAGGCCACCCGTTTGTCGCCAAGCGGCACCCCCTTGAGGCGGGTCGTGGTGTCCATGGGCATTAGTAACAGATAGGCGAGCTCGGCCGCTACCCCCGTGCCTTGACGAAGGTAATCAAACGCCCGGGTCGGATGCGCCGCGACCTCGAGCGAGGCCTTCCAGACATCGTCGGACACCCGCAATCCGGTGCCGACCAGACGGCCCGCCATTCCGAACATGTCCTCCCATGCGACGCCGGCGCCCGGCTCTTTGTGGACGTTGTCCTTGCGCCTCGCGATGGGCGCATCGGGCCGGTCGTCGGTCAGTGACAGCAAGACGTTGACGAGCGCGATGCCATCCGCGATGGCGTGATGGATCCGCATGACCACGGCGGCGCCGCCCTCGTAATCCTCGACGATATGGTATTCCCAGAGCGGGTGCGCGCGGTCGAGCGACCGCCCCGCAAGCTCGGCCACGAAGCGCTGGAGCTCGGGCTTGCTGGCGGCGCCCGGGAGGCGCGCGCGCTTAATGTGGTGCGTGAGGTCGAAATGCGGATCGTCGCACCACCAGAAACTGCCGGCGCGGGTCTCAACCCGCTGTCGGAACCGGGAAAACGTGAGAATCCGCGTGGCGATCGTAGCTTCAAGCCGCTTGATGTCCACCGGCCCAGCAAGGGTCAGCACGCCGACGATAATCATCAGATTGGCCGGTCGATCCATGCGCAGCCATGTGATATCGACCGGGTCCATGGGTTCGCTGTGTGACGTTTTCCGCGCTCTTGAGTCCGCGACTGGCTTCGTCATAGGGGGATCGTCCTTTTTGTTCAGACCGTTACGGCCGGCGGCGAAATTCATCGATCGATCAGCACCTCGCCCCGGTTAACGCTGTCGATGCCAGCAAGACTCCCGATTCGTGTCACGCAACGGATTCTTGGGCCAAGGCGCAGCAATTTGCATGAAACCCTCGCCGACCCCATCATAGCGGTTGCAACGCGCGGCGTACGTCTCAAAGCGCGCCGTACGCTTGCCATGGAACACGCGGCCGCTTGACTTGGTGTGATCGCCCGCCGACGGCGCAGCTCCCGAACCTTGCAATCAACGCACCGGACGATCCGTGGATTTCGGGCGATGTGATGGTTCCCGGGTTGGAACTTGGCGTTTCGGCGCCGCGCTCGGATCGGACACAGGGGCGTGGCGCTCGGGTAGCGGCGGCATTTGCGCTTGGCGCGGGTGGACCTTCATGAAAGACCGAGAGGACGTAGTCGAGCGACTGACGCAACAGCTCGACCGCGCCGCAGCGCTTCGTGCCGCTGCCGGAGGCGACCCCAAGCTCGAAGCGGCCCGAGAGCGCCTGCGCGCCTGGCAGGCTGCGCGGCTCGCCCGCACCCATGCCGACCTGCTCGCAAGTCCGCGCATGGGGCTCGCTGCCACTTTCTTTCTGACCGATCTCTACGGCGCCGAGGACCTCACCAAGCTCGACGCCAATGTCAGGCGGGTCGTGCCGGCGATGACGCGGCTGCTGCCCGCCGCCGGTCTCGAGACCGTGGCGGAGGCCATCGAGTTGGAGACCCTGTCCGAAGATCTCGATTTCGCAATGGCGACGGCACTCGGGGCAAAGTCCGGCAAGCTCACGGCGGCGAGCTACGCGGCCGCGTATCGCGCCGTCGACCGCCGCGCCGATCGCGAGCGGCAGATTCATATCATCGAGGGTCTCGGTGCGTCGCTCGATCGCCTCGTCCTCCAACCGTTCGCCGGGACGACCCTAGCGATGATGCACTGGCCAGCGCACCTTGCCGGCCTCGGCGTACTCCAGGACTTCCTGCAACGCGGTTACACGGCCTTCGTCAAGATGGGTGGCGCCACCGATTTCCTGGACTTGGTTGTCGGCCGGGAACGCAAGCTGCTCAAGGCCCTGTTTGCCGGCGACGACAGCCTGCTCGGCGGCTGACAACGCAGCGCAGGCGCCGCCCGGCTTGGTTGCCTGGCCGGGGCAGGTGCCTCATTGCGGGCCATCGAGACGGCAAAGTGCGTATCTGGGATGGCCTGCGCAGGCAGTTTGCGCGAGAAATTCCGGGGGCGAAGCATTTCCTACCGTTCTATGTGTGTCACGCAATAGTGGCCAATTCGCAATGGGTGACGCCACCTGGGCGTTCAACTGCCCGCAATCGATACGAGGGGACGCGCCTTGGGTCGATTCGATCCTGCCCACGCTTGACGGACGTTCTCCCGCGGGCGTTCTGGCCAGGCGCGTGTTTCGGCAATTGCATTCACGGCTGCGGCGTCGGCACGTCCGGCGACGCTGTGCGCGCCAGCGCGCGCAGCAATTCTCCCAGCGACCAGGCCTGAAATGGGCAGCCGCGCGGCGCATGCGGCGGGTCGCCGTCGGCTATTTCGCAAACGTGGCCGAGTCCAGCAACGCGCAAGTGATCGAGCAGCGGCGCGAGAAACCTGTGGCGCGCCTCGGCGCGGCGCGCGCGGTCGTCGCCGTTGACGATGAGCCATGCGTCGACGAACGGACCGATAAGCCAGGGCCAGACCGTGCCTTGATGGTAGGCAGCGTCACGTTCGGCGATCCCACCTTCATAGCGTGGACGATACGCCGGATCATTGGGCGCCAACGAGCGCAGGCCCATCGGCGTCAACAGTTCGCGTTCGACGGTTTTCACGACGGCGGCCGCGATGCTGCCCGATACGATCGGAAAGGGCAGGCCGCCTACGGCCAGGATCTGATTCGGGCGGACGCTTGCATCGAGGCGGCCGGCAACGTGGTCGACATCGACGACGTCGTAGAGGCACATTGCTCTCTCGTTCCAGTAGCGCTTTTCGAAGGCCGCACATGCCCGATCGGCCGTCTTAAAAAAATGCGGGCCCGCGCAGCGCAGCGCGTTAATCCACAATGCCTGAACCTCCACCGGCTTGCCGATACGCGGCGTGATGACGCGGTTGCCAACCTTGGCGTCCATCCACGTAAGCTGCGACCCCGGTACTCCGCACGCGAGCAAGCCATCGACGTCCATGCGTATGCCGAAGCGAGTCCCCGCCGCATAGCTTTCGAGTATCGCCGTCGCAGCGCCGAGAAGTCGTTCGCGAAATTCGGGCGGGGGCCGCGCCATAGTAAGGTATTCATACACGACGACCACAAACCAGAGCGAGGCGTCGACCGAATTGAACTCTGGCGTCTCCCCATTATCGGGAAAGCGATTCGGCACCATCCCCTGGGAGACCGTACCGGCCCAGGTTTCCAATATCGACGCTGCGATATCGAAGCAGCGGCGTCCGAGGACAAGACCGCGCATTGCAATGAAGGTATCGCGCCCCCAGTCCGTGAACCACGGATAGCCGGCAATGATGGAATGCCCCGTGCCACGACGAATGATGTAGGCCTCCGCCGCCCGGTCGAGCGGTGCAAGCGCCTTGCGTCGCCGCGCCTCACGAGCGCGGATCTGCGCCGCAATCGCCACTGCATTGCCCCCCGCGTTGTCCGCGGCCCGCAGCACGAGCACTGCATCGGTTTTGTCGAGGGAGAAGCGAAATGTCCCGGGAGCAGCCAGATCTTCGATGCACTCCAGTCCGCGTTCGGCTTCCTCGCGATAAAGAAAATTTCGATACCACGTGGGCTCCTGCGTATAGTGCCCGTTTGTTAGAGCGGCGACGCCGGGAAGACCGGCATAGGGCCGCCACGTCGCGTTTCCATCGACGATCTGTGCCGTGAAGTCGAACGCCGGATTCTCCTTTGTCAGCGCGTGGAAGCTGCGCCCGGAGAGCAGCGGCCGCACGGAAAGTGTCGTGGCGCAAGCGTCTCCGGTCATTCGCCACGTGAGCAGCACTGTGCCGTCGGAGCGATCGACGACGATCTCATGAACGATGTAAACGCCGCTCGCGACGCAAAACGTCCATTGTGGCCAGGGATCGCGGGCGAAGTCGACGAGCCCGTCGATGCCGCGCGGATAGATGACATCGGGCGCGTATCGGTGCGTGCTAAGTGGAACCCTGTCGAGCCCGATCTCGATCCACGATTCCACACCGTTCACCAATGCCACTCGGTCAGCAGGCGGGTGCCGGGGGGCCAGCAGCAGGGCGTGATAGCGCCGGGTGCGGATGCCGCCGACCGTGCCGGAGGCAAACCCGCCCAGCTCGTCGCTCTCAAGCCATTCGGCATCCTCGGGGGCACGCTCGTTCACGGATCCGGCTCTTTGAGGAACAACTCGCCACCGTCGACCAGACTGGGCGGCTTACCTTGCAGGGCGTATTCCCCGTATTGTTGAATGAGCTTGGCGACGACCCCGGTCCAGCCAGTCTGATGGCTGGCCCCGAGCCCCGCGCCGTTCTCGCCATGGAAGTACTCGTAGAACAGGATGAGGTCGCGCCAGTGGGGGTCGGTCTGGAACTTCTCGCGGTTGCCATACACCGGCCGGCGTCCGGACTTGTCCTTCAGGAAAATACTGATTAGCCGGTACGACAAATCGGTTGTGACATCCCACAGCGTGGCTTGCGTTCCCGATCCCTGCGGCAACTGGACTTTGAGGGCGTCACCGAGGAAGTAATGGTGCTTCTGCAGCGCTTCGATCAACAGAAAATTCAAGGGAAACCAAACAGGTCCTCGCCAGTTGGAATTGCCGCCGAATAGCCCGCTCGTTGACTCTCCCGGTTCGTAATCGAGTATGAACTGATGCCCGTCAAGTTGCAGGACGAACGGCTGCGCGGCGTGGCGCTTCGACACCGATCGCACGCCGTAGGGGCTCAGCATCCCGTCGGGGTCGAGCACGTGCGCGAGGATGCGCTCGAGCTTGTGCGAATCCACGAGCGCAAGGCGGAAGCGGTCCTCGATCCCGACGTGGGTAACGTCCGCAAGGCCCTGCAGCAGATCCGGCCGATACTGGTTGAACCAGCGAACACGCCGACCAAAATCCGCAAAGCGCCGAATATTTGCGCGATCGCCGATCGCAATCGCCATAGCCGGTATCAGGCCGGCGATCGTCTGCGCCATGATCGGAATGGAGCGTCCATCCGGCAGTTTCAACTCATCGAAATAAAAGCCCTCGGCCTCGTGCCACAAACCGCCCCTGCGCCCGCCCATGCGATTGACCGCGGCGCCAATGTAGACAAAGTGCTCGAAAAATTTGGTGGCGAGATCCTCGTAGACATGATCCTCCTCCGCCAGGGCGAGCGCTATGGTGAGAAGATTCAGGCAATACGTCGCCATCCAGCTCGTCCCATCGGCCTGCTTGAGCTGGCCTCCGGATGGCAATCCCGACGAGCGATCCAGCACACCGATGTTGTCGAGTCCGAGGAAACCACCTTCAAAGATGTTGTTGCCTTCAGCGTCCTTGCGGTTGACCCACCAGGTGAAATTGATCACAAGCTTCTGAAAGATTCGCTCGAGAAACGCCCGGTCCTTCCGACCGTACATCTTTTCCTCGATCTGAGCCACGCGAATCGCTGCCCAGGCGTGCACCGGCGGATTGACATCGCCGAACGCCCACTCGTACGCGGGGATCTGTCCGTTCGGATGCATATACCACTCGCGCGTCAACAGCAGCAGCTGCTCCTTCGCGAAATCCGGATCGATCATTGCGAACGTTACGACATGGAACGCCAGATCCCACGCCGCGAACCACGGGTACTCCCACTTATCCGGCATCGAGAGCACGTCACCCGCGGCCAGATGCCACCAGCCATGATTGCGTCCGCGCTTGCGCGCCTCCGGCGGTTTCGGCCCGGCCGGATCGCCACTAAGCCATCGAACGACCATGTAGCGGTAGTATTGCTTCGACCACAGCATTCCAGCGAACGCCTGCCGCTGGATGTTGCGCATGTCGTCGGGAAGCGCGAACGGCGTGATCCGGGCATAGAATTCGTCGGCCTCGCGTCGTCGCAGCTCGAGCGTGGAATCGAACTCGCCTGCGGCCGGCGCAGCCGGATCCGCAGCGGTGCAAAGGCGCAGCCGGATGACGGTGCTCTCGCCGCCCGCAATCGCACGCACGTAATGCGCCGCGGCCTTGGTCCCGCTTTGCCCGGGGCGTACGGCGTCAGGACGCCCATCGACGACATGTGAATGAAACGCGTCCTTCACGAACGGCGATGCGTTCGGAACACCAAAGAGGCGCTCGTAATTGGTTTCATTTTCCGTGAACAGCAGCTCGTCCGGCACCTCGCCGTGGAGCCAGTACGGCTCGAGCAGTCGATGCGCTGTCTTGAGCACGAAACGCTCGCCATCGACGCGTGCCACGTCGATATGCGGCTTAGGCCGATCCAGGTACCACGACCAGTCATTCTTGAACCAAAGCGTCGGCAACAGATGCAATGTCGCGACCTCGGGCCCCCGGTTGACGGCGGTTATCCGGATTAGGACGTCATCGGGCGCGGCCTTTGCATACTCGACGAACACGTCGAAATATCGGTCATCGTCGAAAATGCCCGTATCAAGCAACTCGTACTCCGGCGCCTGTCGGCCACGTCGGCGATTCTCGGCCTCCAGCTGGGCGTAGGGAAATGCCCGCTGCGGATACTTGTAAAGGAGTTTCATGTACGCGTGGCTGGGTACGTTGTCCAGGTAAAAGTAGTACTCCTTGACGTCCTCGCCGTGGTTGCCCTCGTTGCCGCTAAGCCCGAACATCCGTTCCTTGAGAATCGGATCGGCGCCGTTCCACAGCGCGAGCGCGAAGCAAAGCAGCTGGCGGTCGTCGCAGATGCCGGCAATGCCGTCCTCGCCCCAGCGATAGGCGCGCGAGCGCGCGCTGTCGTGCGGAAGATATTCCCAAGCGGTGCCGTCGGCGCTGTAATCCTCGCGCACGGTTCCCCACTGCCGTTCGCTTAGGTACGGACCCCAACGGCGCCACGCTTGCGTGCCCGCGCGGGACGCCGCAAGCCGTTTTTCTTCTTCAGTCACATCCGCACCCCGTCGCCACAGCGTCGCGGCAACAGTCGTTGAGAAGTTCGCGTTGCCTGGATCTCGACGTTCTCCGGCCAAATTTTGACACTGCTGTCGGGGTCGCCGTGCCGGTCAACGCGTCACCCATACAGGGTATAGCATCGTATTGCCCTTGTACGCGCCAATGACAATGCAAGACGATACTGCATCGGCAGCGCGGATCTGCGGCGTGGCCGGCGTATGATTTAAAAGAAGTCAACAATCGAGCGACGCATTGAAAATCGGGACTGATTGAAGCGCAATGTGACCAACGCTTCAGCGGGCGCCAACCTTGGTGTGCCGCCGTCCATTCACGCCGTACTGGCAATTTCGTAGGCCGCGCGATGAAAGCGACGCAAAAACTCCACGAGTTAGGCCAGAGCATCTGGCTCGACAACATTACCCGTGACCTGCTGACAACTGGAACGCTCAAGCGCTACATTGACGAGATGTCGGTTACCGGGCTCACTTCGAATCCCACAATTTTCGACAGTGCGCTCAAGAGCGGCGCCGCCTACGATGCGGCCATTCGTGATAAGAGGCGACGGGCCCGGTCACACGAGGAGCTGTTTTTCGATCTGGCGCTGGAGGACATCACGCGGGCCGCGGACCTGTTGCGTGCGACCTATGAGCGGACTTGCGGCGTCGACGGGTTCGTGTCGCTCGAGGTCTCGCCGCTGCTTGCGCATGATGCCAAGGCCACGCTTGCCCAGGCCAAGGAACTAGCCGCGCGCGCTGGGCGGCCGAACCTGTTGATCAAGATTCCGGGAACTGTCGAAGGTCTTCGGGCAATCGAGGAGGCAATCTTTGCCGGTGTTTCGATAAATGTGACGCTGCTGTTTTCGCCTGAGCAATATATTGCGGCGGCGGAGGCTTATCTGCGCGGCATCGAGCGCCGCATTGCCGAAGGGCTTGCGCCGAGCGTCACCTCGGTCGCGTCGCTTTTCGTCAGCCGGTGGGACGTCGCCGTGATGGGCAAGGTGCCCGATTCGCTGATCAACCAGCTCGGCATCGCCGTGGCGCGGCGTACGTACAAGGCATACTGTGACCTGATCGCTACGCCGCGCTACCTGCGCGCGATGAATGCGGGCGCACGGCCGCAGCGCCTGCTGCTGGCAAGCACGGGAACGAAGGATCCGAAGGCGTCCGATATCCTGTACGTCAAGGCACTGGCGGCACCGCAAACGGTCAACACCATGCCCGAAGGCACGTTGAGAGCCTTTGCCGACCACGGCGAAGTGGGGGAACCAATGCCAGCGGACGGCGGAGACTGCGAAGCGGTGCTTGGCCGGTTCGAGAACGCCGGGATCGATGTCGACGCGCTCGCCGTGAGGCTGCAGGACGAAGGGGCAGATGCGTTCGTCAAATCGTGGAACGATTTGTTGGCCGTAACGGCCTCGAAGAGCGCCGCGCTGGAGAAAACGGGTTGATTCGCGCGGCAAGGAAGCGGCGTACGCCCACGACAGGAGAGCGACTTCTTGCCAAGGAACGACACTAGGCCCTCTATGAAAGTGCTCGTCGTTGATGTTGGCGGTACCCACGTCAAGATCCTCGCAACGGGACGGCGTGCCAAGCGGGAATTTCTCTCCGGTCCCTCGCTTACCGCGGAACAAATGGTCGCCGGCGTCAAGAAGCTCGCGCGAGGTTGGACGTGTGACGTCGTGAGCGTCGGGTACCCCGGACCGGTACTGCGCAATCGCCCGGTCGCTGAGCCGCACAATCTGGCGGCCGGGTGGGTCGGGTTCGACTACGCCGGTGCATTCGGACGGCCGGTCAAAATGATCAACGACGCGGCGATGCAGGCGCTCGGCAGCTATCGGGGTGGCAACATGCTCTTTCTGGGGCTTGGAACGGGCCTGGGCTCGGCGCTTATTGTCGGCGGCATCGTTGAACCGATGGAACTCAGCCACCTCCCATATCGAAAAAAGACCTACGAGGACTACGTCGGGCTGCGGGGCCTTACCAAGCTGGGCAAGAAGAAGTGGCGCGAGTGTGTAAACGACGTCGTTGTTCGCCTGCGCGTGGCTCTGGAGCCGGATGAGGTCGTGATCGGGGGAGGCAACGCGGCGCTACTTGGCGATTTGCCTCCGGATTGCCGGCTGGTTGACAACTCGAGCGCCTTTCTCGGTGGCTTCCGGATTTGGGAGAACCCCCACGCCGAGGTGGCTTGCAATTGCAATGGGAGGAGTCCGTCATGCAGTTAGGAATGATCGGCCTTGGCCGAATGGGCGCGAACATGGTGCGAAGGCTCATGCGGGGCGGGCATCATTGCGTCGTCTTTGATATGTCGCCCAAGGCTGTGGCAGAGCTCGCGCGGGAAAACGCCGTCGGCACCGCGTCGCTTGGGGAATTCGCCGCGAAGCTCGTGAGGCCGCGTGTTGTCTGGCTGATGGTGCCAGCGGCCGTGGTCGACAAGACGATTGCCGACCTTGTGCCACAACTGGACGCCGACGACGTTCTGATCGACGGCGGTAATTCGTATTACGTCGACGACATCCGCCGCGCGAAGGAACTTGCGCCCAAAGGCATCCATTACGTCGACGTCGGGACGAGCGGCGGCGTCTGGGGGCTTGAGCGCGGCTATTGCATGATGATCGGCGGCGAGACGGCAAGCGTCAGTCGTCTTAGCCCAATTTTTGAAACGCTTGTCAAGATGGTCCACAACGGCATCGAATACGGCATCATGGCTGCATACGCCGAGGGCCTGGGCGTATTGCGCGCGGCCAACGTCGGCAAACAGATGTCCGCCGCCGATTCCGAGACGACACCGCTGCGAGATCCTGAACACTACCAGTACGACTTGAACCTGCCGGAGATCACGGAAGTTTGGCGCCGTGGCAGCGTCATCACGTCGTGGTTGCTCGACCTCATCGCAACGGCGCTGCTCCAGGATCCGGCACTCGCGCGGTTTTCCGGTCGCGTTTCCGATTCCGGCGAAGGCCGTTGGACGATCAAGGCCGGCATCGACGAGTGCGTCCCGACACCCGTACTCACGACGGCGCTCTACGAACGATTCAGCTCGCGCGGTGAGGCCGATTTCCAGAACAAGTTGCTTTCCGCGATGCGCTACGAGTTCGGCGGCCACCTCGAGAAGCCCGCCGCCAAGTAGCCGTGCGCAAGGTGAACTCCCGATGAGCGAACCGCATTCGGACGCGCTGGTTTTCTTCGGTGCTACCGGGGACCTCGCGTACAAGAAGATCTTCCCTTCGCTGCAGGCGATGGTCAAGCGCGGGCACCTCGACGTGCCGGTCATCGGCGTGGCCAAGGCCGGTTGGAACCTGGAACAATTAAAGGCCCGTGCCCGCGATAGCCTCGAGAAGCACGGTGGAGGGGTTGATCGCGCCGCCTTTGACAGGCTTTCGCAATTGTTGCGTTACGTCGACGGCGATTATTCCGATCCGACTACGTTTGGAGCGCTGCGCAAAGAGCTCGGCGCGGCCCAACGGCCGGCGCACTACCTCGCCATTCCGCCGGCGCTGTTCGGCACCGTGATCGAGCAGCTCGCGCAGGCCGGTTGCACGCGCGGCGCGCGGGTCATCGTGGAAAAGCCCTTCGGGCACAGTCTCGAATCCGCACGCGCGTTGAACAAGATCCTGCTTGGTACGTTCGACGAACAGCGCATTTTTCGCATCGACCATTACCTCGGCAAGAGGCCGGTGCACAACCTGGTCTTTTTCCGCTTCACCAACGCGTTCCTGGAGCCGCTTTGGAGCAACAAATACGTGAAAAGCGTGCAGATCACAATGGCCGAGGACTTCGGCATTCAGGGGCGCGGCGCGTTCTATGACCAGATGGGCACGATCCGCGACGTGATCCAGAACCATCTGTTCCAGGTGCTCGCCAACATCGCGATGGAGCCGCCCGCACGAATCGACAGCGAGTCGATGCGCGACGAGAAAGTGAAAGTTCTCAAGTCCATTTTGCCGCTCGGCGCCAAGGATCTCGTTCGCGGGCAATTTGCCGGCTATCGCAAGGAGCCCGGCCTGGCGGCGGAATCGCAAATCGAAACCTTTGCCGCGCTACGCCTCGAAATAGATTCGTGGCGTTGGAGCGGCGTGCCGTTTTTCATTCGCTCCGGTAAGTGCCTGCCGGTGACCTGTACCGAGGTCGTGGTTCGTCTGCGCCATCCGCCGAAGATCTTTCCCGCGGTCTCCACGCCGCCGAACTATGTCCGCTTTCGCATCAATCCCGACGTTGCAATCGCGTTGATCGCGACCGTCATGGATGCGTCCGACACGATGGTCGGCGAACCGATCGAACTGCTGGCGAGCCGGCATCCCGGTGCGGACGAGATCAACGCCTACGAGCGGGTCCTTGGCGACGCGATGGCCGGTGACGCGATGCTTTTTGCGCGCGAAGACTACGTCGAGGAAGCCTGGCGCATCGTCGATCCGGTGCTGCAAGAGCGGACGCCCGTGTACGAATACGCGCCCGGCACGTGGGGTCCTCCTCAGGTCGAAACGGCGCTTGTGCCGCCCGGCGGTTGGCACAATCCGAGCCTCGTGGAATAGCGAAGATGCAGTTGGAAGTTCTGGCCGACGCCGACGAGGTGGCCCGCAAGGCGGCGGCGCTGATTGCCAGGGAGGCGCGCGCGGCGGTGGCAGCGCGTGGTCGCTTTGCCATGGCGCTAAGCGGTGGCAGCACGCCGTGGCTCATGCTTGGCAGGCTCGCGGCGGAGGACGTGCCCTGGCCGGGCGTGCAGATCTTTCAGGTCGACGAGCGCGTTGCGCCGGAAGGCGATCTTGATCGCAACCTGACGCACCTGCGCGAGTGCCTCATCGAGCGGGTACCGATCCGGCCGACGCAATTTCACCCGATGCCGGTTGAGGCGGCCGATCTTGGTTTGGCAGCAGCGCAATACGCGGCGGCCTTGCGTGCGGTCGCGGGATCGCCGCCGGTGCTCGACCTGGTTCATCTCGGGATCGGCGCCGATGGCCACACGGCATCGCTCGTCCCGGGAGATTCTGTGCTCGACGTCACCGACGCCGACGTCGGATTGACCGGGAGCTACCAAGGATGGCGGCGTATGACGCTGACCTACCCGACGCTCAATCGCGCACGGCGCGTACTGTGGCTCGTGACGGGTGAAACAAAGGCGCACGCGCTCGCGCGGCTGCGCGCGGGCGACGGGTCGATTCCCGCCGGACGCGTTCGGCAGGAAAATGCGTTGGTACTTGCCGACCGCGCGGCGGTGCGCGCGCCATGACCCCGCAGCGGGGGAGGGGTTTTGGCGAGCCTCGCCTGCTGTAGCCGCGGACCTGTTCTGGATACGTTTTGGGGCCGGGCCTTGTGGCAAAGAGCGGAGGACTAAAGTTTGCCCGCGGGCCTAGTAGTGGGTTGCGAGGATTACATAGAACTAGACAACGAAAGGAGCAAACATGGCGCCGTTACAACGCCAGCAATCGTGAGAGCGCGCGCCAAAGTCGCGCGCTCTCACCGCGCGCCGCCCATGCGGCGCGACCGGGCGTCATTTGCCCGTCAGGACCTCGCCAAACCGGACCCACTGCTTGCCGTCGAATTTCTGCAGCTGCATCGATCGAAACACCGCATAGTTCTCCGCGGATGTATTGATCTTCACGCCAGGCAGGGCCAGCGGCAACTGGAGATCCTTGATGCTGGCTGCATGTTTCATCACGTTTTCCCGCGTCAGATCGTCGCCGCACTGCTTGATCACGTAGACAAATGTCTGCGCTACGGAGTATCCGTAAACATTGTTGCCGTCCAAGGGATTGGCGTCCGGAAGGTATTTCTTCATGAACTCCCTCCATGTATTCATCGCTTCGTCGTTGTCCCAGGCCTTGTCGGACGAATCCTTGAGGTAACCCGTGGTGATCAACCCGACCGAATTGTCGAGGCCGGCCGGTGTTAGCACGGACCCGATGGATGACGCCACATTGGTCACGTAATGGTCGGGCTTCCAGCCGATTTCGGCCACCTTGCGAATTGCCTGCGCACCGAACTTCGGTGTGGTGATGTCCAAAAACACGTCGGCACCGGAGCCCTTGAGCGTTACGATTTGCGACTCAATGGTCGGATCCGTTACCTCGTAGGACTGCTCGGCAACGATGAGCTTCGCCTTGTCCCCAAGTTCATCCTTGAAGCCCTTGACGTAGTCCTTGCCGAAGTCGTCGTTCTGGTAGAGGATGGCGATTTTCGCAGCAGGCTTGGTCTTCAGGATCTGCTGGGCGTAAATGCGCGCTTCCGTCTGGTAATTCGGCTGCCAACCCATGGTCCAGGGATAGTTCTTCGGGTCGTTCCATTTCGAAGCCCCGCTGGCAACGAACAACTGCGGAACCTTCTTGCCGTTCAGATAGCGCTGAATCGCCGAATTTGATGGCGTCCCCAGCGGATCGAACACGAGCAGAACCTCGTCCTGCTCGACCAATTGGCGCACCAACTCGACGGTCTTCGGCGGAGAATATCCGTCGTCGAGCGAGGTGAGTTCGATCTTGCGCCCGTTGATGCCGCCCTGTTCATTGATCATTTTGAAATACGCGGCCTCGGCTTTTCCGATCTGTCCGTAGGAGGACGCCGGACCGCTGTAGGGCATGGTCTGGCCGATTTTGATCGTCGTATCCGTAGCGCCTACGTCGTACTTCTTTTCGGCCTGTGCCGGAACAGCGCCGAGGAAGGCGCAGGCCAGCGCTGGAAGCAGGAAGTAGCGTTTCATCTGGATCTCCTTTTTCGCGTTCTTGTCGAGTCCGATCCCTCGGACCCATTATTTCGGGGTGTTTCGCCGCATGGCGAAACGGTGAGTCATCGCTCGGACGCCGCCCGCAATACCGGACGGCAGGATGAGCATAAACAGGATCAGAAGCGCGCCATAGATCGCCCAGGGTGCGGCGTTTGAGATCTTGTCGGCAATATTTGGAACGAACTGGATGAAAACCGCACCATACATCGCTCCGGAGATCGATGCCAGTCCCCCAATCACAATGCCGACGAGCAGCGTGATCGACAGAAACACGCTGAAACTGTCCGGTGCCACGAATTGCACGGCGATCGCGCCCAGTGCGCCCGCAATGCCGGTTAGCATCGCCGAGATGCCGAAAGCAAGAGACTTGTAGAGGGCGGTGTTGACTCCCATGGCTTTGGCCGCGATCGGTTGATCGCGAATCGCGACAATCGCTAGGCCAATCCGGCTGCGCAGAAGATTGCGTGTCAGGATGAGTGCGATCAGTACAAAGAACAGCGTGAAGAAATACAACCATTGGTCTGGATTGAGTTTGAGCCCATACGGCGCGTTCGGCTTGATGATCACGATGCCCTGCACGCCGCCGGTCCAACGCTCCAGGAATTTCGACTTGAGCAACTGTGGCAAGGCGACAGCTAGCGCAAAGGTGGCCAAAGCAAGATACAAGCCTTCGAGCCGAAGGGCTGGAAATCCAAACAGGAAACCGATGAACAGGCACACGGCACCGGCGACCGGTACGGTTAGCCAATACGGAATGCCGTAACGGTCCATCAGAATTGCCGCGATATAGGCGCCGATCGCATAAAACGCCCCATGGCCCAGGGAAATCTGTCCGTTATATCCGGTCAGGATGTTTAGGCCCAGCAATGCGATCGCATAGACCAGCACAAGCGTAAACTGAAAAATCTGGTAATTGGGCAGCGCGAAAGGAACCGCACAAAGCAGCCCCGCGAAAACGGTGGCGCCGAAGGTGACTCCGAGCAAGCCGGCGCGCCTATTTTCTTGCGGCAGCGTCGCTATCGCGCCGCTCGTCGTTTCTGCGACGGCGTGCGCCGGCGGCGCCGTCTTCTTCGGGCCATGTACTTTGTCAGGCATGCTCAGACCCGGCTCACGTGAATGGCTCCCAGCAACCCAGCGGGTCGTATGACTAGGACCGCAACGATGATGGCGAGCGCAAACGATAGTTTCAGTTCGTTGCCAATCACGTATGCGCCGAGAAGATTCTCCAGTACGCCAACGAGGAGGCCTCCCAGGACGGCCCCCAATGGATTGTCGATCCCGCCGACCAGGGCACCCGCGAATGCATAGAGCAATACCCCGGACATCATGTTCGGATCCAGGAACACGACGGGTGCAACCATCATTCCGGCCACCGATCCGATCGCGCCGGCAAGTCCCCACCCCAGCGCAAGCATCCAGCTGACACGAATTCCCACGAGACGGCTCGACACCGGATTCTGGGAGGCGGCACGCATCGCCAGCCCGAGAGGCGTAAGCCGGAAGAAAATCACGAGCAGCAAAAGAACCACCATCATCACCCCGATGGCACCTAGTTCATGGGCGGACATGTACGTGTTGCCCAGTTCCTTGGGAAACGGGCTCGGGAACGACTTGATGCTGTAGCCAAACAACCATCCAGCAAGACTGTTGAAGATTGTCAGCAGGCCGACAAACACGACAACCACCGACAGGACGGACCCGTCCTGGAAGCGGCGGATGATGATTTGCTGGATCGCCGCCCCCAGCACGAACGAGATGGCAATGGTTGCCAGAAAGGCGATCCAGTAGGGAAAGCCGGCTTGCATGAGAGACCATGCGATATAGGTGGAAAACATTGCGAATTCGCCTTGCGAGAAATTCACAAGATGCGTGGCCTGGTAGATCATCACCAGCGCGAGCGCGAGACTCGCGTAGATGCTTCCCGTGGCCAGGCCCGCCAATGCTTGATGCAAGAATGCGTCCATCGATTTCCAGGAAAGTCGATCGCCTAGCTCCTGCCGTCCCCAACGCAAAGCGCCACGGGTCAGTACCCGAGGTATACACGCCGTACCGTGTCGTGCTCTTGCATTTCCTTCGACGAACCTCCTAGAGCCACGCGTCCCGATTCGAGCAGGTAGGCAGAATCAGCCAGATCCAGGGCCATCGAGGCATTTTGTTCTACCAGCAGGATCGTGATGCGCTCCGACTCATTGATGCGGTGCATGATCGAGAAAATCTCCAGCACAACCATGGGTGACAGCCCGAACGATGGTTCATCGAGTAACAGCAGTTGGGGTCGCAGCATCAGGGCGCGCGAAATCGAAAGCATTTGCTGCTCACCGCCGGAGAGGGTTCCGGCCTGCTGGCCGCGGCGCTCCTTGAGGCGCGGAAAATGGCTGTAGACACGCTCGAGACCAACCCGCACTTCAGCCTTGTCGCGCCGCGTATAGGCGCCCAGGCGCAGATTCTCCTCGACCGTCAAGTTGACAAAGGTGCCGCGGCCTTCCGGAACGTGTGCCACACCCTTGCGCACGATGTCCTCGGTAGGAAGGCCATCGATTCGGCGGCCATCGAGGGTGACGGTCCCTTGCGTGCGCACCATGGCGCACAACGCGCGCAGGGTTGTCGTCTTGCCCGCGCCATTGGCGCCGAGTAGCGCCGTGATCGATCCTTGCTGCAGTGAGAAGCTGACACCAAACAGGACACGGGTCGGCCCATAGGACGCTGAAAGCTCTTGGACTTCAAACCAGCCACTCACGATTCGCCCCAGGCGCTGGATTCACTGTCCTTCACGCCGGCGCACCGAGGTAGGCTTGGATGACGTCTGCATGCCCACGTACCTGCGCCGGCGTCCCCTCTGCAATCTTGCGACCGAAATTCAGAGCAACCACCTTGTCGGAAACGCCCATGACCAACCCCATATGGTGTTCGACCAGCAGGACGCTGATGCGCAGGCGATCGCGAATCTGTCGAATCAGAAGGCTCAAGACGCCAATTTCCTCGTGATTCAAACCGCTGGCCGGCTCGTCAAGCAGCAAGAGCCTAGGAGTCGATGCCAAGGCGCGCGCCAACTCGACCCGCTTTCGCAGCCCGAAAGGAAGCTCCGTCACTTGTCGATCCGCGACGAATCCGAGTTCGAGCAGATCAATTAGCTCGTCGGCATGACGTCTCAGATCCGCGTCTTCGCGGCGCGCACGTCTTAGATTCAAAGCGTTTGCCAGGAAGCCGCTCCGGCATTGGGTATGTCGGCCGATGATCACGTTGTCGCGAACGCTGAGTGAATCGAACAAGGCAAGGTTCTGGAATGTTCTGCTAATGCCAAGCGCGGCCATGCGGTAACCCGGCATGTCGGTCAGGACCTTTCCGTCGAAGACAATCCTGCCACCACTGCACCGGTAAAACCTGGACACGCAATTAAACAGCGTGGTCTTGCCCGCACCGTTGGGTCCAATCAAGCCACAGATCTGTCCACGGGAAAGATCAAACGAAACACCATCGAGCGCGACAACTCCACCGAAGCGAACCGAAACGCGGTCAACTTCAAGCAGCGGTTTGATCACTTTCTCGTCGTCTCCCATGGCCGTTCTCTCCATGACCTCGACTCGGTAGCCTGGATGCATATGGAAAGTTATGCCCGGATTTCAGTGGGGTGTCAATTGGTATTGACTGCTCAGTAGTCAACGATCTGGCGGCTTTCGACCCGCGGCGTGCCGACACTCGATGCGCAAAGTCTGGCAACGGTTGACTCGGTTAGTACTGCATTCGGGTCGCGATCCTCATTTTCAATCCCATCGCGTATATCGCAAACGCCACGCGCTCCCCGAACGATGCGCCGTTTGCTGCCCCCATCTCCTGTAGGTCGTGTTTTCTTGCTTATTGCGCTGCATGATGAGTGTTTGGCACGCGGCCGACTCTCTGGGGACCGTCACAACGTACTCCCGGAGGTGCCCGCGTAGGCAATGGCGCTGACGGATTTCAGAAAGAGATTTGTCGGACGGCAATGCGCGCGTACCCAGTGTCTCCACGCGGACGCGCCAAAATGGCGCGCAGGATTTCGGATCCTGACGATTCGGTCAAGCGCAAGGCATGCTCATTTTCACGTCCAATGAATCAGGTCGGGGCTGCGCAGTGGCTAGATTGCGTGCTCCTGGTCGAACAGAAGCCGCAGATTGCCTTGCGAAGCTTGCAACGAACCTAGCGGATGGGCCATGGTCGGATTGTGTACGAATCCTCCCCCCACGAATTGCCTGCACGTGCAGACGTGCGTCACGATTGGCTCGAAGTCTGACGGGCAAAAGGTGCGGTAGTCGATTGTTTGCCCGCCGCGATCGGCACCTGGCTTAGCTCCGGGGATCGAGGACTATGCGGCCGCGGATGGAGCCGCAGCGCATGGCATCGAAGACTTCATTGACCGTGGAAAGGGCGCTGACTTCCACGCGGCAACGCACGAGGCCCCTTGCGGCAAGGTCGAGCACCGCACGCAGGTCCTCTCGCGTACCAACAGCGGAACCCACGATATGCGCCTCGGCTCCAACGAGCGCGAGCGCTTGGAATTGCAGCG
Source organism: Burkholderiales bacterium (assembly GCA_900290295.1). Taxonomy (GTDB): domain Bacteria; phylum Pseudomonadota; class Gammaproteobacteria; order Burkholderiales; family Burkholderiaceae_F; genus GJ-E10. Next base: position 18,801 of record OMSW01000290.1, read on the forward strand.
GCACGGAAGGCAGTCCAACGACACACAAGGTTCCATTGGGGCGCAATACCTTCATGGCGGAGTCGTAGGCAGCCTGCGCGGCCGAGGTGACGACAGCCGCGTGGACGCCGCCGCGCTTGCGAAGGGACCTCAATGCGTCCGGGTCGGTGGCATTTAGGGCGTGGTGCGCGCCGAGTTCACGTGCAAATGCCAGCTTCTCCTCGGCCACGTCCAGGGCAATCACTTCGGCGCCCATCGCTCGAGCGAGCTGCACGGCCAGGTGACCAAGCCCCCCAATACCGAACACAGCAACGGCCTGGCCCGCGGCCACGTTCGCCTTTTTGAGCGCACGATAGCTGGTTACGCCGGCGCACAGCAGCGGGGCGGCTTCCGCATCAGGCAGTTCATCGGGAATACGAACCGCGTAGGCGGAATTGGCGCACATGAACTGCGCATATCCACCGTCCACGGTCATGCCGGTTACTGCAGCGTTCTGGCGGCAAAGGTTCTCGTAGCCTTCCCGGCACTGTTCGCAAGTTCCGCAGGCGCGGTACAACCAGGGGACCCCGATGCGATCACCGACCTTGAAGTTTGTAACGGCTGCTCCGCAACGAACGACCCTGCCAACAACCTCATGGCCGGGGATGACGCGCTGTTTCGTAACGGCGCGAAAACCCGGCAGGTCGCCGTCCGCGATATGCAGGTCGGAGTGACAGACGCCGCACGCCAGTACCTCGAGCAGGACCTCGTCCGCAAGCGGATTGGGAACGGGCACGTTCTCCAGCAGCAGGGGTTTCCCATAATCGCTCAGCACGGCGGCAAGCATAGTTCGAGCCCTCCCAGTCCTGGCCGATTCTAGCAATGCGCGCGCCGCACGCTGTGCCTTGCTCTACCGAACGGCATCGGCCCGAGTGCAGCGCACCTGTGGAAAAGGTACATTCGACACTACTCGGCTGCAAAACGGAGTTCCCATTTTGGTTGTCAAGCTCGCCAGGAAGGTTCGATCCGCGCCGGGATCCGTGCTGGCGAAGACGACCGGCCTGAGCCTTGGTAGGCCAGTTCGGCCCAGCGTGCCGCGCAAGTCCAAGGACGATCGCCATTTCGTTACGGCACTAGCCCGTGGCCTTGAGGTGTTGGCCTGTTTCGGGACGGACGAGAGCACCCTAAGCAACCAGGAGCTGGCGCAGCGCCGCGAGCTGCCCAAGTCCACGGTGTCGCGCTTGACGATGACGCTGACCAAGCTCGGTTACCTGATTCATGTGGCGGAAAGCGGCCGCTATCGCCTCGGCACTTCCTGCCTGGCTCTCGGCAGTGCGATGCTGACTCGCTTGGACGTTCGCAAGATCGCTCGACCGATGATGCAGGAACTGGCCAATTTTTCCAACCCGACGGTGTCGCTCGGCGTGCGCGACAAGCTGTCGATGATCTACGTCGAGAACTGCCGCAGCGCGGCGGCGCTGACACTGACGCTGGATGTGGGCGCCCGCATTCCGGTCGCGACCTCCGCCATCGGCCGTGCCTGGCTGGTGGCGGTTCCCGATCGCGAACGGGATGCGTTCATGGAGCCGGTTCGCGAGATAGACGACGTGGCTTGGCCGGGGATTCTGCATCGAGCGGGCCCGGGAGGACTACCGCACGCTCGGAGTTACCTGCTCGATCGGCGACTGGCAGAAGGACGTGAATGGGATCGCGCGCGCGTTTTATCCCGGCAACGGTTTGCCGATCATGGCCATCAATGTCGGCGGACCTTCGTTTAACCTGTCCCGCGACTTTTTGCTCCAGGAGGTACGGCCCCATTTGATCGATCTGGTGACGCGGCTCGAGAGTGCGCTGCCGCGCTAAGCGGCAGCAATGGCGGCCGTCCTGACGCTTCAAAACCAGTTCGGAGCCATCGCGAGCGTCGTGTCGTCCAGGCTGCGCAGCAAAGCGAGCTGGCCATCGGTGCGCGGTAGTTCCCACCGGTAGAACCAGCGACACGCCTGCAGCTTTCCTTGGTAGAAGCCGGCGTCGTCCGCGCTGGACGCTTGTGGCAGCGCGCGCGCCGCCGCCACCGCCTGGCGCAGCCAGATCCACGCCAGCACGGTGTGCCCGAATGCTTCCAGAAAGGCGTTGGCATTGGCAAGCGCAGCCTCCGCGTCGCGTGCCAGTGCGGGCCGCAGCTCGTCTACGGTGCGGGTGATTGCGTCCCAGGACCGTTTCAGCGCCGGTACGTGCTCGCGCAAGAGATGGTAGTCATTCGCCTCGGCCAGCGTGGTCTCCATTTCACGCCCGAGCAGCGCGAGCGCTGCGCCTTCCTTCATGACCACCTTGCGACCCAGCAGATCCATCGCCTGGATGCCGTGCGTCCCCTCGTGGATCATGTTCAGCCGGTTGTCACGCCAATACTGCTCGACCGGAAAATCACGCGTGTAGCCGTAGCCGCCATGAACCTGAATGGCAAGGCTGTTGGCTTCCAGGCAAAATTGCGACGGCCAAGACTTGACGACCGGCGTGAGCAGCTCCAGCAGCAGTCCCGCCTCGGCGCGGGCGGCCGCGCTTTCGCCGGTGCGTTGCTCGTCGACAAGACGCGCGGCATACAAACCAAGCGCAAAGGCGCCTTCGACGTAGGCCTTTTGTGCCAGCAGCATGCGGCGCACATCGGCATGTTCGATCAGCGGCAGTTGCGGCTCGCGCGGATTCTTGTTGCCGGGCCGCCGCCCTTGCGGCCGCTCGCGCGCGTAGCGCAGGGCGGCGAGATAGCCGCGGTAACCGAGCATCACTGCGCCCATGCCAACGCCGATGCGCGCCTCGTTCATCATGTGGAACATGTACCCGAGGCCTTCGTGCGGCTGCCCCACCAACTCGCCGATGCAGCGTCCGTTCTCGCCGAAGGAAAGCATCGTCGAGGTCGTGCCGCGCCAGCCCGTCTTGTGGATCAGTCCGGCGAGCGCCACATCGTTGCGCTCGCCGACTTGCCCGTTTTCATCGACGTGGAACTTCGGTACCGTGAAGAGCGATAGCCCCTTGACGCCCGCGGGCGCGCCCACGATGCGCGCGAGCACCAGGTGGACGATGTTTTCCGCCAGCTCGTGATCGCCACCGGAAATGAAGATTTTCTGGCCCCTGATCGAATAGCGACCGTCGGGTAGGGGAGAGGCGGTCGTGATGAGGTCCGACAGGCTCGAGCCCGCCTGGGGTTCCGTCAGCACCATCGTTCCGAAGAAGCGCCCTGTCCGCAGCGCCGGCAGGTAGCGGGTGCGCTGGGCCGCGCTGCCGAATCGCTCGATGACATTCGCGTTGGCCGATGTCAGGCCGACATAGGAGGTGGTCGCAATGTTGGCGCTGCGAAACAACGACCAGCAGGCTTCCGCCACCACCTCGGGCAGTTGCATGCCACCGGCCTCGTAGTCGGCGGTCGCGCACTGCAGTCCCGCTGCGCAAATCGCCTGCACTGCCTCGCCCACTTCGCGCACCATCTGCACCCGTCCCTCGACGAGCCGAGGCTCGTTTTCGTCCGCCAGGCGGTTGTGCGGCGCGAATTTCTCGGTTGCGATCGCAAGCGATGTGTCGAGCGCCGCATCGAAGGTCTCTCGACTGTGGTCGGCGTAGCGCGGTCGACGTGTCAGCGCCTCGGCATCGAGCACTTCGTATAACTGGAAGGCCAGATCGCGCTGCGAAACGAGTTCATCGGTTGACATGACTTCACCTTGGTCCTGGTTGTGCCCCTTGGCGACGGACCTGGGGCCGGATCCGCGGTAGGGCCGCATCTTTGCTATGCAGATCGATGCTGCTCTTTGCCCGCCGCTCGGTCGGGGGACGCGCGCGCTGCGCTTTACAGGGCGCGCACGCGTAACTATTATGGCCATAATGCAGAACCGGCGCCTGCAGTGCAGAACAATGCCTCCGGCCTGCTTCCCGCTTGTGCCACCACGCCGTAGCCCAGGACCTCCGCCCATGGATAACCTCTCGTATAGCGTGCGTGGAAATGTCGCCGTGCTGACACTCAACAACCCGCCGGTCAACGGCCTCGGTTTTCGGCTGCGCAGCGATTTGCTGAGCGCGTTTGACCGTGCGCAGAACGATCCCCAGGTGCGTGCTCTGGTGCTGTACGGCGGTGACACGGTATTTTCGGGCGGTGCGGACGTGCGCGAGTTCGGCTCGCCCAAGGCGTCGATGGAGCCCAATCTGCCAAGCGTGATCCGCGCGCTCGAATCATCTGCAAAACCAGTGGTCGCCGCGATTGCGGGGAACTGCCTTGGCGGCGGATTGGAACTGGCGCTAGGCTGCCACTGGCGTGTCGCGAAGGCCGATGCCTCGCTGGGTCTACCCGAGGTGAAGCTCGGATTGCTGCCCGGCGCCGGCGGCACGCAACGCCTGCCGCGTGCCATCGGCCTGGAGCCTGCGCTGAACATGATCGTCTCCGGCGAGGCGCAGTCGGCCTCCACCTTTGCCGCGACGGCGCTGGTCGACGTGGTGGTCGATGGCGAATTGCTGCCCCAGGCTCTGGCCTTTGCGGAAAAGCTGATCGCCGACGCGCGACCGCTGCGCCGGCTGCGCGACCTCAAGGTCGATGCGCCTGCGGCCGAAGCCTACCTGCAATTTGCTCGCAACAGCGTGCGCGCTGGCGCTGGGAACCTGCCTGCCCCGTTGCGGTGCGTTGACGCCGTCGCTGCCTCGGTGAGCACGCCATTCGAAGAAGGCCTCAGGATCGAACGTGCGGCGTTCATTGAGCTGATGAACACGCCGGAATCGCGGGCGCTGCGCCACGTGTTCGCGGCCGAGCGCGCGGCGGGAAAGGTCGATGGCTTGCCTGCCGACACGCCGCTGCGAGAGGTTCGCAGGATCGGCGTCATCGGTGCGGGCACCATGGGCGGGGGAATCGCGATGAGCTTCGCCAACGCCGCGTACCCGGTGGTGTTGCTCGAAGCCAGCCAGGCTGCGCTCGACAAGGGACTGGCCACGATACGCAAGAATTATCTCCACACCTTGAGCAAGGGCAAGATCTCGCAAGAACAAGTCGACCAGCGCCTGGCGCTGATCCAGCCGACGCTCAGCTACCAGGACCTGCGCGGTGCCGACCTGATTATCGAGGCGGTCTTCGAGAACATGGAAGTCAAGCAACCGGTGTTCGAAATGCTGGATAAGGTGGCCAAGGCGGGCGCCATCCTGGCATCTAACACCTCGACCCTGGACCTGAATCGCATCGCCGCCTTCACCAAACGGCCGCATGACGTGATCGGCCTGCACTTCTTTAGTCCGGCCAACGTGATGCGCCTGCTCGAGGTGGTGCGCGGCGACAAGACGGCGCCCGATGCTCTGGCCACTGCGATGCAGCTGTCCAAGCGCATCAAGAAGGTGGCGGTGGTTTCGGGCGTGTGTGACGGCTTCATCGGCAACCGCATGCTGGCGCGCTACGGCGCTGCCGCCAATGACCTGCTGAACCTGGGTGCGATGCCGCAGCAGGTGGACCGCGCACTGGAGCAGTTCGGGCTGGCGATGGGCATCTTCCGGGTCGGCGATCTGGCGGGCTTGGACATCGGCTGGGCGATCCGCAAGCGCCGCGCTGCCGAGCGTCCGGGCGAGGATTTGCCAACGATCGCCGACCGCATCTGCGAAGCCGGTCGCTTCGGGCAGAAGACGGGAGCGGGCTGGTACCGCTACGAGCCGGGCCGGCGCGATCCCTTGCCCGACCCTGCGGTCGAGCGGATTATCGAGCAGTGGCGTAAGGAGCATGGCTACACGCCCCGCATGATCGGCGATGCCGAGATTGTCGAGCGCTGTATCTACGCGCTCGTCAACGAGGGTGCGCGCATCCTCGAGGACGGCATCGCGCAGCGCGCCTCCGACATCGATGTCGTCTATCTCAACGGTTACGGCTTTCCGCGCTACCGTGGCGGACCGATGCGCTACGCCGACGAGGTGGGCCTGCCCAACGTCGTGCGTGCGCTGCGCCGGATAGCGACAGAATCGCCGGCCGATGCCGCCTACTGGGCGCCAGCGCCCTTGCTGCTGCGTCTGGCCGAAGAGGGCAAGAGCTTCGCCTAAGATCTCGGCCGCGCGCCCGCCAACAGGAGCAACGCATGATCGATGCCGTCATTGTCGCGACCGCCCGCACCGGGCTGGCCAAGAGCTGGAAGGGCGCTTTCAACATGACCTATGGAGCCACGCTGGGCGCTCACGCCGTGCAACATGCGGTCGCGCGTGCCGGCATCGACCCGGCGGAGGTCGAGGATGTCATCATGGGCGGCGCCCTCGGCGAAGGCACCACCGGCGGCAACATCGCGCGCACAATTGCGCTGCGCGCCGGGTTGCCGGTGACCACAGGCGGCGTTTCCATCAACCGCTTCTGTGCCTCCGGGCTGCAGACCATTGCCATGGCCGCGCAGCGCGTGATGACCGAGGGCGTGCCGGTGATCGCCGCTGGCGGCGTCGAGAGCATCTCCTGCGTGCAGAACGAAGCCAACGCGCACATGCGGCGCGATCCCTGGCTGCTGGAGCACAAGCCGGAGATCTACTGGAGCATGCTGCAGACCGCCGAGCAGGTGGCCAAGCGCTACCAGATCTCCAAGGAAGCGCAGGACGAGTATGGGGTGCGCAGCCAGCAACGCGCCACCGCGGCCCAGGCGGCCGGCAGGTTCCGTGACGAGATCGTGCCCATGACGACCACGATGGGAGTGGTGGACAGGGCCACCGGTCGCATCACGACTCGAGAGGTGACCATTGCCGCCGATGAGGGTATCCGGCCGGACACCACGCTCGAAGGGGTCTCGAAGATCCGCCCCGCGCTGCCCGGAGGCGTGGTGACCGCAGGCAACGCCAGCCAGTTCTCCGATGGTGCCTCGGCCTGCGTGGTGATGAACGGCAAGCTCGCGGAGCAGCGGGGCCTGCAGCCCTTAGGCATCTTCCGCGGCTTCGCGATCGCCGGCTGCGAACCCGACGAGATGGGCATCGGCCCCGTTTTCGCGATTCCCCGCCTGTTGCAGCGAGCGGGCGTCCGGATGAACGACATCGACCTGTGGGAGCTCAACGAAGCGTTTGCCTGCCAAGTGCTGTATTGCCGCGACAAGCTGGGCATCCCCGACGAGCGGCTCAACGTCAACGGCGGCGCGATTGCGGTTGGCCATCCCTACGGCGTTTCCGGCGCGCGCCTCACCGGGCACGCTCTGATCGAAGGCGAACGCCGAGGTGCCAAGTACGTCGTCGTGGCCATGTGCGTCGGTGGCGGCCAAGGTGCGGCCGGTCTGTTTGAGGTGTGCTGAGGAGGCGCTGCAATGGCTGTCATGAATCTTTTCCAGCTTGCCGGCCAGGTGGCTCTGGTGACCGGCGGCTCTCGCGGCCTGGGCTTGCAGATGGCCGAGGCGCTAGGGGAGATGGGTTGCAAGCTGGCGATCAGCGCACGCAAGGCGGACGAGTTGCGGGCGGCGAAGGCGCAGCTTGAGGCGCTCGGCACCCGGGTGCTGAGCTGTGTGATCGACCTGCAGCAATTCGACCGCATTCCGGCCCTGGTCGACGAGGTCGTTGCGGAACTTGGCGATATTGACATCCTCGTCAACAATGCGGGCGCAACCTGGGGGGCGCCTGCGGAAAGCTACCCGGACGAGGCGTGGCACAAGGTGATGAACCTCAACGTTACCGCGCCGTTTTTTCTCGCACGAGAGGTCGGCCGCCGCTGCATGATCCCGCGCCGGCGCGGCAAGATCATCAACGTGGCATCGATAGCGGGGCTCAAGGCCGCGGGGCCGGGCATGCATACCATCGCGTACAACACCTCAAAGGCTGCGGCGATCCATATGACGCGTTCACTGGCTTCGGAGTGGGGACGCTTCGATATCAACGTCAATGCGATCTGCCCAGGGTTCTTCCCCACGAAGATGTCGGCCGGCCTGCTCGACAAGATCTCCGATGCCGTGATCGCACACACACCGCTGGGTCGCCTTGGGGGCGACGAGGACCTGAAGGGAGCCGTGGTGTTTCTGGCCAGCCAAGCCTCGCGCCATATCACGGGCCAGTATCTCGCCGTGGACGGAGGCTCGTCGGTCGTATGAGCGCCACCGCCCAGCAGAGCTTCTCCGGCACGCGGCCCGTAGCACCGCAACACGCGTTCGACGAGGCGCGGCTGGCCGCATACCTGCGCGAGCACATCGATGGATACGACGGTGAGCTTCGGGTTGATCAGTTCAAGGGAGGTCAGTCCAATCCGACCTATCTGCTCACAGCGGGCGGTGATCGTTATGTATTGCGGCGCAAGCCGCCGGGGGTCCTGCTGGCGTCGGCTCATGCGGTCGAGCGCGAGTTTCGTGTCATGCGTGCGCTCGCTGGGACCGCGGTTCCCGTGGCGCACGTGCATGTGCTGTGCGAGGACCCCGAGGTCATCGGCACCGCGTTCTACGTGATGGACTATGTCGATGGCCGCGTCTTCTGGGATTCGAGCCTGCCCGGCATGAGTCCCGGCGAGCGCGCAGCGATCTACGACGAGATGAACCGCGTGATCGCAGCGCTGCATCGGGTGAATCCGGCGGCCGTCGGTCTGGCCGACTACGGCAAACCGGGAAATTACATTGCGCGCCAGGTGGCGCGCTGGACCAAGCAGTACCGGGCGGCGGAGACCGAACGCATCGAAGCGGCCGACCGCCTGATCGAGTGGTTGCCGCAGCACATCCCCGCCGAGGGCGAGACGCGCATCGTGCATGGCGACTTTCGTCTCGACAACATGATCTTCCACCCCACCGAGCCGCGCATCCTGGCGGTCCTGGACTGGGAACTGTCGACCTTGGGCGATCCGCTGGTCGACTTCGCTTACCACTGCATGATTTGGCGCATGCCGGCGGATACCTTGCGCGGTCTTGCAGGGGTCGACGTGCAAGCGCTGGGAATTCCCGGGGAGGCTGCCTACCTGCAACGGTACCTGCAGCGGATCGGCAGCGAGCGCCCCGTGACGCGCGCCGATTGGACCTATTACCTCGTCTTCAATATGTTCCGACTGGTCGGGATCCTGCAGGGCGTCGTGGCGCGCGCGCTGCAGGGCAACGCCTCGAGCCCATTGGCGCTCGAGACCGGCAGGCGCACCGGGCCCCTGGCGGACCAGGCATGGGCATTGGCGCAGACGATTTCGCCGGAGCGCTGAACTTCCACATTCGTCGAAAGGATACCCCGTGGACTTCGAACACTCGCCCAGAGTCAAGGAGCTGCAGCAACGGCTGATTGCCTTCATGGAAGAGCATGTGTACCCGGCCGAAGCGCTCTTCGAGGCCCAGATGGATGCCTTCCGCGCCGCGGGCAACCGCTGGCAGCCGACGCCAGTCATGGAAACGCTGAAGACCAAGGCCAAGGCCGCCGGGCTGTGGAACCTGTTCCTGCCCGAGTCCAAGTACGGCGCCGGCTTGACCAACGTTGAGTACGCGCCGTTGGCCGAGATCATGGGGCGTTCCGAGATTGGCTCCGAGCCGTTTAACTGCTCGGCACCGGATACCGGCAACATGGAGACCCTGGTTCGCTACGGCACGCTAGAACAGCAGGAACGCTGGCTCCTTCCGCTTCTGGATGGCAGCATTCGATCGGGCTTCGCGATGACCGAGCCGGACGTGGCATCGTCCGACGCGACCAATATCGAGGCGCGCATCGAGCGCGATGGCAATCACTACGTGATCAACGGGCGCAAATGGTGGACCTCGGGCGCCAACGACCCTCGATGCAAGATCCTGATCTTTATGGGCAAGTCCGATCCGCACAATCCGGATCGACATCGGCAGCAATCGATGATCTTGGTGCCCATGGATTCCCCGGGTGTCAAGGTATTGCGGCATTTGCCGGTGTTCGGCTACGACGATGCGCCGCATGGCCATGCGGAGATCGAGTTCACCGGTGTGCGTGTGCCACTGTCCAATATTTTGCTTGGCGAAGGCCGCGGCTTCGAGATCGCGCAGGGGCGGCTGGGCCCGGGCCGGATCCACCACTGCATGCGCACCATTGGCCGCGCCGAGCGCGCGCTGGAGGATATGTGTCGCCGCTCGCTGCAACGCGTGGCATTTGGCCGCAAGCTCGCCGACCAGGGTGTGACGCGCGAGCGCATTGCCAATGCGCGCATCCTGATCGACCAGGCGCGCTTCCTTGTGCTGCACGCCGCCTGGAAGATGGACACCGTGGGCAACAAGGGCGCGCGGCAGGAAATTGCAATGATCAAGGTCGCCGCTCCCTCGATGGCTTGCCAGGTGTTCGATTGGGCCATGCAGGTGCACGGCGGGGCGGGGGTCAGCGAGGATTTCGGCCTTGCGCGCGCCTACGCCGGCACGCGAACGCTGCGATTTGCTGACGGTCCGGACGAGGTGCACCGCGACGCGATTGCCAAGATGGAGCTTGGTCGCTATCGCACGGACCGCTGAACCTTGAAATGCTCACGTTTCGGCAAGACCGCTCGCACATCGGCCGCCCGCCCATTCGCGGCGGTTGATGCTGCCCGGGATGAACACCATTTACCGCGCCGAAGCCTGTCCAGCGTGCTACCCCGACTGGCCGTGACCTCATGGAGTCAAAATGAAAGCACTCGTCTGCCGAGCCTTCGGCCCGATCGAAAACCTGCGCGTGGAGGAAATCCCCGCTCCGGTCCCGGGTCCCGGCCAGCTGCTGATTGACGTGCAGGCTGCGTCGATCAATTTTCCGGACGCGTTGATGGTACAGGGGCTGTATCAGATCAAACCGGCAGTGCCATTTACCCCAGGCGCCGAACTTGCCGGCATCGTTGCCGCCGTGGGCGAAAACGTCGACGCATTTCGGCCCGGCGACCGCGTAATCGCCTCGCCTGGGACCGGCGCTTTCGCCGAAAGCTGTCTTGCCGACGCGACGCGCACGGTGCCCCTGCCCGCTGGCATGGACTTCGAGCTTGGCGCATCGTTCCTGCTTGCCTATGGAACGTCCTTGCATGCACTGCGCACCATCGGTCGGGTGCAGGCGGGCGAGACCTTGCTGGTGCTGGGCGCTGCCGGTGGAGTCGGCATCGCTGCGGTTGAGATCGCCAAGGCGTTGGGCGCGCGGGTCATCGCTGCCGCGTCGAGCGTCGAGAAGCTGGCTTTGGCCCGTCGCGCTGGCGCCGACGAGACCATCGACTACACGCAGGAGGGCTGGCGGCGCCAGGTCGAGGCGCTGACCGCCGGCCGCGGCGTCGATGTGGTCTACGACCCGGTCGGCGGCCCGTACAGCGAGAGCGCAATACGCGCCACGGCCTGGCGTGGCCGCTATCTCGTGGTCGGCTTTGCTGCCGGCGAGATTCCCAAGCTGCCGCTCAACCTCGTTCTGCTCAAGGAGCGAGTCGTCCTTGGTGTGTTCTGGGGCGAGGCGATGCATCGCGATCCGGTGCAGTGCCGGACCGACATGCGCCAGCTTGGCGATTGGTTCGCCGCAGGCAAGCTGCACCCGCCGGTCACGGATCGCGTGCCGCTTTCCGGCGCCGCAGCAGCAATCGCCCGGCTCGCCGGACGCCGGGCCATGGGCAAGCTGGTCGTGCTACCGGGAATTCTCGCATGACACCCAAGGTCTTTCCTTTTGACAAACTGCAGGAGCTCGTCGGGCAGGCCCTTGGCACTAGCGACTGGATCCTGGTGGATCAGGCCCGCATCGACGCGTTCGCACACGTCACCGGTGATCACCAGTGGATTCATGTGGATGCCGGACGTGCAGCCGAGGGCCCGTTTGGAAGCACCGTGGCCCACGGCTACCTGACGCTGTCGCTGTTGCCAGCGATGGTTGCCACGGCGTTCGAAATCAACGGCAGTCGCATGGGAGTCAACTACGGCATCAACCGCTTGCGCTTTCCCGCCCCGGTACCGGTCGGCAGTCGCTTGCGTGGCCATTTCAGGCTGCTCGCCTGTGACCCCATCGAAGGTGGCGTCCAGCTCGTCATCGAGGCAACGATCGAACGTGAAGGATTTGCAAAGCCTGTGTGCGTAGTCGAGATGCTGGCGCGGCGCTATCGCTGATCGCAACCTTGCGTGGATTGCGAACTTGTCCTAGATTTGCTTATTGGGTCCGACGTTCTGCAACGTATCGCCGATATTGTGCAGGCGCTGTGAATGTTCTCGGCCAGGTGCCGTCGATGCGTGAACGTGTATCGCCGCAGGAGTGGAAACTTCGCGTGGACCTGGCCGCCTGTTATCGGCTGGTCGCGCTGTTCGGCTGGGACGACCTGGTGTTCACACACATCTCGGCGCGCGTTCCGGACGAGCTCGGACATTTCCTGATCAATCCCTATGGACTCTTCTTCGACGAGATCACCGCCTCCAGCCTGATCAAGGTCGACCATTCGGGCGCGCCCCTGCACGACACGTCGTTTCCGGTCAATCCTGCCGGGTTCGTGATCCACAGCGCGGTCCATGCGGGTCGGCCGGACGTGCACTGCGTGCTGCATACGCACACGCCGTATGGCGTGGCGGTTGCGGCGCAGGCCAGCGGCTTGCTGCCACTGTCGCAGCAATCGGCATTTGTGCTGGCAAGCCTGGCGTATCACGACTACGAGGGCGTCGCGCTTCGCGAAGCCGAGAAGGCACGCCTGGTGGCTGACCTCGGCGCGGCGCAGCACTTGATTCTTCGCAACCACGGGCTGCTGACCTGTGGTCGCAGCATCGCGGAGGCCTTCCAGTCCATGTACATCCTGGAGGCGGCGTGCCGCATTCAGGTGCTGGCGCAGGCCGGTGGACCCCTGGTCGAGGTGCCGCAAACCATCATTGACAACATTGCGGCGCAGGTGCGCGAAGTCACGCAAGGCCTTGGCGCCGCGCTGGTCTGGCCCGGGTTGCTGCGGCTGCTCGATCGGCGCATGCCGGGTTATGAGGCCTGAGACGCAGTGACGATGGGCATCCTCGTGCTTAGCGCTCCCTTGCCCTCGGCCCCATTCGTCGCCGCACTGCGCGCAGCCGCACCCGACGTTCCGGTGTGGAGCGAGCGGGAGCGGCCTCCATCGGACGAGGCTGTGGAGGCAATTCTTGCGTGGCGACTGAAACCGGGCACGGTGTCGCGGTACCCGAAGCTGCGCGTACTGTGCTCGACCGGTGCCGGTGTCGACAAGCTGCTCGCCGCCTCGGATCTGCCGCCCGACTTGCCGGTGACGCGTGTGGTCGACCCGTTGCAGGCGCAATCGGTTGCGCAGTATGTGGTGGCGTACACGCTGCGCTTTGCACGCGATCTGCTTGACCCCGCTGGGCTATCCACTTGCAATGTGGGGACGGCGACGGCGGTCTTTGCCGGTGGGGCGCAGTCTCGCCGGCGACGCAGAGTTACCGCTGCTGCTTGCGCAGTCCGATGTGCTCATCTGCACGCTGCCGCTGACGCCGGCCACCCGAGGGCTGCTCGACCGCGCCCGGATGTCGCAGCTGCCGCGCGGCTCATACCTAATCAACGTCGGTCGCGGCGAACATTTGGTGGAAGGCGACTTGCGGGCTCTGCTCGACGAAGATCATCTCGCCGGGGCGGCGCTCGACGTATTCGAGCGCGAGCCGCCGCCGCCTGATGCCTGGATCTGGCGACACGCGCGAGTGACTGCCACACCGCACATCGCTGGCGAGGCGCGCGACGAGATCGTCGCTGCGCAATGTCTGGACGCCTTGCGCCGCGCTCGCGCCGGAGCGACGCAGCCATTTGCCGTCGACCAGGCGGCGGGGTACTGACAGCAGCACAACGGACCGAGGACGCATCGATGGATTTGCGCTTTACTCCAGAAGAGGAGAACTTTTGCACGGAGGTTCGTGCCTTTCTCGCGCAGAAACTGCCGCCGCGGCTGTCGGAGAGGGTGCGAGCCGGCAAACGCCTGAGCCGCGCCGACATGGTCGAGTGGCACGCGATTCTGAACTCGCGCGGTTGGCTTGCGAGTCATTGGCCAACGCAGTACGGCGGCCCGGGCTGGAGCGCGGTCCAGAGGTTTATCTTCGAGAATGAATGTGCCCTGGCGCATTGCCCTCGCATCGTGCCGTTCGGCGTCAACATGCTAGGACCCGTGCTGATCAAGTTCGGAACCGAGGCACAGAAGCGGCACTGGCTGCCCCGCATTCTGGACGGGTCGGACTGGTGGTGCCAGGGTTACTCTGAGCCCGGCGCCGGTTCGGACCTCGCCGGCGTAACGACGAGTGCGGTGCACCAGGGCGAACAGTACGTCGTCAATGGCCAGAAGACCTGGACCACTCTGGGCCAGTACGCGAACATGATCTTTTGCCTCGTGCGCACGGACCGTGAGGCGAAGAAGCAGGAAGGCATCAGCTTTCTGCTGATCGACATGAGATCGCCAGGCGTCGAAGTCCGGCCGATCATCACACTGGACGGCGCGCACGAGATCAACGAGGTGTTCCTGACCAATGTGCGCGTGCCGGTCGAAAACCTCGTTGGTCCGGAGAACAAGGGCTGGACCTGCGCGAAGTACTTATTGACATACGAGCGCACCAACATCGCCGGCATCGGTTTGTCGGTGGCCGCGTTCGAGCAGCTCAAGGAAGTTGCCGCCACGCAAATGCGCCAAGGCCAACCGTTGGCCGAGGATCCCCTGTTCGCAGCACGCATGGCGCGCGTCGAGATCGAGCTGGAGAACATGAAAACCACCAATTTGCGCGTCCTGGCCGCAGCAAGCGGTGGCGGCGTTCCGGGCGCCGAGAGCTCTATGCTGAAGATCCGCGGCACGGAAATCCGCCAGGAGATCTCGTCCCTGTATCGTCGGGCGATGGGCGTCCATGCCCGCGCCTATGTGGACGAGGCCCTCGACGACGGCGCCGACGGCCCGTGGGTCGGGCCCAAGGAGGCGGCGGCATCGGCTGCAGCGCGGTACTTCAACAACCGCAAGCTGTCGATTTTCGGTGGCTCCAACGAGATCCAGAAGAACATCATCGCCAAGATGATCCTTGGTCTTTGACGGGCTCGTGAGGTTTGCCATGAATTTCGAACACAGCGACGAACGCCGGATGTTGGCCGACACATTGAATCGATTTATCCGCGAGCAATATGGTTTCGCCACGCGGCAGCGTATCTGCGCATCGGCGCAGGGCTGCAGCCGCGAGGTCTGGCAGCGCTTGGCCGAGCTGGGCGCGATCGCCGCCTTGTTCCCCGAGTCCGACGGCGGTTTCGGTGGAGCCGGGTTCGACATCGCCATCGTCTTCGAGTCGATGGGTCGCGGCCTGGTGGTTCGGTGGTCGAGCCGCTGGTCGGCGCCCTAATGGCGGGTCAGGTTTTGGCCACGGTCGGCACCGAGGCCGCGCGCGCATTGCTGGCCGAGCTGATCGCGGGCGAGAAGATTGTGCTGCTTGCCTACGAGGAGGCCGACACCTTCGCCGATCCAAGCCGTATTGCCCTGCGCGCCGAACGCGCTGGCGCTGGCTGGCGCCTCACCGGGAGCAAGTCGGTCGTTCACCAGGCCGAGCAGGCCGACGCCTTCGTGATCGCAGCGCGTACCAGCGGCGCGGTAGGCGACGAGAACGGCCTTTCGCTGTTCCTGGTGCCGCGGGACACGCCGGGTCTGAGCCTTCGGGGATATCGGTTGATCGATGGCGGCCGGGCCGCTGAACTGACACTTGGAGCCGTTGCGCTGCCCGCCGTGTCGCTGCTCGGCATGGCCGACAGTGCGCATCCCGTGATGGAGCGCGCCATCGGCTATGGGGTACTTGCCTTGACCGCGGAGTCCCTGGGGGCAATGGAGGCCGCCAAAGAGGCGACCTTGGAGTACCTGCGGACCCGCAAGCAGTTCGGCACGCCGATCGGCAGCTTCCAGGCGCTACAGCACCGCATGGCCGCGCTGCTGCTCGAAGTCGAACAGGCGCGGTCGAGCGTGATCAATGCCGCGGCCTCGCTGGGTGCCGGGCGAACGTTGCGGGAGCGCGCGCTTTCGGCTGCCAAGGTCACCGTCGGCCGTGTCGGGATCTTGGTTGCCGAAGAGAGCATCCAGTTGCACGGCGCCATCGGGATGACCTGGGAACTGCCGCTGGCACACTTTGCCAAGCGCCTGGTGATGATCGATCACGAGCTCGGCGACGAGGATCATCACTTGGCACGCTTCATTGCGCTCGGTCGAGGCAAGGCACTTGCTGCTGGTGCGCCATGATGAAATACTGCGATACGGCGGTCCACTCGCCGATTGCAAAAAACGATTGGGGAGAAATCCGATGCTCGGACAGATGATGAAGGTGCCGCTGACCATTCCCTCCTTGCTGGAGTTCGCGGCGAGATACCACGGGGATTGCGAGATCGTCTCCAAGACCGTCGAAGGCCCTATCCACCGCTACGACTATGCCGGCTTGGCGCGGCGGACCAAGCAACTCGCCAACGCGTTGTGCGGTCTCGGACTCGGTGATGGCGACATCGTCGGTACCTTGGCCTGGAACGGTTATCGGCATCTCGAGCTCTATTACGGCGTCTCTGGCATTGGAGCGGTCTGCCACACGGTCAATCCGCGTTTGTTCGTCGAGCAGATCGCCTACATCATCAATCATGCCGAGGACCGCTACGTCTTCACGGACCTCTCTTTCGTCGGCCTGCTCGAAGGCTTGGCTGACAAATTGAAAAAGGTCCAAGGCTTCGTGGTGATGACCGACCGGGCCCACATGCCGTCGACCACCCTGCGCAATGCGTTGTGCTACGAGGAACTGTTGGCCGGACAGCCCGAAACCTTCGATTGGTCCATCGTCGACGAGAACGCCGCTGCGGCGCTTTGCTACACCTCGGGCACCACGGGGAACCCGCGTGGGGTCCTCTACAGCCATCGCTCGACGGTGCTCCATTCGATGGCCGTGAACTTTGCCGACTCCCTGGCGCTATCGGCTCGCGATGCGATGTTGCCGGTTGTGCCCATGTTCCACGTCAATGCCTGGGGGATTCCCTACGCGGCGCCGGTTGCGGGCTGCAAGCTGGTGATGCCGGGGCCCAATTTGGATGGCGCCAGTTTGACGCACTTGATGGAATCGGAGGCCGTAACCATCTCCGCCGGTGTCCCCACTGTCTGGCTCAATCTTTTGGCGCATATCAAGGAAACGGGCAAGTGTCCTTCGCGCTTGAATCGCGTGGTGATCGGCGGTTCCGCCTGCCCCCCGGCCATGATGGAGGCCTTCGAAAAACTCGGCGTACGTGCCGTTCACGCCTGGGGCATGACGGAAATGAGTCCCCTGGGTGTGATCAATCAGCCAACGCGCAGGACCGAGGCGCTGGCGGCCGATCAGCGGAGGGAGCTCGCGCTCAAACAGGGCCGTCCTCTATACGGTGTCGAGATCAAGATCGTCGATGGCGCTGGCGTGGAACTGCCCTTCGACGGTACCAGCTTCGGTAGCCTGAAGGTCCACGGCTACTGGATCTGCGACAGCTATTTTCGGCAGGAGCCGGTTGCCGCCCATGACGAGCCGGGCTGGTTCGACACCGGCGACGTCGCTACCATCGACGCCGATGGTTTCGTGAAGATCGTGGATCGCACCAAAGACGTGATCAAGTCAGGCGGCGAGTGGATCAGCTCCATCGATCTGGAGAACGTCGCCATCGCCCATCCGGCGGTGCGCGAGGCCGCCGCCATCGGCCGTACCGACGAAAAATGGGGCGAACGCCCGGTAATCGTTGCTGTGCTGAAACCGGGAGCGACGGCCACAGCAGAGGAGATCCGCGCGTTCTACCGCGGCAAGGTGGGAAAGTGGTGTGAACCGGACGCGGTCCTCATCGTCGAGAGTCTTCCCCACACCGCGACCGGCAAGTTGCTGAAAACCGAGTTGCGCCGGCTCTACGGCCAGGCCCGCTGACACTGCGGCGGCGCAGCGCGTGCGCGAGCCGGGGCGGTAGCGCGCGGCGTAGCGCCCGCCGCGGATGGTTGCCGGCGCCTCAGTCGACCCTCGGCCGGTTCTCGGGCTGGCCTTCGTACGGATCCGCCGGAAGGAGGCCCTCGACCGCGTGCCGCACCCGGCTGCTGACCGTGGGAAGAATCCGGGGGTGGGTGAACACGTAGAAGCGCTCGGCGCGGATCGCGTCGAAGGTCATCTGCGCTACCTGGGCGGCGCTAAGTCGACTGCTTTCGATCGCCTTTGCCGTCTGCGTATGTGCGGCGCGCTGTGAGGCGGTCGGCGCGGGGCCGTCCGCCGTCCGGTCCGGACGGTTGCGCTCGGAACGGCCAATGCCGGTAGCGACAAAAGCCGGGCTCAGCAGCGTGACCCCGATCTTCGAGTCTGCCAGCCGCAAATCGTGGAACAGGGATTCGGTCAGCGCGACGACCGCATGCTTGCTTACGCTGTACACCCCCATCAGCGGCGCGCTCAGCCAACCGGCCGCCGACGCCGTATTGACAATATGCGCGGGCTCGCCGGCACGGCTCGATTCCAGCATTCCCGGCACGAAGTAGTGCAGCCCGTGCACAACGCCCATCAAATTGACGCCCAGTACCCACTGCCAGTCGTGCTCCGTGTTTTCCCAAACATAGCCGCCGGCGCCGACGCCGGCATTGTTGAACAGCAAGTGAACCGGACCGAACTCGCGCTGCGCGCGTGCCGCCAGGCGCTCGACTTGAGCTGCCTGCGACACGTCGACCCGCACGCCGATGACATTTGGCTTGTCGCCAAGCTCGGCGACGAGCTCCTCCAGGGCTGCCTGGTCGACGTCCGCGAGCACGAGGCGCATTCCCAACGATCGCGCACTGCGCGCGAACTCGCGTCCGAACCCGCTCGCAGCCCCGGTTATCACCGCCGTTCGTCCATGGAAG
>OMSW01000214.1 GCA_900290295.1 Burkholderiales bacterium
CCACGCCTAGTTGAACGTGCTAAGGAAGGCTATTCGATCCGCCTCGTCCATCAAGTTTGCGGCCAGGGTGGAGAGGAACCGATCCCGGCTAAACCCGGGCTGCACCGCCCTTTTGCTTAGTATTTGCGCGATCGGCCCCAGGTGCATCGTGAGCATCTGCGTGGCCCGCGCGACCTCCTCGGGCGTTGGAGCGGCGGGCATAGGGGTGCCGGGGCCGGCCGACCGTAGGAGCACCGTTGCCTGGTAACTCGCCGAAGCCGCGGCAGGTACCGGCTTCGCGGCGGCGAAACGGGCAGTGCACTTGAGAAATTCGGAGCGCTCGGCCGGGCTGCTCAGCTGATCGGCAAGCCGCTGCACCAGCGCGCAGAGATCACTCGTCTCATTGGCGGCACGGCGCACGACGATCTTGGCGATCGGCCCAATGAAACGTGCCAGCTGCTGCTCGATGCGGTCGATTTTATCGATGTCCCATCCTGCAGCAATCAGGGTCGCGGTCGAAACGCTGGGAGCCGTAGATCTCCTGGGTGGCGACGCCAGCGCGGGTTCCGGGGATGCATTGTGCGGCTGCTGGCGCGCCGAGGGAATCGGGGAATGGCAGATGATGGTCGTCTCGGAAGTGACCGGCTTGACTGGTTGGGCACGCGCCTGCATGATCGCCTCCCGGAATTGTGCCGCGCTGTCATATCGGTCCTGCGCGCGCTTGGCCAAGGCACGCAGTACGATCGCATCGAATGGCTCCAGCGACGGGTCGTGCTTTGCCACCGACGGCGGCGTGGGCGTCTTGTGGCAAACCCGGTACATGGCGCTTTCGGGAGGCCCGCCGAACGGCGCGGTTCCGGCGAGCAGCTCATACAGGACCACACCGGCGGAAAAAACGTCGATCCGGCAGTCGAACTTGTAATTCAGGTACAGCTCCGGCGCAACATAGCCCGGGGTACCCATAATGGCACCTATCTGCGTTTGGTTGGAAGTCTCGACGCAGGCGATTCCGAAATCCGCTACCTTGACCCGGCCATTGTTCATGACGATGATGTTGGAGGGCTTGATGTCGCGGTGCAAGACGCCGGCGTCGTGCGCGTATTGCAGCGCGTCGAGCAACTGGGACAGTATGCTGAGCGCGCCCGCAATGCTAAATCGGACCTTTTGATTCAGATAGTGCCCCAGGGTGTTGCCCTCGACGTACTCCATCGCTATGTAGGCGTACTCGTTTTCTTCGCCGTACTCATATACCGCAACGATGCTCGGGTGCAGCAAGCGGCCGGCGGCCTGGGCTTCGTTGCGAAAGCGCGCCGAGAAATCAGGCGCTCCGCCACCGTCGAGAAGATCCCGCCGGATGGTCTTGAGTGCCACCGGGCGACGGATGACGGGGTCAAACGACTTGTAAACAACCCCCATGGCCCCTTCGCCCACCAGACCCAGGAGCGGGTATTTGCCGAGCAGCTTCGGCGGCAGCTGTTGGTCCGGGACTACGGTCTTGGTATTTATCGTGAACTCCTAGATTTCGGGCGCTAGGCGTCGAGCATCTTCAAGGCCTGGCCCATGCTCTTGCGCATTCGCGCCAGATCATGGGCCAGCGTGCGGACCTC
>OMSW01000213.1 GCA_900290295.1 Burkholderiales bacterium
TACGCCGACCTGTATTTCCAGTACACGCGCTCCGAGTCGTTTTCCCTAGAGGAAGGCATCGTCAAGTCCGGCAGTTTTGGTATCGACCAGGGCGTCGGCGTGCGTGCCGTAAGCGGGGAGCGCACCGCGTTTTCCTATTCCGACGACATCTCGCACGATGCCCTGGTCCAGGCCGCGCGCACCGTGCGCTCCATCGCCAGCAGCGGCAGCGGCAAGGTCGCCGCGGCCCCGAGTCTGCAGACGCGGCCGCAGAAGGCGCTGTACGGCACCGACGATCCCGTCGCCTCGCTGCCGGCGACGCAGAAGGTGCGCCTGCTCGAGGACCTCGAGCTGGCAGCGCGCGCGCTCGATCCGCGCGTCAAGCAGGTCATGGCAAACCTGGCATCGGAATATGACGTGATCCTGGTGGCCCGTTCGGATGGTGTTCTGGCAGCCGACATCCGTCCCCTGGTGCGCGTTTCCCTTACGGTGATCGTCGAGGAGAACGGGCGTCGCGAGCAGGGATTTTCCGGCGGTGGCGGACGTACCGGCTTGGGCGTGTTTACGTCCGAATTGCTGCAGCTGTATGCGAAGAACGCCGTGGATATGGCGCTCGTCAACCTGCAGGCGCGGCCGGCACCGGCGGGCGTGATGAGCGTTGTTCTCGGGTCCGGCTGGCCGGGGATCCTGCTGCACGAGGCAATCGGCCATGGTCTGGAGGGCGACTTCAACCGCAAGGGCTCGAGCGCATTTGCGGGCCGCATCGGCCAGCGCGTCGCGGCCAAGGGGGTCACGGTGATCGACGACGGCACAATTGCCGAGCGGCGCGGGTCCTTGAACATCGATGACGAGGGCAACCCTACCCAGCGCACCGTTCTGATCGAGGACGGCATCCTGCGCGGCTACATGCAAGACTCGTTGAACGCGCGATTGATGAAGACTAGTCTCACCGGTAATGCCCGGCGCGAGTCTTTTGCCGCGCTGCCTATGCCGCGCATGACCAACACCTGCATGCTCGGCGGCAACGCCGATCCGGAGGAAATCGTGCGCTCCGTCCCGCGCGGGATCTATGCGCGCAACTTCGGTGGCGGCCAGGTCGACATCACCAACGGCAAGTTCGTCTTCTCGATGGCCGAGGCCTACCTCATCGAAAATGGTCGACTCGGCGCCCCGCTCAAGGGAGCAACCTTGATCGGCAATGGACCTGACGCGCTCACGCGGGTGACCATGATTGGCAACGACATGAGCATGGACCTGGGGATCGGCACCTGCGGCAAGGACGGGCAGAGTGTTCCGGTCGGCGTCGGTCAGCCAACCTTGCGTATCGAGGGGCTGACCATTGGTGGCACCGGCGGATAGCGGGCATTGGCGCTTTTTCGCAACAGTTTTTGCCGGTTCTGCGCCGCGCGTGTTGCGTGTAACGCTCGCCGAACCCTTCGCGAAAGATTTTGTTTCAAAAACCCGGACGGGGTCCTTGGCAAATGCACAGGATCGGTTTTGAATACAGCTTTGGACGTTGTTGTCCGTCCGGCTGCGTTTTTTCCCCGTAGGCCGGCATCAGAGGTTGTCCATTGTGCGGCAAAGGCGTGCTACAGCATCGAAGCGGTTCGCCGGGCGCGTGACCTTGCAGCACTGCTGCAGGAGCGCGCAGCGGGCCGCTGCGCGGCGCATCGGCACGCTTGCGGCAGCGCTTTTGTGGACGCAGTTCTTGGCGCTCGGCGGGTTGGCCCGCGCCGACGAGCCGGACCAATCGCTGGTTCTGCCCGAATACCGGCTCGATA
>OMSW01000210.1 GCA_900290295.1 Burkholderiales bacterium
GCACTGCTGCAACGGGTCTGATTGACCTTGACACCTCGGGATGAAAGCGGGCAAAATGAAACGGCGCCGATTTGAATTGAACAGCTTGCGGGCGCGTTAAAAATTCAGCTAAAGCGGATGGCAGTTTGACGCCCGCTTTGGCTCTCTGGCCGGCGGGCTTTTTGTTTTGCCAGGATCGCCGAACTCTCGCGGGCGACAAAACAGTTGCTGAACGATCAAGACCGAACAGCTGCGACCCGATGGCCTGGTACCACGTCGGGAGCCACCGCTCCTGGCGAGCTGGGCGTGGAGCGTGCCGACGCCATGCATGGGGCCGTGGCGGTAGCGCGGATCATTGGGTTTTGCCCCGTGGAAGGCATGCTGTAATGGCAAACGTGGTCCCAAGCCCAGTGCTGACTGATCGTTTCGCGCAGGCGTTTGCGTTCGCTAGCATTGTGCACGCGAGCCAAACGCGCAAAGGAACCGCCATTCCTTACATTGCCCACGTCATAGCGGTCGCCTCGTTCGTGCTCGAACATGCGGCAGACGAGGACACTGCAATTGCTGCCTTGCTGCATGATGCGCCCGAGGATCAGGGCGGGTACGCGATGCTAGCCCAGATCAAGGCGCGTTTTGGTGAACGCGTTGCAAAAATCGTCGCGGGTTGCACCGATACGTTTGAAGATCCCAAACCGGATTGGCCTACCCGCAAGCAGCAATACTTGGCGCATCTTGCCGACCCCCACGACGGCGCGGACCTTGCGACGTGCACCGTATCGGTAGCCGACAAACTCCACAATGCGCGTTCGATTCTGCATGACCTGCACAATGTTGGCATTGAGGCGTTTGACCGTTTTAACGCAACGCAGCGGCAGCTGGGATGGTATTACGGCAGCCTGGCGCAAATTCTCCATAGGCGTCTTGCCGGGGAACAGGCGATTGCACTTGCAGTGGCCCTGCTTCACGCCTTGGATGAAATCGCCGCGTACAAAGGTTGCGAGATGTTCGGCGGGGGCGTCGAGCATGGTTTTCGTGGAGACCCGTGTCCGACCTCGCCATGACCCGTACCGCAGGCGCACGATATCGACCATTCGCTTACTTGGTTCGGAATCGACGGTCGCGCGGCATTTCAAAGCCGACGGGCGCCTGCAGGTCCTTATGACGGTATCGTACGGGTCGCAGTTGTCGGCCTCGATCTACCGCTGCCTTGGCCGGGTCCACGGCCCAGCAGGAAATCTGGAGACACATTTGTCCGATCCGAACCCAGGCCCTGGCCAATGACGGATGCCCGCTTGACCCGATGATGGTCGTCTTGTTCAGTGGCTTCGGAAGCGATAGCAAATCCGGAATCTTCCCGCACCGAGCCCCTTGCGTGTTAATCCTGGCGATATGAGAAACTGGGGTGCTTGCGCAGCGTCCCCGAAGAATGCGTCCGTCGGAATACATCTGACCTCGGCGGTAGCCATGCGAAGTTTCTGCAAGCCCCCGGTCCGCGCAATTGGCCCATGGGGAAGACCAAAGAAAGTGACTCTGCGACCAATGCGCTCCTTTCATGCACTTGCTCTCTCGTTATTGCTATTTGCTTGCGCGACCGCGACGATACCGACGGCGACATACATCGAGCGGGGGCAAGCCAAGTTACTGCCGGAAACCGTTGTCGTCGACCCGGACGGTACCCGCAAAGTCAGCGCGCTCGTATCAATTAATGGCGAGCGCAGAAAAATAGCGATCCTCTCATCTGACTGCAACGACGGCGTCGGAAGCATCTCAACGTTTGACGATACTCGCGGCCGCAAAAATCGACAGATACTCGCTTTCGCCGGCGGCGACAAGCCGGCCGACTCGCTCTTTGTAGCGGTTTGCGATATTCGGCGCCAAAGGATGCTTGAGAACCAGCACGGCTCGCCATAGGCATCCGATGCAAGGATCTCGGACCATTGGCGCATCGGCGCCGATGGCACACCCATGCGCAATGCCGCGGGCGCTACCAATTCGCAGATGTCGATCGCCGGTGCCGACCATTCTGCGGCAGACCTGGGGAGACGGACTCTGCAAGTGCGTGCTACGCCGCGCTTAGCGGCTGGCGCAGTCAGGCAAGCGAGGTCAGGTCGGCCGCGCGAGCGGTCTTTCGGCTTTCAACGCGTCGGTGCGCGCTGCCGCTGCTATCGCACACTCTTGCTCGGTGAGCGCGAACTCCTCTGGATCATCGGCCATCAGACCGGGACGTGGTGATCTGCAGCCACGACGATGCAATGGTCATCGCTTGGATGACGACATTGCTGGTCGGCGGGAGGCGCCGCGGCCATGACCAACAAAAGGCGATCTAGGCGGAAAGCCGGTGGATACGTTTTGTCACAACCGTTACCGAATTGCGCGACGAAAAGGCCATAAGGAGTAGCAAAATTGTGGCCTGGCGCCCGGGCTCGACGGTCCCATCGAGCTGGTCTGCCGTGCAGCCGGACGCTTCGGTTTGTAGATGAATCATGAATACGTCGATCAAAAGGGCAATGATCCCGGTCGGCAGGTGCGCGGCAATGACGGGGGCCCTAGGGTTGGCCACCCTCGCGGCCCTACCCGTCCCGACGCAGGCCAGCGGGGTTGCGCAGGCCGTGCCTGGCGCCTGGCACGGCGAGGGACGCTGGGCCTGGCACGACGGCCGTTGGGGTTGGTGGTGGATAGATGCGGCCGGCGTATGGACTTGGTACGCGTACAACCCGTACTACCCCGGCTACCCCTATTACCCATATTATGGCTATCCGG
>OMSW01000209.1 GCA_900290295.1 Burkholderiales bacterium
CTTGCCAACAAGGTGGCCGACCTCGCTGAAGACGAGGGCCACCATCCGGATCTTTACATCGCGTGGGGCAAGTGCAAGGTGGAGATCTGGACGCACAAGATCAGCGGCTTGACCGAGAGTGACTTCTACTTCGCTGCCAAGGCAGATCGCGCCTTCAGTGCCTTGCCCAAGGGTTGATCGCACGGTTCGCATGTTAAACGTCGTTTCTGACTCGTCGCAGCAGAGCAGTACCGCGAAGGACTAGCGAGCGTCTAGGCCAGGTTCCCGCGGGGACGGACCGTACTCGTTTGGGATCGTCGATCCAAAATGTCCTAGTTCGTACTCATTTTGCGTATAAGCAATTGATCGGCAATGCACCGATCGAGACGAACGCTCTTGGAAGCGCTCATTTTGGAGGAACGACCCGTGCTTAGGTTCGCGATTGTTCTCGCGCTGCTCGGACACGTCGCGTGGGCCTTAGCGGGCGAGCCGGCCGGCATTGCCACCATCGTTGAGGGCAAGGCTGTCGTCATTCGGACGCTGTCCACGCTCGAGGCGGTGGAGGGGGTCCGTTTGCTTGCCGATGATCTTGTGCACACCGGCAAGGACGCCTTCCTGCGGATCGAGTATGACGACGGGACGACGGTCGACGTCGGCGCGGAAACCCGTCTGCAGTGCAACCACCCTGCCCGAAGGAAGTTTGAGCAGCCCGGAATGTACTTGCTGTCGGGATGGCTCAAGATCACGTCCGGCAAGACCGAGGCGCGTCATTCACCAGCGTTCGGCTCGCCGCGGTTCGATGTGCTCAACATTGCCGGTATCGTGGTCGTCCACGCGGCTCGCGGATCGGGTGCGGTATTCGTTGAGCAGGGCACGGCAGGCTGGGGTGACCGACAGGTGCGCGGTGCCACGGCGTTTACATTGAAAGCCGGGGAATTTCAGAGCTTCCGCGAGGACGAGGCCCCTGGTATGCGGGAGCGTCCGGCGCCGGATTTCGTCGCCGCCATGCCGCGCCTCTTCCGCGACGCCTTGCCACGGCGCTTTGCGAAATTCCGCGACAGCAACGTGGTTGCGAAAAGCCAGGGCACGTTCTCGTATGCCGAGGTCGAACCCTGGGTCGACGCCGAGCCCGCCATCCGGCACCAGTTCGTTTCCTTGTGGCGTTCAATGACCAAGGTCGATGCGTTTCGGGCGTCGCTCGAACGCGGTCTATCGCTGCATCCCGAGTGGGGACCAGTCTTATACCCTCCGGAACCACAGGAGGCGAGGTCGTCGCTGGCGCCCGTTTCCCCCGGCCCGGCTGTCGTCTTGGGCCCGCTGG
>OMSW01000207.1 GCA_900290295.1 Burkholderiales bacterium
ACCGCCATCCAGGCCTGCCTCGAGCGGCTCCCGTGCCGGTTCCATGGCAACGATCGCCGAGCTAGGACTCCGCCGCAGCTCTTTCCGCACGCGGATGGATGCCGAGCACCTCGCGGATCTTGTTCTCGATTTCGATTGCCATGGCAGGGTTGGCACGCAGGAACTCGCGGGCGTTGTCCTTGCCCTGGCCAATGCGCTCACCGCCGTAGCTGTACCAAGCGCCGGATTTCTCCACGACGTTGTGCTGGCTGCCCAGGTCGAGGATCTCGCCCTCGCGGGAGATACCCTCGCCATACAGGATGTCGAAGTCGGCCTGCCGGAACGGCGGCGCAACCTTGTTCTTGACGACCTTGACCTTGGTTTCGGAGCCGATGACCTCTTCAGCCTTCTTGATGGAGCCGACACGGCGGATGTCGAGCCGCACCGAGGCGTAAAACTTGAGCGCATTGCCGCCGGTGGTGGTTTCGGGGTTGCCGAACATGACGCCGATCTTCATGCGGATTTGGTTGATGAAGATCACCAGGCAGTTGGTACGCTTGATCGTCGCGGTAAGCTTGCGCAGCGCCTGGCTCATCAGGCGCGCCTGCAAGCCGGGAAGCGAGTCGCCCATTTCCCCTTCGATTTCGGCCTTGGGTGTGAGCGCCGCAACCGAATCAATGACGATGAGTTCGACCGAGCCCGAGCGCACCAGCGCATCGACGATTTCCAACGCCTGCTCGCCGGTATCGGGCTGCGAGATGAGCAGCTCCTGCAGATTGACGCCGAGCTTTTGCGCGTACTGCGCGTCGAGCGCGTGCTCTGCATCGATAAAAGCACAGGTACCGCCGATTTTCTGCATTTCGGCAATCACCTGGAGCGTCAGCGTAGTCTTGCCGGAGGACTCCGGCCCGTAGACTTCTACGACTCGACCCCGCGGCAGACCGCCCACGCCCAGCGCGATATCCAGACCCAGGGAGCCGGTAGACACGACCTGTATGTCCTCGACCACGGCGCCTTCGGCCAGGCGCATGATCGAGCCCTTGCCGAATTGCTTCTCTATCTGAGACAGCGCGGCCGCGAGCGCTTTTTGTCGTTCCTTGCTGTCCGCCACGAAGGCGCTCCTTCCGTCATCCATTGTCTTATCTCCTGCGCTGGGCTTGCGGTGATTGGTACTGAACAAATTCCCAGTAGCACTGTAAATTTATTCAGTCCAGCCGTCAAGACCGCGCGCAGTACTCGCAAACAGCGAAATGCCCACGCCGCATCGTGCCGCGGCAGCATCGCCGGTTGCGGCGGCGCATGCTCCGCGACTAGACTGCCCGATGACGGCGCATCCGCGCAGTCGCACCGCCCGCGTGTTAGCTTG
>OMSW01000205.1 GCA_900290295.1 Burkholderiales bacterium
CACGCCGGCGGGGTTGCCGCAGAGCAACACGCCCAACTCGTCCATGCCCTGCGTGATTTCCTCCTTGAGTACCCGCCGGTGCGACTGCAGGTGTAGACCTCTGCCGTTGAATTCATGCACCGATAGCATTGCATCGTCGCACGGGTGGTAAGCATAGTGGACCGTCGGCCGGTAGATCGCTGTATCGCCTTGGACCACTGCCAGGTATTCGGCGATCGAGATCGATTCAGCGTGCGTGATCAGCAGCCCGTGAAAGGGGCCTTCGAGCGGCGTCCAACTTCTGACCCAGACCGAGACCCCGGGCTGGTCAAGGTAGATCGCCGCGCGACCGCCAGTCGCATGTGTTCTGCCACGCAAGGGGAGGGATTTTTCGTGCGTACCCCAGCCCAACTCCGCGGGCTGGCTTCCTTCGCTTACGAAGGCCTCGACCGACCACGTATTCACGAATTCATCGTGCCGCTTGGGCTGGCCGCTGACCTGCGAATCGCGTTCGGCAATATGGATTGCCTTGACCTCGAGTTCCATCGCCAGGCGCGCCCAGTCCGCGTGGGTTTTCGGCCTCGTCACCGCACGACCGAGGTCGCGCGCCATGTCGAGCAACGCATGCTTGGTGAAGTGGGATATCAGTCCCGGATTGACGCCGTGCGTGACAAGCGCGGTTGGCCGCTGGCGCCAGGAACGGCGATTGATCGCCAGCGCCTGTTCGCGTAGGCGGTAATTGGACCGTTCGGCCGCCGTCAGCCGGACATCGGTGTGGCCCCCGGCCCACGGCTCGATGCACGAATCGAGGTAGCGAGCGCCGAGCTCGTGACAAAGCTCGATCAACGCAACCGATGAAACGTCGACCGACAGATTAAGCAAGAACGTGCTGTTGCCGAGCAAGGGCGTGAGAAGCTCACGGAAATTGTGCGGAGCCAGCGACTGCACGCGAAAGTCCGCAACGCCGCAGCGCTGTGCCCATTCCTGACCCTGCTCGTCAGCGGCAATGATCGTTATGCGATTCGGATCGAGCACGATGTGACGCAGGATCAGCGGCAGAGCGCCTTGGCCGACCGAGCCGAAACCGACAATTACCAGACGGCCGCGCAATTGGGCCACGCGTTCGGTTGCCGACCGATACTCGGCCATCGTTACATTCTCCTGGTCATGCGCCACCGTTGACGCTTTGGTTTCCTCGCAAAAGCGTCCTGCCACATGCGAAGCACGTCCGGCCTGAATGCCGCTTTCGCGAAGTATGATGCCCGCGGCAATGCGGACGATGCGCAGCTTGCGGAACAGGTTTGCGTACCGTTGCGCGGATTCCAGAACGGTCTGGAAAAACCCAGAACGATTTCGTCCAAGGATTTTACCGAGACATTGCGCCCGAGTTGTGAAGCCTCAAGAGCTGCTACGCGAGGGGCCCGGAAGAGAAAGACGGGCATTGCGTAAGGGCTTGCCTGTATCACATTGCTATCCCACAGGGCTGCCAGCGATTGCTATGCGGAAAGCCGGTAGAGGTCACTGTTCGCCAGCAATGGGCCGGTCAGCGGCCATCGTTGGAGCGGCGCGATCCGACGCCATGAGCTGCTTGGCCGTAGCGCTTTTCAAGCCCAAATACCTTTGCGTCTCCGACCCAGGCGTTGCCGACTGGCAAATCGTCGCCTAACGTGCGCATCCGCCATGCACTGCGACGGCGCGTAGTTGCAAGTGTTCGCGGCCCCGCCTACGGAACGACGAGAACGTCACAGTCGGCGGCTTCAACAACGTGTTTGGTGACGCCCCCCACTAGTGCATCTGCCGAACTCGCGGCGCTCTTGCCGACAACGATCAGGTCGGCGCGGGCTGCTTTGGCGCAGCTGACCAGCGCATGCGCGGCATGACCGTAGACGGCAATCCGCTCAACGCGACGCGCGGCGTTCGACCCGTCGATGAACTCGTCGAGTTGGTCCCGCGCGGCATCGACGGCCTGCCGCCGCCAAGTGTCGAGAGTATTGGATTCTCCAGACACGACGTTGATGATGCCCTCGTACGGGATTCGGACGGCGTGCAACGCTGCGACGTGCGCGCCCGGAGCGATCAGCAAGGCCGCTTCCAGCGCGGGCCGGCAGGAGTTAGTGAAGTCGATGCCGACAAGCACATTATCGTACCGTTCCGCACTTTCCACTTTGGCGACCAGCAAAGGGCACACCGCTCGCTGCAACAGCGCAAACGCGGTTGAGCCCAGAAGCAGATCGCGCAGGAAACCTTCGCCGTGCGCCCCCACCAGCAGGAGGTCCGCCGGCAGCGTACGCACAAACGAGCCTATTTCGGAAACTGCGTTGCCGACGGTCACGTGTTCCTGGACGGCAATGCCGAACCGTCCGGAGGCGGCCTCTGCCAGTGCGTGCAGTTGCGCTCGTGTCGCGTCAGCCCAGCGGGTCTGGTCTTCGACTTCGATCCGGTACGGGCGGTACGACTCGGCAACCCCGTTTAGCGAAAGTTGCGGCATCGCGTTCATTAGGTGCAGCCGTGCGCCGTGCTGCCCAGCAACCACCGCTCCGCGAACCAGTGCCCAACCAGCGCCTGTCGATAGATCGGTTCCAACGAGAATCTGTTCGAGTCCCGTCATCGTTGTCTCTCTCTCGCCCATACCAATATCCCATGCTAATCATGAAGCGCTGCCGCAAAGGGCAATTTGCGCCAAGTCAATGGCCGGCGTCGCGTGCGGCGCCGGGTCGCATCGCCCAACGAGCCGCTGGCCTCGAAGGTCGGGCGGCAGGATGACTACGGCTCCATTGCCCCTCCGCCTATCGAAGGAAATATCGCCGGAAGCCGCCGTGGCTGCAGCATCGCCGGTCAACTGCCAAATTCCCAGACACTTTCGAACTCGAATGGGACTGACGCGCAGCGTACGGAACGTGCTCCCTGTGAACGAAAGTAAAGCTCCCACAGGCAGCTCGAAGGAACCCGGGACTTGATCAGAACTTCAATTTCCCCGGTCCATTGAGCTCCAAATCTGTAAGCCCCGCGAAGGTCCGCGCGCGAATCACGATCGACTTCGCCGTGATCATGCGCTCGATCAAGCCGGGCGGACTGCCAAGGGCCGCGCATTTCGAATTCAGGGGGTCAACGTACCTCGCCGTTACCTTGACGGGGGGCGCGTCGTCGATCTTGATCTGCAACACGACGTGTCCATGGTCGGCACGGAATGCCGTACGTTCAAGTGTGATCGTCAGGTCATACGGGGCGCCGTTCGTGCGCCCGATGACCACAAAGGCACCGACATTTTCCTTGTTCGGAACAACGGTGGCGCTGGCAGTTTGAAATTTGTTGCCCGAGAGCTTATCGGTCCAAGCCGCGTTTTCCCACTTGACGTGCGGTGCAACCCGATCAGCTGCACTGGCGAACAGGGCGAACATTGCGGCGAAGCAAAAGGCGATCGCGGTCTGCACGACGTAGTTCTTGCCAATCGAAATGGGGGGTCGCACTGCCGGCATGCGCCTCGCGCCTCGTCCCCACTGGCACGGTCGATCGAGATTGGCTTTCGGCGATGACCCGCTAGCTGAGCGCTTAACTACGCCGTTCTGGATCAAGCCGCCGCCCGATGCGAAGCCCGGCCGACACAATTCGCGCGGCGTCAGTTCCCGGGATGAGGACTGGGTCGACAACACACGTACACGGCGGGCATCACGTCGGGAACAGCGCGATCACTCGGGCGCTTACGAACGCGAGGATCGATGCGCCTGTCGCCGCGACAATGGCGCCGGTTTCGCCGGCGCAACGGTCTGATTGTCTTAGTTCGCCGATATCGTCCATGTTAGCCATTCCAACCGTGTCTGTAGATCGGCAGTTGTTTGGGAAACTTGAATCTTGGGGATGGGCGCAGCGCTAGCAATCCCATGCCGTGGCGCGTGTTCATGCGGCGCTGGACAGATACATCGGCATAGGCGACGCCGCCAAACTGTTGGGTGTTTCGATTACCACGCTACGGCGTTGGGAGGCGAGCGGTCGCCTTGTGCCAGAGCGAACCGAAGGCGCTCATCGGCGCTATAACGCCGCCAAGCTGCGCCCCGAGTTATATCGAGCGGCGAAGAGTGATGCCCGCAAGTCCGTCGCCTATGCTCGCGTGTCGAGCAACGATCAGAAGGCTGACCTCGAACGCCAAAAACAAGTCCTGGAACTTTATTGCGCCCGACAAGGATGGACATTCGAAGTAATTTCCGATCTCGGATCAGGCATGAACTACCAAAAGAAGGGCTTAAAGCGCCTACTAAACGAAGTCCTGTACGGCAGCCG
>OMSW01000227.1:0-497 GCA_900290295.1 Burkholderiales bacterium
TGACTGCCCATACTGGACGCAACGCGCCGATGATATCGGCCGACGTTATGCTGCGAACGTCGCGTCCCAATAGATTGGCGGCATGGGTCCGTACCCGGCTCGGGAATTGATCGGCATAGCGCGCACTCCATTGCGGATGCGCGGCCGCGTCATCGCAGTACGCTTGCAAGATCTGATCCAAAGTCCGCGATTCTGCGGCCGATGCGCGGGCCTGGGCTGCAATGGCGCGCGGTCCCTTCGTCCAGTACAGGGTCGCGACCGTCTGCGATAGCTGCGCGGCATTCTGCAGCCTTGGCGCGAGCATCCTGCAGGGTGACTGCCTCCGCGCCACCCAGTCCTACATCGCGCCGCTTGCCATTGACGTATGCCGCGAATAGCCAAGAGCGCGTGATATTCCCATGCTTGCCACGGCGCACGCGCAAGAACAAGTTTGCGCCGTCGCTGTAGACGCCCACCTTGTGCAGTGCCTTCCCGTCGATAGCTTTGACCGTTAACTT
>OMSW01000227.1:507-2747 GCA_900290295.1 Burkholderiales bacterium
AAAAGGGCGGAATTCTTAGCGTCTTGCTCTGCCGTATCGAATCATCAGCCATCCCCCGAGCATCCCGCCCAGGTGCGCGAAGTGCGCGATCCCCGACTGGGTGCCGGAAACTCCCTGGAAGAGCTCGATCAAGCCGTAGATCGTGACAAACAACCAGGCGGGCATGGGGATGGGCGGCAAGATCAGCATGACCGTGCGCCGCGGAAACAGCAAGGCGAACGCCAACAAAAGCCCGAATATGCCGCCCGATGCGCCGACGGTCGGGTAAACAGAACCGGTTGCCCAGGTAAAAACGAGCTGCGTGATGCCGGCCGAGAGCACGCAGGTGAAGTAGTAGGTCAGGTAGCGGTTGCGTCCCCATACACGCTCGACGTCGGAGCCAAACATTACCAGGCCCAGCATGTTGAGAAAGATGTGGGCAAAACCCTCGTGGAAGAAGCTATAGGTGATCAATTGCCAGGGCATGAAACCCGGCGCGCCTACCGCTTCGGAGCCGATCGGCCACAGGGCAAGTTCCTCGCTCAAGCGGCCACCCAGGTAGCTGTCGACAAGAAACGCGACCACGTTCATCCATAGCAAGGTCTGCGTGCCGGGGGGAATCGGAAACATCGTGGCTTTTTCCCTGAAGATCAGTCGTCAAAGACCGGTGTCTCCACGCCGAGTACCTTGTGGAGCTTGGGCGAAGTCGTGGTGTACTGCAGGTGAATCGCCTTGTTGGGAAAGATGTAGCGTGCCGCACCGAACGCCGCCAGGGCCGCCTCGTGAAAGCCGCACAGGATGAGCTTCTTCTTGCCGGGGTAAATGTTGATGTCGCCGACTGCGAAGATACCGGCGATGTTGGTTTCGAAACTCTCCGTGTTCGTGACGATTTGCTTGCGCTCCAGGTCCAGGCCCCACTGGGCGATCGGGCCGAGCTTGGGCGAGAGGCCAAAGAACACCAGCAGCGCATCGAGCGGCACGACACGCGTAACGCCGTCGGTGCCCGTTACCCGGAGCGAAGCGAGCTTGCCGGCACTTTCCTCGAAACCGACGATTTGGCCGATGAGCAGCTGCATCTGCAGCTGCTCGCAAAGTTCCCGCATCTTGGCAACGCTCGCCGGTGCCGCCCGAAAACCGTCGCGCCGGTGCACGAGAATCACGCTGCCGGCCTGGTGCGGACCTTCTTGGGCAAAGTTCAGCGCCCAATCCAGCGCCGAATCGCCTCCCCCGGCGATCACTAGATCCTTGCCGGCGAAATCAGCCGGGTTCCTGACGCGATAAAAGAGCTGGCTGCCGTCAAACTTGTCGATATGCGGCACCCGCAGCGGACGCGATGCAAATGCGCCGACTCCGGCAGCGATGAAAATTGTGCGCGCGAGAAAACGCTGGTCGCGGGAGGTCTCCACTAGGAATCGGCCGTCGTCTTGGCGCTCAACGCGCGACACGGTTTGTCCCAGGTGGAACGTGGCGCCAAACGGCTCGATCTGCCGCAATAGCAATTCGGTCAGCTCGCGCCCGGTACACACCGGCACCGCCGGAATGTCGTAAATGGGCTTATCGGGGTAGAGCTCGATGCACTGGCCGCCGACATAGGCCAGGGAGTCGATCACGTGGGCCTTGATTTCCAACAGGCCCAATTCGAACACCTGGAACAATCCGACCGGCCCGGAACCGATGATGAGCGCGTCCGTCTCGACGGGGTTTGCCGCCATTGCGGAACCATTGCCCTCGCTGTCTTGCTGCTGCGTTTTCATGACCGACAATCGCTATGAGCTTCGCTTTGACAAACCGCCCATTGTAAGGCCTGTAACGACGCGCCGTCGCTCTACGCATGCCCCTCACGCCCGGCGCGACTTCCCGGCCAAGTGGATTCTTAGCCGAGCCGGTTATTCCGATATTCCGCATACTTCGAATGCGCGCCGGCAGGCCCGGCTACTGTTGTTCCCATAGCAAAGGCTCTATGATCCGCGAGCAGCAACCGCTGCGGAACGCTCGAACCGGGAAAGAGTGAGGCTATGTGTGGAATCGTCGGGGCCGTGGCGCAGCGCGATATTGTCCGATTGCTGGTGGAGGGACTGCGTCGACTGGAATATCGCGGCTATGATTCGTGCGGGATCGCCGTCCACAGCGACAGCGAACTGCAGCGTGTGCGCAGCGTGGCACGAGTCGCCGAGCTCGACGCGCAGACCGCCGCACTTACCGCGTATACCGGCATTGCCCACACGCGCTGGGCCACCCACGGCGCGCCCACGACCAGCAAC
>OMSW01000204.1 GCA_900290295.1 Burkholderiales bacterium
GGGTTCATGATCCGAAAAATGGCGCCGCTGGCACACGAATCTGGTCACTCTTTTTTGCTCCGGATGCGCTATGCTGCTGTGCAACATAAGCCGAAAGGGCACTATGAACCGACAGCCACTAGCGATCTCGGACGAACTGGCCGTTCGCGCACCAAGGGCGCAAGCCGCAATAAGCCTGCCGCAGGCCCTCGGGGCACGTCTGGCGAACATCGTCCTGACCGCTCAAGTCCAGCTCGCCTATGCCTGTGCGATGGAGGCGCGCTCCCGCGCGCTGCGAAC
Organism: Burkholderiales bacterium; assembly: GCA_900290295.1. Taxonomy (GTDB): domain Bacteria; phylum Pseudomonadota; class Gammaproteobacteria; order Burkholderiales; family Burkholderiaceae_F; genus GJ-E10. The sequence goes on from OMSW01000204.1 coordinate 280, forward strand.
GATCGATTGCATCACGGGCTCGTGGCCGGACACCCCGGTACGCAGGCTTGTTCTGGACGTCTATCGCTCCCAGGCACGATCGGCCGACGTCGTGGCCAGTGACGTGCTCGCGGGCGCGCGCCGCCGCTGCGGCTTGGCCTTTGCAAAGCTCTGAGCGCCTACATCGACCTGCCCGGGCGAACGCCGCACGCAAGGTTCAAGAACGGTGCACAGCAATTGCGCCCCGCTCTGCGGGGCAATCGGCGTAATTCAACCTTGACGCCCAGGGCGTGCCAGCAGCAAAATCCCCTCCGCAAAAAGTGGAGAAGTTCATGGATTCTTGCTCCAGTGCGTGTTCGGCTAAGGCGAACTGACCAGCGAATCCTTCGGCGGCGTCCGCCGATGTCGGCGGCCCGCTGGTCGCAGCGGGCCGGAGCGATGTAAACGGCTCTTCCCCGTCTTGATCACGGCAACGCCTGAAAAACTTCCCAAAATTGGCGCTCACCCGAGCCGCGAAGCGTGATCTGTCGCGCCCTGACATCGGGCGCCAGCGCGATCGCCCTCCGACCGGCGGCCTGACTTCGGCATTGCATCGGTTTGGCGAGCCCGCAAAAAGGGATATGGCGCAAATCAACTCGTCACGCTCGGGCGCGAGAATCTGCCGGAAACGGCGGTCGGCATTCGAGTTGCCGTACGAGTCAGCGCCATAAAATGAATCGTCACCATGAAAAATAAGACCAACGTGGAGACCTGTCTGCTGCGCATCCGCGGATGCGTCTGCCTAACCGCATTCCTCATCCTCGCGCCCACCGCCATTGCCGCAACGATCGACGACAGCGCGGCCGTGCCGGCCGGTACGTCTGCACCCACGGATCCGGACCAGCTGCTGGCGCCCGGGAATTGGAATCTTCACGGCCAATTCACGGTCGTTTCGCAATTTCACCCGGACTTTAACTCTCCCTACCAGGGCGCCAACAGTCTGGACCCGGGTTTTGCCGAGAAGGAGACCACGGACCTGACCGCGTTTGCCGGCATTCGGCTATGGAGCGGCGCGGGGGCCTATGCGAACCCCGAGATTGACCAGGGCTTCGGCCTGAGCGACACCCTGGGAATGGCCGGATTTCCCAGCGGCGCTGCCTACAAGGTCGGCGCACGCAATCCGTATTTCCGGCTGCCGCGCGCCTTTGTCCGCCAGGTCATCGGGCTCGATGGACAAGGCTCGCCTGCCTTGCTAGACGATGGCCCCAATCAGCTTGCCGGGACGGTGCCTGCCGACAACCTCACCATCACGGTCGGCAAGTTCTCGGTCGTGGATATCTTCGACACAAACCGCTACGCCAACAACCCCAGGGCCGATTTCCTGAACTGGTCGATCGTCAACAGCGGTGCCTACGACTACGCGGCCGACGCCTGGGCATTTACCTACGGCGCTGCCGTAGAGTGGACGCAATCGTGGTGGACCTTGCGCAGCGGCTTCTTTGCCCTCTCCAAAGTACCCAACGGTAAGGACATCGACGGCACCTTCGACCAATTTGAACTGGACGAGGAGGTCGAGGAACGCCACGAGCTCTTCGGCCGTCCGGGCAAATTCAAGGCACTGGCCTTCGTCAACCGCGGCCGCATGGGAAAGTACGAGGACGCGCTCGCACTGGGGCGCGAAACCGATAGCGTGCCGAGCAACGCGCTCGTGCGCCACTACGCCTCGCGCCCTGGGGTGGCGATGAACATCGAGCAGGAACTGCGCGCCGATCTGGGCGCCTTCGCACGGCTCAGCGTCAACGAGGGTGCGCAGGAAGCCTTCGACTTTACCGAGATCAACAAGTCGCTCGCCGCCGGGCTGAGCCTGCGCGGGCAGCGCTGGAATCGCCCCGACGACACGGTCGGGCTTGCCGCGGTCGTCAACGGCCTATCGAGCGCGGCGCGCGACTACTTCGCCGCCGGTGGCTTGGGGATACTGATCGGCGATGGGCGCCTGCCCGATTATGGCTACGAGAGGATCATGGAAACCTATTACTCGCGCAAGATCGTCGAGCGCCTGACGATCAGTGCGGACTTCCAATACGTCCTCAATCCCGCGTACAACCGCGACCGCGGGCCCGTCTCCATCTTCGCCCTTCGCCTGCACGCCGATTTCTGAGTGCATGCCGCAAGGAGCCTCGCCGCCAAGAGTATCCATCAGCGCGCGCAACGCGCCGGTGCGAGCGCGTTGACCATCACGCAGTTGTCGCCGGCTTTCCCGGGTCCGAGCGGTCCGCGGCCGCTTGGCCGCAGCAGCCGCGGATTCCGGCTCGGAATCGCTCGCGCTCCTCGGGACTCATCTGCTCCCAACGCGCAGCCAAACGCTGCCGCCAGTGCATTCCGGACCAGCCCCGCAAACCGCCAAAAAGGATACGGCAAAGTAGCAGTAGTCCTGCGGCCTTCGCCAGGCTGATCTCGGGCCAGCCAAATAGGAAAGGACCCAGCCAGTTCCACAGCATCATGACGAGCAGGCTCGCAACCAACAGCAGGCCGATCGCGATCACCAGCCACTTCAAACCCCACCGCATTCGATACGCTCTCACGATTTCCATCCTTCATCCGCATTGATTTCCCGATAAATGGCCCGCAACCGCCTGCGCAAGTGCAAAACGGCATAACGCTTGCGCGCAAGCAAGGTATTGATGCTCAGCCCTGTTTCCTGCGCCAATTCCCGAAAGCTTCGTCCCTCCAGTTCATGGGCGAGGAAGACATCGCGCTGGGCCGCGGGCAACTCCTCCAAGGCCGCATCGAGTTCCTCCAGCAACACGCGCCGCGCATAGAGCGCTTCCGGGCCGTCCTCGCGCGATGGCAAAAGTTCCTCCAGGGATCGAACCTCGTCGTCCCCGACCGTACTGGTTTGATCCTGCGCTGCGGGGGTGGACCTGGCTTTGCGGAAGCGATCGATGATCCGGTTTCGCGCTACCCGAAACAGCCACGCGCCGACCTGTTCGACGGGCTGCAGCAGCCGGGCCGCCTCGACCAAC
>OMSW01000203.1:0-918 GCA_900290295.1 Burkholderiales bacterium
GCGATTGTCCAGCAGCAGGCTCAGCAGATCATCGAATTCGTCGACATCGGGTGCTTCGCAATCGGCCGCTTCGCCGTTGCACAGAGCGACGTCGATAAAGCAGCTTCGGAGCAGGCGCTGAAACGAGTCCTCCGGCATGCCGCGGATCAGCGGGCGCCGCTGCGTTGCCAGCGCCTTGGCGATTGCGCCGGTAAAGGCCGCGGTCCGCAGATCGTTCGGGAATCGACTGCAGCGCATAAGGTCGACGTAACTTGGCGACCGCATGCGGACGGTTTGCTTCCATCCTTGGACGCTCGCAAGGCTGCTCACGATTGCTGTCCGATCTTGCCCAGGTTTAGCCGAACTTGAACAAGATGCCGTAGCCGCCGCGCGGATATTCCCAGTTAATGTTGCGGTAATCCTCGCAAATTACACGGCAGGTTCCGCATTCCAGGCAACCGTCCGTAATCAGGACGACGCGGCCGTTTCCCTCCAGCGTGTAGCAGCCGGCCGGACAGCAGACCGTGCATTGCTGGGTCCTGCATTCGTCGGCGCAGATGTCCGCGTTCTTGATGCCGATATGCGGCCGGCCCGCGTCGACGCGGTAGCGGTTCTGAAAGAGCTTTTCCTCGATCTTCGCGTTACTCATTCGAATGCCCTCCACATCTTGTAGGCGTCACCCATAAGACCGAACAGCGAGCGTTTCTGTTTGAAGCTGTTGCGAACCTGCTTTTCCTTGGTCTTTTTGTCGACACCGTCAACGGTGAGCATCGTGTGCGCAGCCTTGTTGAGTAGTTCCGGATAGGTGGTGAAGAACTGCGGGTTGCGGTGGAAGATCTGCGGCATATTGCGGTACTTCTTGAGGTCCTTCATCACGAAACTGGCATCGAGCTTGTTACGGTACAGGGCCAGGTTCTTCGTGGTGAACGCCTTTTTTGC
>OMSW01000203.1:928-2843 GCA_900290295.1 Burkholderiales bacterium
GCGGCATTGACGAACATGCCCGCATCGCCGACGATCATCCAGCCATCACCGTAGATCTTGGGAATCGCGTTGTAGCCGCCCTCGGGGATCAGGTGCGCGGCGTATTCCTTCATCTCCCCGCCTTCCATCAGCGGCCGGATGGAGGGATGGGCTTTCATGTCCTCCAACAGCTGGTTGGGGGAGCACTTCTGTTTCTTGAAGTCGGACAACATGCAGCCGACGCCAATGGTGAGCGATTCCTTGTTGGTGTACAAAAAGCCCGTTCCCATCATCCCTTTGGTGATCTTGCCAACCATTTCGATGACCACGCCGGCATCGCCCGAAATGTTGAATCGGCTCTCCACGACCTCCTGCGGCAGGAAATGGATTTCCTTTACCGCCAGGGCGACGTCGCCCGGGCGCAGTTCCGGTCGAAAGCCGGCCTTGCGTGCCAGTATCGAGTTAACGCCGTCGGCAAGGATCACCACGTCGGCGTACACCGAGCCGCCCAGACGGTCGGTCTGGACACCGACCACACGGTCGCCATCCATCAGCAGATCGCTTACCGTGGTTTCACAGATCAACAGCGCACCGGCCTGCTGCACCTTCTGGGAGAACCACTTGTCAAACTGCGCGCGGATGATGGTGTAGCGGTTGTAGGGGGGCTTGTTGAAGCTGTCGGAGCGATAGTGCGATCCGATGAAGGACTCGTCGTCCAGCACCCACAAGCGCTGCTCGATGATGTGGCGCTCCAGGGGCGCGTCTTCGCGAAAATCCGGAATGATTTTTTCCAGGGCGTCGGAATACAGTATGGCGCCCTGCACGTTCTTCGAGCCCGGATACTCACCGCGTTCGATCTGCAGTACCTTCAAACCGGATTTGGCCAGGGTATAGGCGGCGGCATTCCCGGAGGGGCCGGCACCAACGACGATCGCATCAAATTTTGTCGCCATGTCGATTCTGCTCAACTGGCCATTTTTGCCACGGCGAGCTGCTGCTTGAAGGCCTGCGTCAGGGCCGGCAGGATCGTCATCGCGTTGCCAACGATTCCGTAGGTTGCGAAATCGAAAATCGGGGCGTTGGGGTCCGTGTTGATCGCTATGATCACGTCCGACCCCTCCATCCCGACGCGGTGCTGCACGGCACCCGAGATCCCAGCAGCGATATAGAGCTTGGGCCGAACGGTCTTGCCGGATTGGCCGACCTGGCGCTCCAACTCCACCCAACCTGCCTGCACGACCGGGCGCGAGGCGCCCACCTCGGCACCGAGAACCATGGCCAGGTCCCAGATGAGCTGAAAGTTGTCTGCATTCTTCAGGCCGCGCCCGCCCGAAACGATGATGTCGGCAAAGGGCAGCTGCGGCTTGTCCTGCTGGTCGTCCGGGATGTACTGCAGGACCTTGGTGACGATCTCGGTCTCGATCAGCCCCAGCGGATGTTCGATGATGGTGCCCCGGCGCGCGCTATCGCGATCGGGCATCGCCATCACGCGCGGCCGTACCGTTGCCATCTGCGGCCGGAAATTGAGCGTCAGTATCGTGCACAGCAAACTGCCGCCAAAGGTGGGGCGGGACGCAGCCATGCTGCGGTTTTCCATGTCGATATTGAGCTCGGTGCAGTCGGCCGTCAGACCGGTTTTGAGCGTGGTGGCGACGCTGCCGGCCAGGTCACGGCCCTGCGTGGTCGCGCCGAGCAGCAGGATCTCCGGCTGGTAGGTGTTGACCAGGTCGGTGAGGCCCTTGGTGAAGGGCTGGTTGCGATAGCTCGACAGGACGGCGTCCTCCATGAGGTAGCAGTTGTCGGCGCCGTGAAAGAAGGCCTCTTCGCAAAAGCGCCGCGCGGCCAGGCCGGGGGCCGCCAGCACCACGCCCGAAAGCGCGACGCCGAGCTTGTCTGCGAGCTTGCGGCCCTCGCCCAGCAGTTCCCAGGAAACCGG
>OMSW01000201.1:0-618 GCA_900290295.1 Burkholderiales bacterium
AGCAGGATCGCAAGGCTAAACCCGATGGCCGCCACGACCATGCGCATGCGCGTCAGCGTCAGCATCCGCGTCCGCCCTTGTCGCCAATTCACAAAGATGATCTGCAACGCCACCCCCAGCGCGCTTGCCGCGCTCAAAACTTCGCATTATCGGCCCTCCGCCCTCTGCCCTGGGCGGCACATACCCGCTTCCGCTATTCCCTCGCGTGGATCGGCCCGACGGATTGACACATCCTGAACGACTCCGCGCTAGTTGTTGTCATCTGCCCGCGGTTCCCGCTCTCGGAAGGCACAGCCGATCTACGACACGATGAAAATGAAAACGGCGCAGGGCTTGGCCGCGCCGTTGCAATCGTGGCGGGTCTTGACCCGTTTACCCCATTTTCCGCCATCCCGGCGGTCGAGTGCTACTCGCTCGGGGCCATCGTTGCAACTCAACTGTACGCGCATGCCCTTCCGCGTCAAGCGCCGCCAGTACCGTGCTTTTACATAAATCATTCGTCGCTTGCCCCTGGCTCCCGCCCCCAGAACGCGCTGCTCTATGGCGTGCCGATTGCCGGAATGGCCTTCGCGCTGAGCGTCCTAGCCAGGTATGGTCGAGTAGCGCTGCCTATCAAGG
>OMSW01000201.1:628-3595 GCA_900290295.1 Burkholderiales bacterium
GTCTCCCGTCCCTGCTGGCGCCCTTGCCGGTATCGCTAAAGCCAAGGCGCGCTATGCGCCGACGTGCCCGGAAGCGCGGTTTGCCTCCTACTGCTGCCCCAGTTCTGGCCCAAGAAAACAACGTAGGTACTTACTAACGTTGTGGGCGGCAAGGTGCTTGGTGCCGGCAGAGGGACTCGAACCCCCGACCTTCGGTTTACAAAACCGCTGCTCTACCGACTGAGCTATGCCGGCCTGGATTGCCTACTTGATACGCGTCAGGCGGGGACGATCTCCTGCCACGCCGGGTCCCGCCGGCGGCTCCGGCGGCGGTCCATCGGTTTCCGGCGCCGGCAGCACCCGCAAGGGTTTACCCGTCGCACCTGCTGGCGCGGCAGGCTGGGGGGCGGGCGAGGCTGTCAGCAACTGCGCCGGCCCCTCGAATGCCATTCCCTGCCCCGTTTCCCGTGCATAGATCGACCGTATGAATTCGATTGGCACGCGCACGTCACGGGCCACGCCGCCAAACCGGGCCTGGAACTCCAGATACTCATTGCCGATTGACAATCGATTCGTCGCCAACGGCGAGACGTTGAGGACGATCTCGCCATCCTTGACGTACTCGGAGGGGACGAGCACCGCCTCGCCGACCGCCACCGTCACGTAGGGGGTATAGCCGCAGTCGTTGCACCACTCGAACAAGGCGCGGATCAAGTACGGCTTAGTGGATATTTCAGGCATGGAACCGATTCCGCAAAACGCCAGCTCGATTTCTGGAAACACGGGCCGCAATGTACCCGGCGGGCCGTGCCGCCGGCAAAGCAGCGGACGGGCGGCAAGAGGCGCACAGCGGGAACATCAGCGGCGCATTACCTTTTCACTCGGGGTCAATGCCTCGATGTAGGCGGGGCGGCTGAAGATCCGCTCGGCATATTTCATCAGCGGCGCGGCACTTTTTGGCAGTTCGATCTCGTAGTGATCGAGGCGCCACAGCAGGGGAGCAATCGCCACGTCCAGCATCGAGAAATCGTCGCCCAGCATGTACTTGCTCTTCAGCAGGATGGGAGCGAGTTGCGTCAGGCGGTCGCGAATTTGCAGGCGCGCCTTCTCGATGGCTTTCTGGTTGTTGCTGTTTTCGAGCGTCTGCACGTGCACGAACAATTCTCGCTCGAAATTGAAAAGGAATAGCCTGGCCCGAGCGCGCATCACCGGGTCGGCCGGCATCAGCTGCGGATGGGGGAAGCGTTCGTCGATGTACTCGTTGATGATGTTCGATTCGTACAGCGTCAGCTCACGCTCGACGAGGATCGGCACCTGCGCATATGGATTCATGACCGAGATCTCCTCGGGCTTATTGAACAGGTCTACGTCCTTGATCTCGAAGTCCATCCCCTTTTCAAACAGCACCAGACGGCAGCGTTGCGAGAACGGGCAGGTCGTACCGGAATACAGCACCATTGTTAAATCGCCTTTTGCATATCGTCCCGCTCGCCGGCAGGCGGGGGAATTCGGAGAATTTTGCCTTCCCTGACGGACCGGGAGTGGCTCGGGGAGCCTGCTATTCTACTTCAGGCGCCGGGAAATGCGCTTCCCGGCGCGGGCACCCGGGGGATCGGAGGCAGATCGCCGACCCGAACGCCGGAAAATACGACGGTATGGAAGGAATCTCCCGGAGGCGCGGCCAGGGACGGCTGGATCGGTCGGCCGCCCGCAATGCGCGCGGCCCGTTACTCGAGGTACGCAGCAAAATGAAGGGTTCGATCACGTTTTCCCGGCGCCACCACCCGGGGGCGCGGCGCTAATGCTCCGGCGCATCTGGCTAATCTTCGCCCAGGCGACTACGGTCGGCATGGCGTTGCTTTTCGTCGTCTCGACATTGAAGCCGCAATGGATCGCGCGCGAGCCGGCAGCAGGCAAGGCGATCGAGGCGCCGGTAGCGCCCAGCCCGGTCGCGGGAACGTCGATTCGTCAGGTCCCGGCCGACGAACCGGTGAACCGCGTCAATGCCCTGGGTTCCTATGCCGATGCTGCGATGCGCGCGATGCCCGCGGTAGTCAACGTATACACGGCCAAACAAATCGCCCGTGGCAGCGCGGACGACCCCATCGCGCGACAGTTCTTCGGCGAATCCGCCACGACCGAGCCGCAGAGCGTCGCGCGCCTGGGTTCGGGTGTCATCGTCACGACGGACGGCTATGTACTCACGAACAACCACGTGGTGCAGGCCGCCGACGAAATCGCCGTTGCGCTCGGCGATGGACGCCGCGTCGATGCGCGCCTGGTCGGTGCCGATCCCGAAACCGACTTGGCGGTGCTGAAAATCGATCTTCCCAATTTGCCGGTGATGACCTTCGGCCGGTCGGAGACGCTCAAGGTCGGCGATGTGGTTCTGGCGATCGGCAACCCGTTTGATGTCGGTCAAACCGTAACCATGGGCATCGTATCGGCCCTGGGTCGAACCAACCTAGGCATCAACACCTTCGAGAACTTCATCCAGACCGACGCAGCAATCAACGAGGGGAATTCGGGCGGCGCGCTGGTCGACAGCAACGGACACCTGGTCGGGATAAACACCGCGATCTTCTCCCGGACCGGCGGATCGATCGGCATCGGATTCGCGATCCCGACCTCGATCGTCACCCAGGTGATGGACCAGATCGTGCAAAACGGCAGGGTCAAGCGCGGCTACTTCGGCATCGAGCTCTACGACATCACGCCCGAGCTTGTCGACGCGCTGCGGCTCAAGCGCGCGGAGGGAGTGGTGGTGCGCGGCGTACTGCGCAATGGCCCGGCGGGGCGTGCCGGGATGGAGCCAGGCGACGTGGTCGTATCCATCAACGGCACCAGCATTGCCGAGAGACGCGCAATGCTCAGCCAAATCGCGCAGCTCGATCCGGGTGCGACCGCGACCGTGCACGTACTGCGCGAAGCCAAGGAGATCGACTTGAAAATCCGCGTCGGCGAGCGGCCTCCGCCCCTGGCGCACTA
>OMSW01000201.1:3605-7143 GCA_900290295.1 Burkholderiales bacterium
GGCGCGACTGCGGTCGGCGGCACATTCTCCGGCTGGACCGACGCCGGCCGCGGCAGCAACTATTCCACGGGCGCTTTTTCTTCCGGCCGCTTGCCGCCAACGACCGTGCCCAGCAACACGCCCAACTCGAAGAGCAGCCAAAGCGGCACCGCCAGCAACAACTGCGAGAGCGCGTCCGGCGGGGTAAAGATTGCCGCGATCACGAACGCCCCGATAATCATGTACGGCCGCACCTGGCGCAATTTGGCAACCGAGGTGATACCCGTACGCACCAGCAGCATCACGATGATCGGCACCTCAAATGCCAGGCCGAACGCGATGAACATCCGCATTACGAAGTCGAAATACATGTCAATGTCGGGGGAAACATTGACCTGTTCCGGAGCAAAGGTGGCGATGAACCGAAAGACCACGCCGAAGACGACGAAGTAGCAATACGCCATTCCGGCAAAGAACATCACGACGCTGGAGACGATCACCGGCAGCGCAAGGCGCTTTTCATGCTGGTACAAGCCCGGAGCGATGAAGGCCCAGGCCTGGTACAGGACATACGGCGATGCCAGCAGGAAAGCGGCGAACAGCGTGACCTTCAAGGGGACGAGGAAGGGAGAGATGACACCGGTAGCCAGCAACTTGCCGCCCTGCGGCAGTGCCGCGATCATCGGCCGCGAGAGGACATCGAAAATCCGCCGCATGAACGGGGAAAGCGCCAGGAACACGATCAGGATCGATGCCGCAGCACGCACCAGGCGGCTACGCAACTCGATCAAGTGGGACAGGAAGCCCTGCTCTTGATCGTCTTGCGTCATGGGTGCACCCGCTCGACCCGGCATGCCTTACGCCCCACGAAACGGTTACGCACCAGGTCATCGGGGGCGCACAAACGGCCACCCCAATACGCGGCTGGCCGGGGCCGGAACGCACTGCGCAATGTCATCCGTGGTCCCGCTTAGCGTCGCACGCGGGGACGGTTTATGCGGGCGCGCGGCGCGAATTTTTGGCGCGACCGGGCGGCCCCGTCGGGCAAGGCCAGCTGCCGCTTCAGGCGTTCGATTTCCTGTGTCAGGTCATCGATCGACGGACGCGGCCGGTAACGCCGTGCAAAACTCATCGGGGGCGGCGGGGGTCCGCCGCTCGACCAGGAATTGTCGCCCAGGGGGGCCATGGCGTCGGTGGCAACCTTGGTGATCTCGGACTCGACGCCCGTCGCGGCGCTGCGCACCGCAGTCTCGACCGAGCGCGCGCTGGCGCGCGCTTCCTCGCCCAGCCGACGCAGGTCGGCGAGGTGAAATTCGCGATCGAATTCGACGCGCATCTGGCTGACGTAGTTTTGCAGCTTGCCGATCCATTGCCCGAGGGTGCGCGCCGCCTGCGGCAGGCGCTCCGGTCCCAGCACGACCAGGGCAACGGCGCCGATGAGCAGGATCTCACCAAAATCCAGCATGAAATCCGAAGGCCTCGGTGCGACTACCCATACTTCTCGCTATGACCCATGGGCGGCCATACGCGTCACTTGTTCTGCAAAGACCGGGCCCGAACTTAGCTACCGGATTTCTCGCGCGCGGCAACATCAATCGTATTGCCTGCCGGATGGGAGGCGTCTTCCACCTTTTGCGTAGGCGGCGCGGAAACCGGGTCGGTCCCCTCCTTGATGCCTTCCTTGAACCCCTTGATCGCCCCGCCCAGATCCCGGCCCATATTCTTCAACTTCCCGGTGCCGAAAACGAGGAGGACAACCACCAGAACGATCAGCCAATGCCAAATGGAAAGCGAGCCCATAGTTACCTCCCGATAGACATCTGTCGCCAAGGCCGCGGGCCGCCAAGCACGTGAATATGTAGATGGAAAACTTCCTGACCGCCGCCAGGGCCATTGTTGACTACAACGCGGAACCCATCGGCCGCTCCCTGTTCCTGGGCCACTCGAGGTGCCAGAAGCAGCATTTTACCTAATAGCGCCTGGTGCTCCGGTTCAACGCTGATCAGCGAATCGATATGCAACTTGGGAACGATCAGGAGGTGGACCGGAGCGGCCGGATGGATATCATGGAAGACGACGAGTTCATCGTCCTCGTATACCGAACGAGAGGCAAGCTCGCCTCGCGCAATGCGGCAAAAGAGGCAGGACGTGGACGTCGGATCAGCCATTTTCCCCCTCCGGTGGAAGGTCTTGCCTGCCCTCGCGCCGTAGCGCCTTGCGCAGCGCCTTCTCCTCCAGACCCGACATTCCCGCGCGCCGGTCGAGCTCGGCCAGAACTTGTTCGGGACGCAGGCCAAATTGGGAGAGCATCACAAGACAATGAAACCATAAATCCGCGGTCTCGGCGACGATGCGCCCGCGATCGCCGTCCTTGGCCGCCATCACGGTCTCCGTGGCTTCCTCCCCGATCTTCTTCAGCACGGCGTCGGGCGCATGCGCCAGCAGCCGCGCGACGTACGAGCGGTCCGGATCGCCGCCACGGCGCGCATCGATGATGTCGGCGAGCTGGGTGAGGACGGAGGCGTGGGAAGATGGTTTCACGGCTTGCCCCGACGATACATCTGCCCCGGATCGACCAGGACCGGATCGGCGTCTTGCCAGACCCCGTCTTCCAGACGGCGGTAGAAGCAGCTTGCTCGCCCCGTATGGCACGCCACCCCACCAAGCTGTTCGACCAGGTACAGCACCACGTCGCCGTCGCAATCGATGCGGATTTCGCGCACGCGCTGGGTGTGCCCGGATTCTTCGCCCTTGCGCCATTGGCGTGCACGGGAACGCGAGTAATACGTCGCATAGCCCGAGCGGTACGTCTGCTCCAACGCGGCGCGATCGGCCCACGCGAGCATCAGCACGCGCTTGTCCTCCATCTGCTGCGCGATCACCGGCACCAGGCCGGTGGCATTGAAGGCAACCTGATCGAGCCAAGCGGTGTTTCCCCCGGCAGCGGGGGCCGAATCCAGTGAACGGCTCATGCCAACCTCATCGCAATTCCGCACCCCGCCATATAGCGCTTGGCCGCCTGCACGGTGAACTCACCGTAGTGAAAGATCGAGGCCGCGAGCACGCCGTCGGCGTGCCCCAGCAAAATTCCATCTGCCAGGTGCTGCAGCGACCCCACCCCGCCCGACGCAATTACCGGAACGCTCACCGCGTCCGCCACGGCGGCCGTGAGCTCCAGGTCAAAACCCAGACGGGTCCCGTCGCGGTCCATGCTGGTGAGCAGAATTTCACCGACCCCCAGCTCGACCACCCGACGCGCCCAGACGAGGGCATCGAGCCCGGTTGCAGAGCGCCCGCCATGGGTATACACCTCCCAGCCCTGCCCAGGATCCGTGCTGACGCGACGCCGGGCATCGATCGCGGCAACGATACATTGTGCGCCGAACCGGCCGCTGGCCTGGGCAAATAGTTGCGGATCGATCACGCCCGCCGTGTTGATGGAGACCTTGTCGGCGCCCGCGTTGAGCAGACGACGCACGTCCTCGACCTTGCGCACGCCACCGCCCACGGTGAGCGGGATGAACACCTGGCGCGCAACGGCCTCGATCACATCCACGAT
>OMSW01000201.1:7153-8879 GCA_900290295.1 Burkholderiales bacterium
CCCTTGACCACCCTACCCGCGGTCACGTCGAGGCACGGAATGACTCTCTTGGCGAGCATGGATCAGGGCCTCATCGGCGACGAGGCTTGGTGGACGACAGCGCCCCGGTTCGATCGGCAATGGCCGCGGGCCGTTTCACTCCTGTGCCAACGCAGTGACACGCGCCAGGGCTGCTGCGAAGTCGAGCGTTCCCTCGTACAGTGCACGCCCGAGAATCGCACCCTCGACACCGTCGCCCTCGACCGCGCAAAGCCGGTCGACGTCGCTGATGTCCGCGATGCCCCCACTAGCAAGAACCGGGATCCGCACCGCGCGCGCCAGAGCGACCGTCGCCTCGATGTTCACGCCCGTGAGCATTCCATCGCGGCCGATGTCGGTGTACAAGATGGCATCCACCCCGTAGTCCTCGAATTTCGTCGCCAGATCAATAACGTCGTGTCCGGTGAGTTTGCTCCACCCATCCGTGGCCACCTTGCCGTCGCGCGCGTCGAGAGCGACGATGACATGCCCGCCGAACGCGCTGCAAGCGTCGTGCAAAAACCCCGGGTTCTTGACCGCCGCAGTGCCGATGACGACGAAGGCTATGCCGTCATCGATAAACCGCTCGATCGTATCCAGGTCGCGCAGTCCGCCACCGAGCTGCACGGCCACATCCGGTCCGACCGCCTTGACGATCTTGCGGATCGCGCCCTCGTTGACTGGCTTGCCGGACCTTGCGCCGTTGAGATCGACGATGTGCAGCCGGCGGGCGCCCAATCCTGCCCACTTGAGCGCCATCGCCACGGGATCCTCCGAAAAGACCGTGGCGTCGCCCATATTGCCCTGGCGCAAGCGAACGCAGCGCCCGTCCTTGAGATCAATTGCGGGTATCAGCAGCATGAAAGGTTGTGGTCGTTTTCGACGGCGGGAAAGGCAACGGGCGCGGGCAAGCGCTTTGTCACGGATTCCAACTTACGAAGTTGGCGTAGAGTCTGAGGCCGGCAGCGGCACTTTTCTCGGGATGGAACTGGACAGCAAAAATATTATCTTGTGCGACAGCACAGGTAAAGGTGCCGCCATAATCGGTCTGCCCCGCAATCACGCTGGGACGTTCCGGTTCGACATAGTAACTGTGAACGAAGTAGAAGTAGCTGTCATCCTCCACCCCATCCCACAATGGGTGCGGTCGGCTCTGCCGGACCCGGTTCCAGCCCATGTGCGGGATCTTGCGGCGCCGGCCGTCCTCATCGATTGTCGCCGGAAACCGCACCACGCGCCCGCCAAGCAGCCCCAATCCTGCTGCATTGCCCTCTTCCGAGCGTTCAAACAGCATCTGCTCGCCAATGCAGACCGCCAGAACGGGCCGGGAAGCTGCCGCGCGCCGTACCGCCGGCTCGAGGCCGGAAGCGACCAGGTTCCGCATGCAGTCGGGCATCGCACCTTGTCCGGGCAAGACGAGCCGCTCGGCCGCGTCGATTACGGCCGGATCGGAGCTCACGCGAGTTTGTACCTGTGGCGCGACGCGGGCGAGCGCTTGCTCGACCGAGCGCAGGTTGCCCATCCCGAAATCAGCGATAGCAATCAACGAAGCGACCTTGGCAAATCCACAGGCATCATTGGCAAACCGGCTCGCCGATTACAGCTCTCCCTTGGTGCTCGGGACGATTCCGACGGAACGCGGGTCAATTTCGAGTGCGTCGCGAAGGGCGCGCGCAAAGGCCTTGAAGACGGTCTCGCACTGATGGTG
>OMSW01000201.1:8889-11100 GCA_900290295.1 Burkholderiales bacterium
CCTTGAAAGAATTCGTGCGCCAGCTCCACATCGAACCCGCCGATCGTCGGGCGCACGAAATCCACGTTCCAATGTAGGCTCGGGCGGCCGGAAAAGTCCACCACCACCCGCGTTAGGGCCTCGTCCAGGGGAACAAACGCGTGACCGTAGCGGCGAATTCCCTGCTTATCGCCGGTGGCTGCGGCAACCGCCCGGCCCAAGGCGATGCCGACGTCTTCCACCGTGTGGTGGCCGTCGATATGCAAATCGCCGCTCGCCTCGACCGTCAGGTCGAGTGCCCCGTGGCGGGCGATTTGATCGAGCATGTGATCAAAAAAGCCGATACCGGTCGAAACCGTGCACCTACCGGTGCCGTCCAAATCGACGGCAACCCGGATCCTAGTCTCCTTGGTCTCCCGCACAATCTGCGCGTTGCGTTGCGACATTCCCGATTCCATCAGATGCTGGCCCGCAGGGCATGGACAAACTTGGCGTTTTCCTCGGCCGTCCCGATTGTTACACGTAGGCAATTCTGCAACAGGGGGTGCACCGTTGAAACGTCCTTGATGAGAATACCCTGTTGCAGCAGTTTCGCGAAGACGCCGGCGGCGTTGGCAACGCGCAACAAGAGGAAATTCGCCGCGGAATCGAAGACCTGAATTGCAGCCATCGAATGCAACTCGGTCGCAAGGCGCTCCCGGTCGGCGCGCACGGTTGCGGCGTGGGCGTCAAGCACATCGAAGTGATCGAGCAAAAAATCCACGGCTGCCAGGGTGAGCACGTTGACATTGAACGGAGGGCGCACCTTGTCGAACTGTTCGATGAGGACCGGCGCCCCGCAAAGGTACCCCAGACGCAGACCGGCAAGGCCAAGCTTGGACAAAGTGCGCAGCACGAGCAAATTCGGTCGGCGGGGCAGGTCCTCCATCCAAGTCCGCCGCGCAAACGGCAGGTAGGCTTCGTCGATCACGACCAGTCCGGGGGCCGCCTCCAGGATGGCCTCGATTTGCGCGCGATCGAACAGGTTGCCGGTGGGATTGTTCGGGTACGACAGGAACACCACCGCCGGGCTGTGCTCATCGATGGCCGCGAGCATTGCCGGCAGGTCAATTCGGAAATCGGACTGCAGCGTGACGCCAACGAAGCGGCAGCCGTCAAGGCAGGCGCTCATCCGGTACATCGCAAAGCTCGGCCAAGGCGACAGGATCACCGCGCCGGGCCGAGCACAAGCCAGGATGACCAGGTGTATCAGTTCATCGGAGCCGTTTCCCAGCAGCATTGCGCAGGCATCCGGAACACCGCTGCGCGCGCGCAGGCGCCGCTTGAACTCGCCCGGCTCCCCGGGGGGATACCGATTGAGCGCAACGGTGCCCAGATGTTCGCCCAGGTTGCGGGCCAACTCGGCAGGAAGCGAATATGGGTTCTCCATCATGTCGAGCTTGACCAGGCCGGCCGACGCCGGCACCGGGTAGGCATGGAGGGCGCGGACGTCGTCGCGTATGACGGACAGCGGCACCGCTGCCGGGCGGCTCATGGGTCGCCTCGCGGCTTGTGCGCCGGCCGGAGCGGTGGCAGGTCCATTCGCAGCTCGGCACTGCGCGCATGGGCACCCAAACCCTCACCCCGCGCCAAGCGCGATGCTGTCCTGCCGAGCGATTGTGCCCCGGCCTCGGATATCTCGAGCACGCTGCTGCGCTTTTGAAAATCCACCACGCCGAGGGGGGAAGAAAAGCGCGCCGTACGCGACGTCGGCAAGACGTGATTGGGACCAGCACAGTAATCGCCCAGCGACTCGCTGGAGTACGGACCCAGAAAAATCGCGCCGGCATGGCGGATATGTCCGATCCAGCGACGCGCTGCAAGCGTCGATATTTCCAGGTGCTCCGGCGCAATCCGATTGGCGATCTCGCAGGCCTGCTCCAGGTCGCGAACCAGGACCAATGCACCGCGGTTGCGCAGCGAGGTTTCGATGATCTCGCGACGCGGCATCGTCGGCAGCAGGCGCGCGATAGCCGCCTGCACGGCGTCGCGAAAGGCCCGATCGGGTGTTAGCAGGATCGCCTGGGCCATTTCGTCGTGCTCGGCCTGCGAGAACAAATCCATGGCGATCCATTCCGGATCCGTGGTTCCGTCGCAAATGATCAGGATCTCGCTGGGGCCGGCGAGCATGTCGATACCGACGACGCCAAAGACCCGGCGCTTGGCGGCCGCAACGTACGCGTTGCCCGGCCC
>OMSW01000201.1:11110-20628 GCA_900290295.1 Burkholderiales bacterium
GCACGAGTAACCCCCGCCAGCGCTGCCGCTGCGAGCACCAGTGGGTTACGCGCACCGTCGGGCGCCGGCACCACCATGATGATCTGCGCTACGCCGGCCACCTGTGCGGGAATAGCGTTCATCAATACGGAGGACGGATAGGATGCCTTGCCGCCCGGAACGTAGATTCCGACCCGATCGAGCGGAGTCACCCGAACCCCGAGCGTAGTGCCGTCGGGATCGACCATGTCCCAGTCACCGGCTAGCCCGTGTTCGTGAAACCGGCGGATCCGGCGCGCGGCTTCCTGCAACGCGCTGCGGTCGTCGGCGTGCAGCGCGGCCAGCGCCGCCCGCATCTCGTCAGCGCCGATCTCCAATTCGCTGATGGACGTGACCGTCTGGCGATCGAACCGCTTCGTGTATTCCAGCAGCGCAGCATCACCGCGCAGGCGCACCGCTTCGACAATCTCATCCACGCGCGCCTCGATTGCGCGATCGGGCGCATCACCGGTGGCGGTAAGGCGCGCCAGCGCCTGGTCAAAGTCCGGGGCGCCCGCGTCCAACAGCTGCATGTTCATCGCGGCACCGCCTGCGAGATGGCGCCGATCAGGCTCGCCAGGCGCGAACGATCTGTCTTGTATGCGGCCTGGTTGACGACGAGTCGCGAGCTGATCGGCACGATCTGTTCGACTTCCACCAGATCATTCGCCTTCAACGTTGCGCCACTGGAGACGAGGTCGACGATCGCATCCGCGAGGCCCGCAAGCGGTGCCAGCTCCATAGACCCATACAGCTTGATGAGATCAACGTGCACCCCCTTGCGGGCAAAAAAATCACGTGCGGTCTGCACGTACTTGGTGGCGATTCGCAGCCGGGCGCCGCGCCGCACGGCACCGGCGTAATCAAAACCGACCGGCGCCGCAACGCACAGCCGACAGTGTCCGATCAACAGATCGACCGGTTGGTACAGGCCGCCTCCGCCATGCTCCATCAAGATATCGGCGCCGGCAATACCGAGTTCGGCCGCACCATACTGCACGTACGTCGGGACATCGGATGCGCGTACGACGACGATGCGCAAGTCCGCAACGCTCGTGCCAATGATCAGTTTGCGCGTCGCGGCGGGGGATTCGGCCGGCACGATGCCGGCGCGCGCCAGCAGCGGCAGCGCCTCATCAAAAATCCGGCCCTTCGGCACCGCGAGGGTTATCAGCATCGATGTCTCACCGAACGCGATCGATTTGTGCGCCCAAGGCATTGAGCCGCTGCTCCATCGCCTCGTAGCCGCGATCGAGGTGGTAGATGCGCTCGATCGTCGTATCCCCCTGCGCAATCAAGCCGGCGATCACCAGGCTCGCCGAGGCCCGCAGGTCGGTAGCCATGACGGTCGCGCCCGACAGCTGTTCGACCCCACGCACCATTGCGGTGTGGCCTTCGATATCGATTTGGGCGCCCAGGCGCTGCAATTCCAGGACATGCATGAAGCGGTTCTCGAAAATATTTTCGCTGATCCGGGCAACGCCATCGGCGATGCAGTTAAGCGCCAGGAACTGTGCCTGCGCATCGGTCGGAAATCCCGGATACGGTGCCGTCCGCAGGCTCACGGCCCGCGGTCGGCGATCCATGCGCACGCGAACCCAGTCGGTGCCGAGCTGCACGTCGGCCCCGGCCTCGCGCAGCTTGTCCAATACTGCATCCAGGGTCTCGGGCGCGGCCGACACCAGGGTGACATCGCCCCCGGTAGCGGCGACGGCGACCAGGAAGGTCGCACTCTCGATGCGATCGGAAATGATCCGGTGGGAGGCCCCGTGGAGCCGCTCCACACCCTCGATGACGATGCGGTCGCTGCCGGCACCCCGAACCCGGGCACCCATGCGATTAAGACAAGCGGCCAGGTCGACAACCTCGGGCTCGCGTGCCGCGTTCTCGATCACGGTCTCGCCCTCGGCCAATGTGGCCGCCATCATCAGGTTCTCCGTGCCGGTCACCGTGACCAGGTCGGTGACGATGTGCGCACCGCGCAAGCGGCGGCCAGCACTGCGGCGCGCGACGATGTAGCCCTGGTCGATATGCAGGTCGGCGCCCAAGGCCTGCAAGCCCTTCAAATGCTGGTCGACCGGGCGCGACCCGATCGCACAACCGCCCGGCAGGCTGACCCGCGCCTCGCCCTGGCGGGCGAGCAGCGGACCGAGCACGAGAATCGAGGCACGCATCGTCTTGACCAGCTGGTAGGGCGCCTCGACCGATGCGAGATCTTTGGCCCGCAGGTGGATGCGCTGACCTTGACCGTCGCGCTCCACGGCAACGCCCATTCCCGAAAGCAGCCGCGCCATGGTGGCGGTATCAGCGAGCCGCGGCACGTTTTCGAGCTGCAGCTCGTCGTGCGTGAGCAGCGCGGCAGCCATGATCGGCAAGGCGGCATTCTTGGCGCCGGCGACCTGCAGCGTGCCCTGCAGCCGATTGCCCCCGCGGATCCGAAGCTTGTCCATTCGCGCTCAGCTGCCGGAGGGGCGGCGCACGCCCGTGGCCACATCCGCGCCCAGGGCCTCGAATTCACGCGGCGTGACGGTGCGCATGGATAGCGCATGTATCTCCTGGCGCATGCTATCGCCCAGCGCCGCATACACGAGGCGGTGGCGCTCGATGCGCGATTGCCCCTCGAAAGCCGCGCTGACGATCAGCGCCTGGAAGTGCTGGCCGTCGCCTTCGACCTCGACGCGCTCACAGGCCAGGGCCTGAGCGATTGCGTGCTGGATCGACTCGGGAGTAGGCAACTGGCTCATGTGCGCAACTTGTATCCCCGGCGCAGCATGAGCAGGGCGATCGCCGAGGCCACGCCGACGGCAAGCGTCACGACCAGCAGGCTCAACCAGGGGGAAACATCGGACTGGGCAAAGAAGCCATATCGGAATCCGTCGATCATGTAAAAGAACGGATTGGCATGGGAGAAGGCCTGCCAAAACGCCGGCAAACCGTGGACCGAGTAGAACACCCCGGAAAGAAAGGTCGCTGGCACGATGATGAAATTCTGGAATGCGGCCAACTGGTCAAATTTGTCCGAAACGATCCCGGCGATCAGACCCAGCACGCCCATCAAGGCCGCCCCGGCAAAGGCAAATACCGGTATCCAGATCGGAGCCTCGAATGAGGCCGGCGCAAACCAGACGGTTACGGCGAACACACCCAGCCCGACCGCCAGGCCACGCAGAACGGAGGCGAGCACATAGGCGCAGAAGAATTGNNACCAGCAAGTACAGCACTCCGGTGAGCACCGGCGCGACGATCGTCTGGAAGCTGACTTTCCAGAAGCGCAGGTTTTCCTTGTAGAGCAATGTACGAAACCCGATCCAGGAAGCGCCCTCGGCCATGGACGGGGCCGGCAAGGAGGAGCTCGCCCCGGGGACGATCACGCGAGGCTCCGCGCCGGATTTTCCGACATGACGCGCAGAAAGACGTCCTCCAGATCGGCGGGTCCGACCTCCAGGTCCTCGACGTCGCTGCCGAAGTCGCGGCAGGCCTGCAGCGCCGCGCCGACGTCGCGAGGATGCGACAGACGCAGCACGACGCGCTCCGGCTCTTCCTCGATGACCTGGTCCCGCAGTTTCGGCGGCAATGCGCCACGCAAGCGAATCGCCACCTGGATCCCGCCGATACGCCGCAGCAAATCGCGTGTGGATTCGAGCGCAACAATGCGACCGGCCTTGAGCATTGCAATGCGGCTGCACATCTGTTGCGCCTCTTCCAGATAATGCGTCGTCAATACAATCGTGTGCCCGTCGCGATTCAGCCGCTCGATAAAGTGCCACAGCCCCCGGCGCAACTCGACGTCGACTCCGGCTGTGGGCTCGTCCAACACGATCACCGGAGGCCGGTGCACAAGCGCCTGCGCCACGAGCACGCGCCGCTTCATGCCGCCGGACAGCGTGCGCATGTTCGCCTCGGCCTTGCCGACCAGATCGAGGTTGGCCATGATCTCGTCGATCCACGCGTCGTTGTGCGTCAGTCCGAAATACCCGGACTGGATACGCAGCATTTCGCGCACGGTAAAGAACGGATCGAAAACCAGTTCCTGCGGCACCACGCCAAGGCTGCGGCGCGCGCTCCGGTAGTCATCGGCCACATCGTGCCCCATGACCCGGACCCGCCCGCTAGTGGCGCGGGTCAGCCCAGCGATGATCGAGATCAACGTGGTCTTACCGGCTCCGTTTGGCCCCAACAGGCCGAAGAATTCGCCCTGCCCGACCACCAGGTCGATGGCGTCAAGCGCAGTTATGCGCGCATAGCGCTTGGTCAGGGCGCTGACGTCGATGGCGGCTGTGGACATGGAGGCAGGCAAGACACCGGGCCAGACCCGGCAAGATCGCTATTGTAGGGTAGCCGCGAAAGCGGCTGGCGGGACAGCGGCGCGCAGGCACCAATCAAGGAATGAAACACGATTGGCGGACCCGCTCAGGTTCCGCCGATCAGGGTCTCCACGCCGTATAGCTTAGCCAGGCTCAGCAGGTCCTTGGGCAGGGCGACCAGGACGAGCTTTTTGCCGCTCGACTGCGCGAGGCGGATCCATGCTAGGACACAGGCCACTGCAGCAGTATCGCAACGAACCACGGCAGAAAAGTCGATCACGAGGTCACCGCCGCGGATCGCCGCCTGCCCCGCCTCGACGATGAACGCGGCATTCTGGTTCGTGATGGAGTCGGTGTCGAGCTTCACGGACCGGTTCTTCAGGACGGTTTCGCGCCGCTCGCGAGTTTGCGGTTTTTTTCCGTCAGTACCTTGATCAGGTTGTCGATACCACCCTGGTTCAGGGCTTCGCTGAACTCGTTCTTGTAGTTTTCCACCAGCCAGACCCCCAGGATGTCGAGATCGTAGATCTTCCAGCCGTCGGCCATTTTCTCGAGCCGGTAGTCCAGGTCGATGGCATCGCCCTGCGAGGGCACGATCTGCGTGCGCACGATGACGTCGTTGGGACTGTCCTGCCCTCGCGATGGCCGAATACGCACCTTGTGATCGGTCACCTTGGACAGGGCACCGCTGTACGTGCGCAGCAGCAAAATGCGAAACTGGTCCGTCAGCGTGCTCCGCTGCTCCGCGGTAGCGCCGCGCCACGCGCGCCCTACCGCCAGTCGCGTCATCTTGTCGAAATCAACGTGCGGAAGGATCAGCTCGTTCACCAGTTTCTGGACCCGTTCGAAATCGCCGGCCTGAATGCCCTTGTCGGAGCGGATCGCGTCGAGAACCTGCGTCGATACGTTCAAGATCATCGTCTCCGGTGGCGTGTCCGCAGCCGCATCCGCCGCGGCAAGCGCCACCGGTACGGCGCTCCCAGCTAGCACCGCCACGAGCAGGGCCGAAACCACTTTCATGGCCCGAGCCGGCCGGCGGAAAACCATTGCGGGCCAGCCCCTGCTGGCGCCCGCTAGCGCGATGTCCATCGCATCTTCCTTTCGCATTTTCTCAGTTGGCGAAATCCGTTCCTGGCTCGCTGGCGGACGGCGGCGGGTCCGCCGGTGGGTCCGATCCCGAACGCCGCGCCGGCGACGGAGCCGATCCGCCGCCAGGCGGCTGGTCGGCGGCAGGACTATCGGGGTCCTCCTCCTCCGGCAAAGGCGGCGGATTGCCATCGTAAACCCGACTGCGCGTACGCTGCATATAGGCGTCGCGCACGAAGACGTACGGATCGAGCGCCGCCTGTTCGAGCAGGTTCGTGGCATCGAGCAGCTGCGCGCGCTTGACAACGTAGCGACCCGCGTAGACGAAGTCGGAGTCCTTGACTGGCGTGATGTAGGAAATCGGGTCGGTGAAATAGTCCGGTATCTCGCCCAGGGCGTCGCGCACGCTGCTCGGTCCCAGGAACGGAAGAACCAGGTAGGGCCCGGGCGTCAAGCCCCATTTGCCCATCGTCAGCGCGAAGTACTGCCGGTTTTTTTCCAATCCGATATGCTGCGCGACGTCAAAGCAGCCGAACAGTCCGAAGGTCGAGTTCATCACGAAGCGGCCGAATTCCATACCGACATCCCTCGGCCTGCCTTGCAGCGCCAAGTTGACCATGCTGGTGATCTCGAAAATATTCTCAAAGACGTTGTAGACGCACTGGCGCACCGGTTTGGGCACCACCGCGGTGTAGCCCTTGGCAACAGGCTTGACGATCGCCCGGTCGAAATGATCGTTGAAGGAGTAGACCTGCCGGTTCACCCGTTCGAACGGATCGGCCGGATTGCGGCCCGCATCGGGCGGCACGCTTGCACAAGCGCCGAGGCCGGCCAGTAGGGCCAATCCGCCGAGGCGGGCAAGCCAGTTTGCGAGGCCTTTCACTTTTTATTGGTACTTTCTTTGGACGGGCCCTCGGCAGCCTTGCTGTACAGGACCTGGCCGATGAGATTTTCCAGGATCACGGCCGACTGGACCATCTTGATCGTATCGCCCGGCTGCAGATTCTTGTCCTCGCCGCCCGGATCCACTCCAACATATTGATCGCCGAGCAGACCGGCCGTAAGGATCTTGGCCGAGGAATCCGTCGGGAAATCATACTTGCGCTCGATTTGCATGGTCACCAGGCCCTGGAAGGATTTGTTGTCGAACGAGATCGATGCGACCCGCCCGATGGTCACCCCTGCGCTCTTGACCGGCGACCCCACCTTCAAGCCGCCGACATTGTCGAAACGGGCCAGGAGCGGGTACGTGGCATCAAAAGAGAAGCTGGTGAGGTTGGCCGCCTTGAGCGCAAGGAACAGGATCGCCAGCATCCCCAGCACCACGAACAGTCCGACCAGGGTTTCCGTCTGTCTTTTTGTCATGCGATTTCCCTTTTGTCCTATCGATCCGAACGCCCGGCGGATCCGGGCCCTTACGGCTTGCTGAACATGAGTGCCGTCAGGATGAAGTCCAGGAACAACACCGACAGCGACGAGACGACGACCGTTTGCGTGGTGGCCAGTGCCACGCCCTCGGGCGTGGCTTTGGACTCGTAGCCGATATAAAGTGCGATAAAGGACGTTGCGATTCCGAAGACAACGGTCTTAACCACGCCGTTGCCAACGTCCTTGATCACGTCGACGCCGTCCTGCATCTGGGACCAGAACTGGCCCGAATCGATGCCGATCATGACAACACCGACGACATAGGCCGCAAGAATGCCCACCATGGAAAAAATTGCACCGAGCAGCGGCATCGAGATGATGCCGGCCACAAAGCGCGGCGCGAGGACGCGGATGCGCGGGTCGACCGCCATCATCTCCATCGCGGCCAGCTGCTCGCCCGCCTTCATCAGCCCGATCTCCGCGGTCAGCGAGGTCCCCGCCCGGCCCGCAAACAGCAGTGCCGTGAGGACGGGCCCGAGCTCGCGCGCCAGCGACAAGGCGACCATCAGCCCCAAGGACTCCGCCTGCCCGTAGCGGCTCAGGATGTTGTACCCCTGCAAGGCCAGAACCAGACCGACCGCCGCACCGGACGCGGCGATGATGCTCAGCGAACGATCGCCGATCGCGTGCACCTGCGCGATGGTCAGGTAGAACCGGCGCAGACCGCTCGGTGTACTTCGCACCAGGCCCACAAAGAAACCGGCGGAGTGCCCGAGCGTCGCGAAAATGGCCAGCGCGCGCCGGCCCAGGGCGGCGGGAATTTCGGTGACCGTCATACCCTTATGCCCAGATCCTGCGCGATCGGGGAGGCCGGATAGTGGAAATGGACCGGCCCATCGGGCTCACCGCGGATGAACTGGCGCACTTCCGGTTCCTGGGTGGCCTGCAGCTCCTGCGCCGTGCCGCGGGCAACCACGCGCCCGCCCGACAGCAAGTAGGTGTAGTCGCAAATCTGGAAGCACTCCGTGACGTCGTGCGAGACGATCAGCGAGGTGGCGCCGGTGGCATCGTTCAGACGGCGGATCAGGTTTGCAATGATCCCGATGGCTATCGGGTCGAGCCCGGTAAACGGCTCGTCATACATGATGATTTCCGGATCCAGTGCGATCGCCCGCGCCAGTGCCACGCGGCGCGCCATGCCGCCGGAGATTTCGCCGATTCCCAGTGATGCCGCGCCGCGCAAGCCGACCGCATCGAGCTTCATAAGGACGATATCGCGGATCATCGACTCGGGCAGCTCGGTGTGCTCGCGCAAGGGATAGGCAACATTCTCGAAAATGCTGAGGTCCGTAAAAAGCGCGCCGAACTGAAACAGCATCCCCATGCGCCGGCGCAATGCGTACAAGGCCACGCGGTCACCGGTATCGACCGGCACGCCGGAGAACAGGATGCGTCCGGCCTGCGGCGCAAGGATGCCGCCGATCAGCCGCAGCAGCGTCGTCTTGCCGCAACCCGAACTGCCCATGATCGCGATGACCTTGCCGCTGGCAAATTCGAGCGAGACATCGGACAAGATCGCGCGAGCGTCATAGCCGAACGTAAGGCCCTGAATGCTCACCAGCGAGTTGCTGACCGCCGCAGCGGTGGATGGACGCGGTTGCAACAACGAAACTTCCTTCCCGTCGTGTTTGTTGCGATTTGCCGGGCGGATGGCCGGTTGCAACCACCGCCGGCCGATGCCGCAGCCAAAAAAAAGCCGCGCATCGCGTCTTCTCATGTACCCGGCTCGCCGGTAGCACGCGATTGTCGCACAAGCAAAACCGGTACAAATTGCATTGCCGACGGCGCAATCAGCGCCAGCGAGCCCCGGCGCGCAAATCCTCGCGCGCCGCTACCGCTAGGCCGGGCGCCCCATGCGCTTTACCGCGGCAATTCCGAAGATCCCATAAGAAATTCGTCCACGGCACGCGCGCATTGACGGCCTTCGCGAATCGCCCAAACCACGAGCGACTGGCCGCGCCGCATATCGCCGGCGGCGAATATCTTCGGCCGTGAGGTGGCATAGGCCGGCCGCTCCCGACCCTCCTCGGTTAACGCCTGGGCGTTGGCACGTGCGTCTTTGTCCACCGCAAAGGCGTCGAGCACCGAACCGACCGGCGACACAAATCCCATCGCCAGCAAAACCAGGTCGGCAGGAATCTCGAATTCGGAGTCGGGCACCTCGACCATTTTCGACTGGCCGGTGACCGGATCCTTTTGCCATTCGACCCGCGCCCCGACAAGCGCGCGCACGTTTCCCTTGCCATCATCCCGAAACGACTTTGTGGTAATCGACCAGTCACGCTCGCAGCCCTCCTCGTGCGAAGTGGACGTGCGCAGCCGCACCGGCCAGTAGGGCCAGGTAAGCGTCTTGTTCTCGGCAAGCGGCGGTTGTGGCAGCAATTCAAACTGGGTGACCGATTTGGCGCCGTGGCGGTTGGAGGTGCCGACACAATCGGAGCCGGTGTCGCCGCCGCCGATGACGACGACATGCCTATCCTTGGCCAGGATCTGGTCGGGCAGCTTTTCCCCAACGACGACGCGGTTCTGCGCCGTCAGGAACTCCAGCGCGAAGTGCACTCCCTTGAGGCTGCGACCCGGGACCGGAAGGTCGCGTGGCTGCTCGGCGCCTCCGGCGAGCACTACGGCATCGAAATCATCGGTGAGCTGCTGCGGCAGTACCTGCTGCGTTCCCGTGCGCAA
>OMSW01000201.1:20638-25898 GCA_900290295.1 Burkholderiales bacterium
CACGGCATGGCCGACCCGCGCCAGCTGCTGCGCACAGGCCAGGCCAGCCGGTCCGCTGCCCACGACCGCAACCTTCTTGCCAGTGGAGCGCGGCGCGGGTTGGGGGGCAACCCAGCCCTCGTTCCAGGCCCGATCGATGATGGCATGTTCGATCGACTTGATGCCGACGGCACTGTCGTTGATGTTGAGCGTGCAGGCGGCCTCGCACGGCGCCGGGCAGACGCGGCCGGTGAACTCGGGAAAGTTGTTGGTCGAATGCAGCACGTCGCTTGCCTCGCGCCACTGCTGGGCATACACGAGGTCATTGAAATCCGGAATGATGTTGTTCACCGGACAGCCGCTGTTGCAAAACGGGATGCCGCAATCCATGCATCGGGCGGCCTGGATGCGGGCATGCTCCGGATCGAGGTGCGCCAGAAATTCGTGCCAATGCCGTATCCGCTGCGCCGGCGGCTGAGCCGCCTCTTCCTGGCGCGGATATTCCAAAAATCCGGTTATTTTTCCCATGATCGTTCCGGTGGTTCGCGACCTGCAGTTCAAGCACCGTGGGGCGCGGCGCGCCTCAGGCGGCCAAGCGCGCGTACGGCAGCGCCCGCGATGCTTCGGAAAGTTGCCGTAAAGCCCGTCGGTATTCGTGCGGAAACACCTTCAGGAAACGGCCGCGGTAGCGGTCCCAGTCGGCGAGAATCTCCTTGGCGCGAAAGCTTCCGGTGTATCGGAAGTGGCGCTCCAGCAACTCGCGCAGGATGAACTCATCGCTGTTCGGCTCCGTTCCCAGCGAGTGCCATAGCGCCCGCTCGATGCGCTCCTCCTGGTCCTTGTGCGCAAGAACCGGCTCGAGCGCGACCATGGCCGTATTGCAGCGGGCGGCAAAATCGCCGTTCTCGTTGAAGACGTAGGCAATTCCACCCGACATACCGCCGGCGAAATTGCGACCCGTGCCGCCGAGCACCACCACGGTACCACGCGTCATGTATTCACAACCGTGGTCGCCGGTGCCCTCGACCACGGCGACGGCGCCCGAATTGCGTACCGCAAAGCGCTCGCCGGCGACGCCGTTGAAGTAGGCCTCGCCTTCCGTTGCTCCATACAGAACCGTGTTGCCGACGATGATGTGCTCCGGACCGAAGCCGCGGAAATCGTTGGGCGAACGCACGACGATGCGTCCCCCGGACAAACCCTTGCCGGTGTAGTCGTTGGCATCGCCGACCAGGTCAAGCGTGATGCCGCGGGCCAGAAAAGCGCCGAGGCTCTGGCCGGCGGTTCCCTGCAGCTGGATGTGGATCGTGTCGTCCGGCAATCCGCCGTGACCATAGCGACGGGCGACCTCCGAGGAGAGCATGGTACCGACCGTGCGGTGAATGTTGCGAATGGGGTGGATGAAGCTCACCCGCTCGCCGCGCTCGAGCGCAGCACGGCTTTGCTCGATCAACCGGTGGTCCAGGGCCCGTGCTAGGCCGTGATCCTGCTGCTCGCATTTGCGGCGGGCAATCTCCGGCGGCACGCTGGGCTGGTAGAAGATGCGCGAATAGTCCAGGCCCTTGGCCTTCCAATGCTCGATTCCGCGCCGGGTATCGAGCAACTCGCTGTGCCCGATGAGCTCATCGATGCGACGCACGCCAAGTTGCGCCATGATTTCGCGCACTTCCTCGGCAACGAAGAAGAAGAAATTGACCACGTGCTCGGGCAGCCCTTTGAACCGGCGCCGCAGGACAGGATCCTGCGTCGCGACCCCGACCGGACAGGTATTGAGGTGACATTTGCGCATCATGATGCAGCCGGCGACCACCAGGGGCGCGGTCGCAAAGCCGAACTCGTCGGCCCCGAGCAACGCACCGATCACAACATCACGGCCGGTCTTGATCTGGCCGTCGACCTGTACTGCAATGCGGCCGCGCAGGCGGTTCAGGACCAGCGTCTGCTGGGTTTCGGCCAGGCCGATCTCCCAGGGAGTCCCGGCGTGCATGATCGAGGACAGGGGTGAGGCGCCCGTGCCACCGTCGTGGCCGGCAATGGTCACATGGTCCGCCTTGGCCTTGGCCACTCCCGCGGCGACCGTGCCAACGCCGGACTCCGAGACCAGCTTTACGGAAATCGATGCCTGCGGGTTGGCGTTCTTCAGGTCGTGAATGAGTTGCGCCAGATCCTCGATCGAGTAGATGTCGTGATGCGGCGGGGGCGAGATCAGCCCCACGCCGGGGACGGAAAATCGCAGTCGGGCGATGTACTCCGAGACCTTGTGGCCGGGCAACTGGCCGCCCTCGCCCGGCTTGGCCCCCTGCGCCATCTTGATCTGGATCTGATCGGCAGATACCAGATATTCCGCGGTAACACCAAATCGTCCGGACGCCACCTGCTTGATGCGCGAGCGCAGGGAGTCGCCCTCGCGCAGGGGAATATCGACCTCGACCACTTCGCTGCCGAGGATGGTGGCAACGGTGTCGCCGTCGTGGATCTTGGCTCCGCGCAGTTCCTGGCGGTAGCGCCGCTCGTCCTCGCCGCCCTCGCCAGTATTGCTCTTGCCGCCAATGCGATTCATGGCGATCGCCAGGGTCGTGTGTGCCTCGGTGGAAATGCTACCCAGGGACATGGCCCCGGTGACGAAGCGGCGCACGATTTCCTTTGCCGGCTCGACCTCCTCCAGGGCGATCGCCTTGCGCGGATCAACGCGGAATTCGAACAGCCCGCGCAGCGTCATGTGGCGCCGCGACTGATCATTGATGATCTGCGCGTATTCCTTGTAGGTCTGGTAGCTGCCCGCGCGGGTCGAATGCTGCAACTTGGCGATCGCATCCGGCGTCCACATGTGCTCCTCGCCCCGGACCCGGTAGTTGTATTCGCCTCCGGCGTCCAGCATGTTGGCCAAAACCGGATTGGAGCCGAACGCGGACTTGTGCATGCGAACGGCTTCCTCCATCACGTCGAACAGCCCGATTCCTCCCACGGCGCTGGCGGTCCCGCGGAAGTAGCGATCAACCAGGGGGCGCGACAAGCCGACGGCTTCGAAGATCTGCGCGCCGCAATAGGACATGTAGGTTGAAATGCCCATCTTGGACATCACCTTCTGCAGGCCCTTGCCGATTGCCTTGGTGAAGTTCTTGATGGCTTTTTCCGGGTCCACCCCATTGGGCTTGTCGCGAAACATTTCGCGCAACGATTCGAGCACAAGGTAGGGATGAACGGCTTCGGCACCGTAGCCCGCCAGCAATGCGAAATGGTGGACTTCGCGCGCCGATCCGGTCTCGACCACGAGGCCGGTGGATGTTCGCATCCCGGACTGGATCAGGTGCTGATGGAGCGCGCTCGTGGCCAGCAGCGCGGGAATAGCAACATGCTCGGCGTCAATGCGCCGGTCCGTCACGACAAGGATGTTGTTGCCGGCGCGCACGGCATCGACCGCCTCGGCGCACAGGGACGCGAGGCGCGCCTCGACGCCCTGGCGTCCCCAGGCCAGCGGGTAGCAGATGTCGATGTCGTAGCTGCGAAACTTGCCCGAGGAAAAGGAGGCGATCGAGCGGATCTTGCGCATGTCGCTGGCATCGAGGACGGGTTGCGATACCTCCAGGCGCATCGGCGGATTGATGTTGTTGATGTCGAGCAGGTTGGGCTTGGGTCCAACGAAGCTCACCAGCGACATCACCAGCTGTTCGCGAATCGAGTCTATGGGAGGATTAGTGACCTGGGCGAACAACTGCTTGAAATAACCGTAGAGCGAGCGGTTCTTATTGGACAGCACCGCCAGCGCTGCATCGTTTCCCATCGAGCCGATCGCCTCTTCGCCGTCGGCTGCCATCGGCGTGAGCAGCAAGCGCAAATCCTCCTGCGTGTAACCGAAGGCTTGCTGGCGATCGAGCAGGCTCGCACCCTTGCCTGTGGCCGTGCCGGTCTCGGGTTCGATCGCCGGCTTGGCGAGGTCGTCGAGCTTTATGCGGATGCGCCGATTCCATTCACGATACGGCTTGGCGGCGGCCAGCTGGGTCTTGAGCTCGTTATCGTCGATGATGCGGCCCTGTTCCGTGTCGATCAGGAACATCTTGCCGGGCTGCAGGCGCCATTTTTTTATGATCTTTGATTCCGGAATCGGCAGCACGCCGACCTCCGAAGCCATCACGACCATGCCGTCGTCGGTAATCACATAGCGGGCCGGGCGCAAACCGTTGCGATCGAGCGTTGCGCCGATGCGCACGCCGTCGGTGAAGGCGATCGATGCGGGGCCGTCCCAGGGCTCCATCATGGCCGCGTGATATTCGTAGAATGCGCGGCGGCTGTCGTCCATTAGCGCGTGCTGTTCCCAGGCTTCCGGGATCATCATCATCATGGCGTGCGCCAGGGGATAGCCCGCCATGACGAGCAGCTCCAGGGCATTATCGAAGCACGCGGTGTCGGACTGTCCCTCGTAAATCAGCGGGTAGAGCTTTTGCAAGTCGCCGCGCAGGACGGGCGAGGACATCACGCCCTCGCGCGCGCGCATCCAATTGAAGTTGCCCTTGACCGTGTTGATTTCGCCGTTGTGCGCGACCAGTCGGTACGGATGCACTAGCTCCCAGCTGGGAAAGGTATTGGTGGAAAAGCGCTGATGAACGAGAGCGATGGCAGAGACCACGCGTTCATCGGCCAGGTCTCGGTAGTATCGGCCCACCTGGTTTGCGAGGAGCAGCCCCTTGTACACGATCGTGCGGGTCGACATCGAGGCCACGTAATAGCCCTTACCATGCTGCAGCTGCAGTGCCTGGATCTTGTGGCTAGCGGCCTTGCGTATGACATACAGCTTGCGCTCGAGCGCATCGGGCACCATGACGTCGACGCCGCGCCCAATGAAGATCTGGCGAATCACCGGTTCGCGCTCGCGCACGAGGGGGGACATCGGCATATCGCGGTCTACCGGCACATCGCGCCAGCCCAGCACTACCTGGCCCTCGGCGCGCACGGTGCGCTCGAGTTCCTGTTCGCAGGCCAGGCGCGAAGCGCTTTCGCGGGGCAGGAAAATCATGCCGACGCCGTACTCCCCCGGCGGCGGTAGTTCCAAGCCGCTGGCCGATAGCTCCTTACGATAAAAGGCGTCGGGAATCTGAAGAAGTATGCCGGCACCATCGCCAAACAGGGGATCGGCTCCGACGGCGCCCCGATGATCGAGGTTTCGCAGGATCAGCAGGGCCTGTTCCACCAGGCCGTGACTGCATTCGCCGCGGATGTTGGCGACAAATCCGACGCCACAGGAATCGTGCTCATGGCGCCTGGCGTACAGGCCATATTGCTCGGC
>OMSW01000201.1:25908-27135 GCA_900290295.1 Burkholderiales bacterium
AATGCTGCATTGTTGCTCCTAGCCGGGTTCCTGCTGGATGTGCGCGCACCCCACCCCGCGACCTTGCCCATCAAAGGCCGCCGCGCGCGCGCGCGTCGTTGTTTTTAGAAAATGTACTGCATCGCACCAGAATCCACAATGTAATTATATAGGGTCGGAGTAAGTTAATTTGATGGCGATCAAATGGGCGGATTAAATTGGGGACAAGTTAATTCTGCCTTCTAGGCCATGCATGGTGCGAGCCGTTCGTCCTATTCGGATTTCGCAACAGTATTTTTGGTCCATTTTCCTGGCCCGGCCAGCCAGGCCCGGCCGGGATCCAGGGGTCGCCGTACTAGACTGGCCGCTCGCCGGAGACGGCCGACTGGGGCCTGACGAGCGTCCGGGACGTCACGCGGTTCAGGTGGAGCGTTGCTGGTGCCTTCGCATTCGACGACTTGGCGGGATCGGGCGTTCTGGCGGCTAGGCATTCTTTGCCCCGGGCGCAGCGTGCGGCAATTTGCGCCCTTGCGCACCATCATGGCGATAGGATTGGGCCCGGCGTTGGCGCTCGTTCTTTGTTCGCATCCGGCGTCGGCATCCGAAGTACTCAGAATCGGGTCGAAGCGTTTCACCGAATCGACCATCCTGGGAGAGGTTCTTTCCCAGACCGCCCGTCCATTCACGCCAACGCAGCATTTGCCCGGATTGGGCAACACTGCGATCCTTTTTGCGGCCTTGCGCAGTGGCACGATCGACCTGTACCCCGAGTACCTCGGGACGATCGAACTCGACATCCTGCATCACGCAAAGCCCGGAGCCACGATCGATCAGCTCGACCGGGAATTGGCGCCGCTGGGTCTGGGCGTTGCCATCGCGCTGGGATTCGAGAACGGCTACTCGATCGGAGTGCGCCGTGAAACCGCGCGCTCGCTGCACCTGAGCCGCCTTAGCGATCTGGCAGCACATCCACAGTTGCGTGCTGGGCTTTCGCACGAATTTCTCGGGCGCGCCGACGGCTGGCCGGGTCTTGCGGCGCACTACGGGCTGCACAATCCCGCGTACGGCCTCGATCACGGACTGGCCTTCGAGGCGCTGACCGACCGCCAGATCGACCTGATCGACGTCTACACGACGGACGCCAAGATCCGACGCTACGACATCGAGCTGCTGGCCGACGACCGCGGCTACTTCCCCCGCTATGACGCGGTCGTCTTGTACCGGCGAAACGTGAAGGACCGGTTTGCG
>OMSW01000266.1:0-10243 GCA_900290295.1 Burkholderiales bacterium
TCCGCATTGGTCAAATTGCCGTTGTGCACCAGGCTGATACCGAACGGCGCGTTGACGTAGAACGGCTGTGCCTCCTCGGTATCGGCGGCCGATCCCTGCGTCGGGTATCGAACCTGGGCGATTCCCGATACGCCGGGCAGCGATCGCATGTTGCGCGTGCGAAAGACATCGCGCGCCAGTCCGCCACCCTTGTGCATGTGGAAGCGATTGCCGTTGACTGTGCAGATTCCCGCCGCGTCCTGGCCGCGATGCTGCAGCAGCAGCAGTGCGTCGTACAGCAGTTGATTTACGGGCGTGTTCGCAACCACGCCGACGATTCCGCACATGCGCTCAGCCTCCTGACATCATGACCAGTGGAACTCGAGGGCGCGGCACACTGCCCGCCATCCAGTGCCATACATGCTCAAGGTAGGGCCCGCTGGCCGAATGGCGCCAAACGCGGCTTTCGGAAAAGCCTGCCTCGACAACCAGCGCGGCGATCACCAGGACTACGAGACCGCCGCGCACTGCGCCGAACAGCGCTCCAAGAACGCGATCTGCGCCCGCCAGATTCGATGCGGTGACCGCGGTCCGCAACAAGCGGCCGGCAATTGCCGCCAAGATGACGCCAAGTACCACGATTATGGCCACGCCCAACGCCACATGCACCATGTCTGGCGCATCAAAGGGTAGCAGATGTCCGACCCGGGCGGAGTAGCGAAACGCCAGCACGCCGATAGCCACCCAGGCGATCATTGACACGAGCTCGCGCGTCAGGCCGCGCCAAAACCCCCACAATACGGACAGCAGTAGCAGTATCGCAAACAGTGCGTCAACGGCGCTCATCGCAGGCTCCGATCCACGCAAACCTGCCGCGGGCCGCGAACCGGCCGCATCATCGGCGGGAAACGACACGCGCTCGTCACACGACGCATCACGCGCCCACGATGTTCGAGTTCACGCCCAGCGCCCGCAAGCGGGCGCGCGAGCGTTCGGCCTCCCAGCGCGAAGCAAAGGGACCTAGGCGCACGCGAAAGCGCACGCCATTGTTGGTGTCGGTGCGTTCCACGGACGGCGCCAGGCCGGACAGCGCCAGCCGGCTGGCAAGTTCCTGGGCCGCATCTTCATCGGCCAGCGCCGCCGCCTGTAGGAAAATCCGCCCCTGCGCCGGTGCCGATGTATCGGACTTGCGCACCGCGTGCTTGGATTCGCTCTTGCCAGCATCGCCGGAAGTGGGAGGATGCTTCTTGCCGCGGGCGGAATGATCATCGCCCGCCTTGGATGCCGATCCGCCGCCCGCGGGCGCAGGACCCGAGGACTGCGCATCGACGGCCGTATCGGCAGCCGAGCCGGGTGCGGCCGGCGCGCCGGATGCACCCGTTACTTCCGGTGCGGGCGCCAACAGCCTCGGCGCAAATGGCGTTTTGTCACTGGGCAGTTCGATGGGAATGTTATCCGGCACGGCGCGCGGTGTCGGGTCGAGCAGCATCGGAACGAGCACAACCACCGCTAGCAGCAGGGCGCAGGCCCCAATCAGGCGCCGCCGCGTGCGCACCCGCAGCAGCAGGGCCGCGGCTTCATCCGGGTCGGCCTCGCCGGCGGCCGGATCGAACTCCAGCCCAACATCGGCATCCGCGGGCCCGGGCGAACTGCGTCGCGAGCGTTTGCGCTTCCAGAACGCCAGTTTCATCGCGGCCTGCGCTCCAACCATCGCAATGCATCTGCGACGATGACGAATGAACCAAACACGACGATTCTATCATCGGGTTTCACCGCAGCCATCGCGGCATCGAGCGCTGCGGCGACCGAATCGTGCAGCGCTCGGGGCGGCGCCGGTGCATCATCAAATCCGGCCGCCTCCAGTGCGGCCACGTCCCGGCCCCGTTCACCGGATGTCGGCGCCAGGTGCCAGAAGTCGACTTCGCCCGCCAGTGCCTTCACAACCGCGCGCGCATCCTTGTCGCGCAGCATTCCGAAGACAGCATGCGTCGTCTCGCGCTGATTGGCAGCCAAATCATGGCTGTGTAGGGCCTGCGCCAGGGCGCGCGCAGCCTGTGGATTGTGCGCAACGTCCAGCACGATGGTCGGACGTCCGGCAACGACCTGGAAGCGACCTGGCAATCGCACCGTGGACAGGCCGCGCCGCACCGCCTGCTGGTCGACCGGCAGGCACTGCGCCAGCGCTTCGAGGGCCGCCAGGGCGCCGGCGGCGTTACGCAACTGGTGCGCTCCGCGCAACGCCGGCCACGGCAACGCAGCCCGATTACCATAGCGGCCACGGTAGGTCCATTGCCGCGGCGCCTGGGCCTCGGACGGTGCTTGCACAGAAAAATCCTGACCGAATCGCCATAGCACGGCGCCGATCCTGCGGGCAAACTCCGTCAAGGAAACGGGTGGATCCGGATCCACGCAGATCGCGGGCCTGCCAGGGCGGAAGATGTGGGCCTTTTCGATGCCAATGTGCTCGCGCGTAGCGCCCAGCAAATCCGTGTGATCCAGATCGATACTCGTGACGATGGAGCAATCCGCGTCGATAATGTTGACCGCGTCCAGGCGTCCACCCAAGCCAATTTCCAGAATAGCGACCTCGATCTGCTCGCGTGCGAACCAGGCCAGCACCGCTAGGGTCGTGAATTCGAAATACGTCAGCGTGGTCGATCCGCGGGCGCGCTCGACCGCTTCGAACTGTGCAATCAGCGAGGCATCGCCCGCCGGTTCGCCGTCAACGCGTGCGCGCTCGTTGAACCGTAGCAGGTGCGGTGAGCAGTAGCATCCGACCCGGTAGCCGGCGGCGCGAAGTATCGATTCGAGCATGGCGCAGGTCGACCCTTTGCCATTGGTACCACCGACGATGATTTTCGTGCCCGGAAGTGCCAAGCTCAAACGCCCGGCCACCGCACGCACACGGTCCAGTCCCAGGTCGACGGGTCGGTGGTGCAGCCCCTCGATATACGCCAACCACGCATCCAGCGTGTCCGGCAAATTCATGAATCTGGTCAACCCGCGGACCGAGGCGCGCAAACGCCCTGCAGGAGCCGGCTAGACAATCGCTTCGATCGGTTGTCGCATCAGCAGCGCCAGCAGTCGCGCCAACTCGTCGCGCATCTCACGGCGATCGACGATCATGTCGATGGCCCCCTTTTGCAGCAGAAATTCCGAGCGCTGGAAGCCTTCGGGCAGCTTCTCGCGCACCGTCTGCTCGATCACCCGCGGGCCGGCAAAGCCGATCAGGGCCTTGGGCTCGGCAATTACGACATCACCCATGAACGCGAAGCTCGCCGAAACCCCGCCGGTCGTAGGATGGCACAGCACCGAAATAAAGGGCAGGCCGACTTGTCCCATCCGCGCCACCATGGCGGTGGTCTTGGCCATTTGCAGCAGCGAAAACAGTCCCTCCTGCATGCGTGCCCCGCCCGTGGAAGTAATGCAGACCAGGGGCATCTTCTGTTCGAGCGCGACCTGGGCGCCTCGTACGAAGCGCTCGCCGACCACCGAACCCATCGATCCGGCCATGAATTCGAACTCAAAGGCCGCCACGATCACCGGTATGGCACGAATCGAGCCCGCATAGACGACCAAGGCATCGGTCTCCCCGGTATCTCGCGTGGCCTCCTGCAGCCGATCGCTGTACTTGCGGCTGTCCTTGAACCGCAGCGTGTCGACAGGCAGTACCTCCTGACCGATTTCGTACCGGCCCTCGGGGTCCAACAGCGCATCTAGGCGTTCGCGCGTGCGGATCCGCATATGATGACCGCACTTGGGGCAGACCTGGAGGCTGCGCTCCAGCTCGGCGCTGTAGAGCACGGCTTCGCAACCAGGACACTTGGTCCATACGCCTTCGGGAACCGTCTTGCGCGCGCCGCCGGGCTTGATGCGCGGCGGTAGGAGCTTTTCGATCCAGCTCATTGTCGTCCCCCGTAGGCGATTGCCATGGAATCGTTATTCGTTATTTGACTGGTGATTGCAACGCGCTCAGCAAATCCTGGCGGCTCTGGCGCTATCGATAGCCAGCCGGAACTCGGCAACAAGGCGGGCAACGGCGCGCAGCGCGCCGTCCGCACCGGCCTTCTCGATCTCCTCGACGAGCCTGCTGCCGATGACCACAGCGTCCGCAATACGTGCGACCGCGCGGGCCCCCGCCGCATCCCGAATGCCAAACCCTACCGCAAGCGGGAGTTTGCTGCGTGCCCGTATTGCCGGCAATCGCGCCGCCACGGCATCGGCATCCAGGTTGCCCGCACCGGTGATGCCCTTCAGGCTCACGTAGTACAGGAAACCGCCTGCGCAGCGAGCGATTTGCTCGATCCGCTGGTCGGTGGAAGTCGGCGCAAGCAGGAAAATCGGATCGATATTCGCCCTACGCAGGGCAGCCACGAAGCTTTGGCACTCCTCCGGCGGGTAATCGACGACGATCACCCCGTCAACGCCCGCGTCGGCAGCCGTCGCGACGAAGGCCTCGGTTCCCATGTGCTCGATCGGATTGGCATATCCCATGAGCACGACCGGAGTCGACGTGTCGTCGCGACGAAACCCGCTCACCATCTGCAGGCATTGGCGCAAGCCGACCCCGTTGCGAATTGCCCGCTCCGCGGCGCGCTGAATCACCGGGCCATCGGCCATCGGATCCGAAAAGGGCACCCCGAGTTCGATGACATCGGCTCCGGAACGTGCCAGCTCGTGCATCAGCGGAACGGTCAACGCGGGGGTCGGGTCCCCTGCTGCAATGTATGCGACCAGCCCAGTGCTGTCACGCGCGCGCAGTTGGGCAAAGCGCGCAGCGATGCGGGTCACGAATATCCCCTGGAAGTCCATGTGCCCGGCGCGCTGCCCGCGCCGGCGTGAGCTGGGCCCGATATTTCGAGCCCGCCGGCGTCGGCGACGATGTGCAGGTCCTTGTCGCCGCGACCGCTCAGATTGACGAGCAAAACGCGATCGGCCGCCAACTGGGGGGCAAGTTGGGCCGCGTAGGCCAAGGCGTGGCTCGATTCCAGGGCCGGAATAATGCCCTCGATGCGGCAGCAATCATGAAACGCCTGCAGCGCCTGGGCATCGGTAATGCCCACGTACTGCGCACGGCCCGAATCCTTCAGCCAGGCATGTTCGGGACCCACTCCCGGGTAATCGAGCCCGGCGCTGATGCTGTGCGTCTCCTGGATCTGGCCATCGGCGTTTTGCAGCAGGTACGTGCGATTGCCGTGCAGGACGCCGGGGCTGCCGCGTTCCAGGCTGGCAGCGTGCTTGCCCGAATCTAGGCCCTCGCCTGCCGCCTCGACCCCGACCAGTTTCACGGCCTCATGATCGATGTAATCGTAGAAGATGCCCATGGCGTTGCTGCCGCCACCGACACAGGCAATGACGTAATCCGGCTGACGCCCGACGAGTTCGGGCATCTGCGCCAAGCATTCCTTGCCAACGACTGAATTGAAATCGCGGACCATCATCGGATACGGATGTGGACCGGCGACCGTGCCGATGATGTAAAACGTATCGTCGACGTTTGTCACCCAGTCGCGCATGGCCTCGTTTAGTGCGTCCTTGAGCGTGCGCGATCCGCTTTGGACCGGACGGACCTCGGCGCCGAGCAAACGCATGCGATACACGTTGGCCGCCTGGCGCCGCATGTCCTCCGAGCCCATGTATACGACACAGGTCATGCCGAAGCGGGCCGCAACCGTGGCCGTGGCAACGCCGTGCTGCCCGGCGCCGGTCTCGGCAATCACCCGCTTCTTGCCCATCTTGTGCGCGAGCAGCGCCTGGCCGACGGTGTTGTTGATCTTGTGTGCGCCCGTGTGATTGAGATCCTCCCGCTTGAAGTACATTTGCGCACCGCCGAGCATCTGGCTCCAGCGACGCGCCGGGTAGATCGGACTGGGCCGACCGACGAAGTGCTTGAGTTCGCGGTGAAACTCCGCGGTAAATTCACTGTCCCCGCGGCTGGCGAGGTAGGCATGACGCAGCTGGTCAAGGGCCTGGAACAAGGTCTCGGCCACGAAGGTCCCACCGTAGGGACCGAAATGGCCCATCGCATCGGGTAGGTCGTATGGACTCATGCTGCTCCGATTTGCGCGTCCGCCGATCGCACCGCAGCAAAAAAGCTGCGCATCCGGGCCACGCTCTTGATTCCGTGCGTCTCCTCGACGCCGCTGCTCACGTCGACGGCGTACGGCCGCACGAGCCCGATTGCCACCGCGACGTTGTCTGCTTGCAGCCCACCGGCCAGGACCAGGGGCAAGGTACGCGCCGCCGGTGCGGGCAAGCGCTTCCAGTCAAAGGCCCATCCGGCGCCGCCGAATCCCTTGCTGGGTGCATCGGCCAGCAGCCCCGAGGCGCTCGGGAATTCGCGCTCGTAGTCTAGCAAATCGACCCCTGCGCCGAGCGCCACTGCGCGCAGGTAGGGGCGCCCGAAGGACCGGCAGGCAGCATGGTCCTCGTCGCCGTGGAACTGCAGCAGCGCGTTGGGCACGACACCGAGCGCGCGGCCCACGTCCGAGGCCGTGGCATTGACGAACAGCAGCACCGGCGCCACCATGGGCGGGACCGCACGAGCCAGTTCGGCCAAGCGGGCCGTATCGACAAAGCGGGGGCTGGCCGGATAGCAAACGAAGCCGACGGCATCGGCACCCAGATCGCATGCGCTGTGCACGTCCTGGACGCGCGTGAGACCGCAGATCTTGATCCGTGTTCGCCGCATGTAGCAGGCCTTTTTACCGCAATATCAAGCGTTCCGCCGCCGACGGCGGCAAGCCGAACTGTGCATCGTACTCGACGCCCGTCAGATACAGTCCTGCGGCCTCGATCGTGGGAGCTGCCCGTGTGCGATCCCGTGCGTGCAGCACCTGCGAAATCCAGGCGCTGCTGTGACGCCCCGTGCCAACCGCCACCAACGCACCGACGAGATTGCGCACCATGTGATGCAAAAAAGCATTGGCGCTTGCGCGCACGCGCACGAGCGAGCCGCTTATGCGCTGCACGTCGCACTGGAGCAGGGTTCGGGTCGCTGAGGCGGATTGGCACTGTGCCGACCGAAAGGAGCTGAAATCGTGGGTTCCCAGCAGGTGCGCCGCGGCCGCCTGCATGGCGTCGACGTCCAGCGTCCGGAAAACCCACCCGGTGCGCCGATCCAGCAGCGGGGAGCGCACGCCCTGGTTCAGAATCCAGTACTCGTAGTGACGCGCGCGTGCGCTGTAGCGCGCATGAAATTCGGGACCTACGCCGGTTGCCCACCGCACCGCAATTTGTGGCGGCAGGAAGCGATTGACGCCGCGCACCCAGGAACGCTCCGTGCGCTCCCGATCGACTTCAAAATGCACTACCTGTCCGCTGGCGTGCACACCCGCGTCGGTGCGCCCGGCGCAGATGGTGGCAACGGGCTCGTCGGCAAAGCAGGCGATGGCGCGTTCGAGCACGTCCTGTACGGTCCGGCCGTGCGGCTGCGTCTGCCAACCCTCGAACTGTGCACCGTCGTACTCCAGGCCCAGCGCAATGCGCCTGCGCGGCATTAGTACGACAGCCGGTATCAGGCTTCGACCAGCTTGATAAGCTCGACTGCCGCTTGGCGTTGTTCGCGAGTTCCGTCCTTCATCACTTCCTCGAGCAGCTCGCGCGCTCCGTCCTTGACGCCCAGATCGATGTATCCGCGTGCCAGATCGAGCTTAGTGGCCATCTGCGAGGCCATCGGGCTGCCGGCTTGTGTCTCGGTGCGCCGCCCCGTCATCGCGGCGTCGGCGCCCGTGAGATCAAAGTCGATCAGCGGCACGGTCGCCTGGTCCGTATTCGAATTCAGGCGCGGAACATCGTCGTCGGAGAGCGAGCCGACCGCCCCGACCAGCGTGGGGCGCGAAAGCGCCTCTTCCAGGGAACCGAGGGAGCGACCGTCCGTACGCGGCACCGATGCGCCCGGAAGGTTTAAATCGATATTCGGGACCGGAGCCGAGCCGGTGACCGTCGGCGGCACGGTCGGGCGCGCCGACGCCGCGGGCGTCGGGAACATCAGGTCCAGCGACGGGATCGTCGGCGGCTCGATGACGCTTACCGTGGCCGGCGGCTGCGGCTCCGGCTCCTCCTTCTCGACCGGAAGCTCGGTTTGCGCCTCTACGTTCAGCTTGCTTGGGCCCAGATCGAAATCCAGCGCGCCAAAGTCGATGGACGAGGGCACAGCGGCGCGCGCAGCAGGTTGCGCGACAGCGGCGACCGGGCTTGCCGGCGCCGGGGCTTTTTGACCGAACAAGACCTCCGGCGGCAATTTCGGTTCGAAGCCTTGGGTCGCGGTGTTTGGCCCGCGCGTCGTGGGCGCAAGGTTACCGGTGGCCTCGACCGGCATCGTGGTTACCGGCGCCAGCGCCGTTTCGGGACCTCCGCGCGTATCGACAACGGCAGCGGCACGCAGCTTCGACTTGTCGCCAACCATGCGCGAGATGGTGTCGAACTCGAGTTCGCCGCCATGCGCGCCGGCGCCGGTTTCCGCCAGTTCCCCGCCTTCCGGGGCGCGGCTGCCCGTGGCCCCGCCCAAGCGCAAATCCGTCGTAGGTCCACGAGATCCGGTTTCCGCGGCCGCTGCCGCTCCGGCGTACATAGCATTGGCCGGGTCCAGGGTCCTGCCGAGCTTGGCGGCACGGTCCCAGTCCTCGCCGACGCCACCCGTGCGATCGCGCAGTTCCTGCGCAACCGCGTTAAACGAGGCCTTGTCGTTGCGCCGCGAATAGATCTCCAGCAGTTTTACGCGCACCGCATGGCGGTCCGGTTGCAAGCGCAGCGCCTCCTTGAGGATGTCCTCGGCCTGCTCCTCCCGACCGTAGGCGACGTACACGTCGGCTTCAGCGACCGGATCGACCTCGTTGGAATCGAGCTGCGAGGCGGCCGGAATGAAGCTGGAATTGAACGAGCTGGTCGCGCCGGTGTCGACGCTTTGGCCACCGGCTGCGCCAAACAGGGAGTTGGCGGCGAGCGCCTCACCCTCGGTCTTTAACTGGTCCGCCCCAGCCGAGCGCTTGCGCCGAATCACGTTCAGCGCGATAAGGATCACGAGCAGAGCGGCGCCGCCGGAACCGAGCACAACCGGCGAGGTCAAGGAGTCGACCAGGCTGACAGATGGCGCTGCAGGTGCCGGAGGAGGAGGCATCACCTTGGGCGGCTCGGCCTTGGGGGCCTCGGCCTTCGGCGCCGTCGCCTGCGCCAGCAACGCCGTCTTGGCGGCTTCGGCCTTCGCAGCTTCGGCTTTGGCGGCTTCGGCCTTGGCGGCCTCGGCTTTGGCTGCTTCGGCCTTGGCTGCCTCGGCCTTGGCGGCCTCCGCCCTGGCTGCTTCGGCCTTTGCGGTCTCTACTCGTGCGGCCTCGGCTTTGGCGGCCTCCGCCTTGGCGGCAGCCGCCTTAGCGGCCTCGGCCTGCTCTTGCGCGGCCGCCGCGGCCTTCGCGGCGAGCTCATTGGCGCGCTTAATGTCCGCGTTCGCCTTGGCAAGCGCAGCGGCCCGATCTTGTTCTTCCTTGACGGCGCGCTGCCGGGCAATCTCTTCGTCCTTGCCCGAGATGCCCGTAGCGCCGGCGGCGCCCTGCTCAGCGGCCTTGGCGATCTTTAGCTGATCGCCGGCCTTTTGCGCAGCACTCTTGTCCTCCACCTTGGTAGTGACCCGCCCCGCTCCGGCTGCCGTTGCCTGCTTCTCGGCTTCCGCAGGAGCGGCAGCAACGGTCTGCGCCAAGCGGCTGCGGTAGGCCGCGAAGTCAGCGCTTTGCGCCGCCACTTCGCGGTGGGCCTGGGCCGGGTCGACGTTGAGCGCCGCATCAGCACTCGGCACGGTAAGGCTCTGTCCCGCCAGCAGCAGGTTAATATTCCCGTTGATAAAGGCCTTGGGATTTGCCCGGAGTAGTGCGACAAGCATCTGGTCGAGCGACACCGTGGGGGCCTTGCTTTCCAGCGCAATACTCCCGAGCGTGTCACCGGACTTGACGTGAAGGGTGCGTGGCGCAGGTGCTGGGGCCGGCGGTGGCGCCTCCTGCGCCACCGGCGCTGGTTCGGGCTCCGGCGCGCGCGCGGACGGCGCGGGCGCCTCCGGGGCGGGCGTAGGCGGCGCGAGCATCTCGGGGGCGGGCGAAGGCGGCGGCACCGCAGCGGCAACCGGCGCGGCGGGAACCTCCGGCTGCGGCGCCGGCGGCGCCTCGGCAGCGACGGCGGGCGCTGGTGAGGCGAGCGGTGCAATGATTTGGGGTGTCTGACGCAATCCCGGAGGATCGAGCAAAACGGTGTATTCGCGCAGCACGCGCCCGGCGGACCA
>OMSW01000266.1:10253-12794 GCA_900290295.1 Burkholderiales bacterium
GTGATGTGGACGACATACGTTCCGTCCGCGCGCGCTTCCAGATCAAAGCGCAACTGCGTGAGGGCCGGGTTGAAATCGAGGTTGGCCTGCTTGAATGCGGCCTGCGAGGCCAGGTGTACCTGCAGTGAAGGCGCCTCGTCGCTTCCAACTGCGGGCACCTCCACGTCGGCCTTGAGCGGCTGACCGAGGTCGGAATGCACACTGAGCCGCCCCAGGCCCGCTGCCTGCGCGTCAGGATGGACTAGGCCCATGGCCGCCGACAGCGCGAACGCGGCCGCCAGCAGGAACCTCACCCGCACGCGACTCGAACTTTGACCCGCATTGCGATCAAAGAACTGCCCGGAGAGCGCGAGGCGATTGGCAAATTCTTGCAGAGTAAGCATTAAATTTCGCGGCGGCACTAGCGTCTCCCCGATCGAGGATGTAACAGCTTTTGGAAAATAACATCAGAGACTTACGCACGCAAGTTTAGAAAGATCAAGAGATACCATTCTTGCCAAAATCCAAGGCTTTCATACCGCATATTCGTCGGAATGGAACCCCGATCGGGCTCTGGGCGGGCTTTAATCGGGCTCCCCAAGCAGGATGCGCAGCATACGGCGCAAAGGTTCTGCAGCCCCCCAAAGCAGCTGGTCCCCGACCGTGAACGCCGACAGGTACTCCCCGCCCATCGCCAGCTTGCGCAGGCGGCCGATCGGCACGTCCAGCGTCCCACTCACCCGGGCAGGCGACAGATTATCAATGCTTTGCTCGCGCTGATTGGGAATCACTCGCACCCAGCGGTTCGCATCGGCCAACAGCTTCTCAATCTGCGTCAGCGGCAGGTCGCGCTTGAGCTTGATCGTCAGGGCCTGGCTATGGCAGCGCATGGCACCAATGCGCACGCACAGCCCCTCGACCACTATCGATCCGGTGCGCCCCATCGGTGGCCGCCCCAGTATCTTGTTCGCCTCGGCCCCGCCCTTCCATTCTTCGCGGCTGAGGCCGTTTCCCAGGTCCTTATCGATCCACGGAATCAGGCTGCCGGCGAGGACCGCGCCAAATTGCTCGCGCGGGAAACCATCGCCGCGCATCCTTGCGCTCACGGCCCGATCGATATCCAGGATCGGCGAGTCCGGATCCGCCAGCTGGCTGCGCACGCTCTCATGCA
This sequence comes from Burkholderiales bacterium, assembly GCA_900290295.1. Taxonomy (GTDB): domain Bacteria; phylum Pseudomonadota; class Gammaproteobacteria; order Burkholderiales; family Burkholderiaceae_F; genus GJ-E10. Next base: position 11,404 of record OMSW01000266.1, read on the forward strand.
GCTGCCCCATCTGGCTCAGCAGCTCGCGCATGTTCTGGGCCCCCGCTCCGGACGCCGCCTGGTAGGTCATGGCCGTCACCCACTCCAGCAAGTCGGCCTTGAACAGGCCGTCGAGCGCCATCATCATCAGGCTCACGGTGCAATTGCCGCCGATGAAATCGCGCACGCCGCGCTCCATGCCGGCGCGGATCACCGGCAGGTTCACGGGGTCGAGGATGATGATTGTATCGTCGCGCATGCGCAGCGCCGATGCCGCGTCGATCCAGTAGCCCCGCCATCCGGCTGCGCGTAGCCGCGGATGCACGTCGAGCGTGTACTCGCCTCCCTGGCACGAGATGATCGCGTCACACATGCCAAGGGCATCGATGTCGAAGGCATCGAGGAGGCGCTGCTTGCCGCCGACCAGCGCGCCCGCGACCCGGGGAGCAGGCGCCCCGACCTGTGATCCCGAGAAAAAGACGCTCTCAAAACGCCGGAAATCGTCCTCGGCCTGCATACGCTCGCGCAGGACGGAGCCCACCATTCCGCGCCATCCGACGAATCCAACCTTCATAGCTCGACGTCCATTGCCATCACCGCTACGGCTTCGATAGCGGTTCGGCCGTTGACCCCAACGCGGGGATCCGGCATTGACCGGAAAAAATCATCATCACAGCGCAGCAACTACCGCATCGCCCATGGCCGCGGTTCCGATCGCCGGTTCGCCAGCGCGCGCCAGATCGCAGGTACGCAGTCCGGAACGTAGCACCGATTCGACGGCGCGCTCGATCCGCTGCGCAAACGCCTCCTGGCGCAGGGAATAGCGCAGCATCATCGCGGCCGACAGTATCGTTGCCAATGGGTTGGCAATTCCCTTGCCGGCGATATCGGGCGCCGAACCGTGGATCGGCTCATACATACCCTTGTGCCGCTCATCCAGGGAAGCCGATGGCAACATGCCGATCGAACCGGTCAAGGCGGAGGCCTCGTCGGAGAGAATGTCGCCAAACATGTTGCCGGTCACGATGACGTCGAATTGCCGCGGGGCCCGTACCAGCTGCATTGCCGCGTTGTCGACGTACATGTGACTGATCGCCACGTCCGGATATTCGCGCGCCACCTCCGTCACGACCTCGCGCCACAACTGCATGGTCTCAAGGACATTGGCCTTGTCGACGGAACAGACCCGCCGTCCGCGTCCACGTGCCGATGCAAACGCCACGTGGGCAATGCGCCGGATCTCGCTTTCGCGGTAGCGCATTGTGTCGAAGCCTTCGCGCTCGCCCGATTCCAGCGTCCGGATGCCCCGCGGCTCGCCGAAATAGATATCGCCCGTCAGCTCCCGAATGATGAGGATGTCGAGTCCATCGACGATTTCCGGCTTGAGCGCCGAGGCACCACCAAGGCCGGGA
>OMSW01000200.1 GCA_900290295.1 Burkholderiales bacterium
TTCAGCGCTTCGAGCCCGGAGAGCCGCAGCCGCGGCTCGATGACCGGGACCGCGCGCGGCGCCAGCCCCTGGACCGCGGCACCGATTGCCTGAATGTGCGCCGGCGTGGTACCGCAGCAGCCGCCGACGATGTTGACGAAGCCGCTGCTCGCGAAGTCCCGTATCAAGCGGGACGTAATGTCCGGCGTTTCATCAAATCCCGTGTCGGACATCGGGTTGGGCAGGCCGGCATTGGGGTAGACGCAGATGAAGGTATCCGCCAGGCCCGCCATTTCCTCGATGTACGGCCGCATCAAGGCCGCGCCGAGTGCGCAATTCAAGCCAATCGCTAGCGGGCGGGCGTGGCGCATCGAGTTCCAGAAGGCCTCGACGGTCTGCCCCGAGAGAATGCGCCCCGAGGCATCGGTCACGGTGCCGGAAATGATGAGCGGCACGCGCACGCCGCGCCGGTCAAATTCCTCTTCAATCGCGAAGACGGCGGCCTTGGCATTGAGGGTGTCGAAAATCGTCTCCACCAGGAGCAGGTCGACACCGCCGTCGAGCAGACCGCGCGCCTGCTCCCCGTATGCCAGCGTCAAGTCCGCAAACGTGATGTTGCGCGCACCCGGATCGTTGACATCGGGTGATATCGAGGCCGTCTTTGGAGTCGGCCCCATTGCGCCGGCGACAAAGCGCGGCCGCTCGGCGCCGGCAAAACGGGCGCACGCGCGCCGCGCCACGCGCGCGGCCTCGACGTTCATCTCGTAGGCAAACTGCGCCAGACCGTAGTCGGCCTGAGCGACGCTCGTCGCACCGAAAGTGTTGGTCTCGATGATGTCCGAACCGGCCTCCAGGTATTGTTCATGGATCTGCTGGATCAGTTCGGGACGATTAAGTTGCAGCAACTCGTTGTTGCCCTTGAGCTCAATCGGGTGTGCGGCAAAGCGCTGCGTGCGATCGGTGCCGCGAAAATCATTTTCCCCCAGTCGATAGCGCTGGATCATCGTACCCATCGCTCCGTCCAGTATCAGGATGCGGCGGGCAAGCAGCGCTCGCAGGGTTTCCTCGGCGGAGCGCCCGGAAGATGAATTGGCGAAAGACGAGGGCATCGGCGCTGGTTCCAGTTTGGCATCCATTGTACGGAGGCGGCAGACCCGCAGCCCATATCGGTCCGGGACGGCTTGCCCGGCACGAGGCGCCCAAAGCTGGATCGGACGGCTGCAAGGCCCCGACGGTCCTGCACCTAGGACCGAGAGAGCCTGCGATACGGGGGAGCTTGGGTGCCCGGCGAGAGCGCCGGGACGCGCTGCCGGGATCTAGTGCAGCGCTACGACCTGCGTCATCAGGCCCGTGTAGTTGGCCAGGAAGTCGTCGAATTCATCCGAGGATGGTTCGCTGGAAATCAAGCGGGCGACGTCGTTCTTGAAGTGCTCTGCCTGCTTTCCATCGAGGAAGATTTCACGCCGCAGTCCTTTGTCCATGATCTCGAAGCCGCCGGCAGGATGCTCGCCAACGTCTCCGAAGTCGGAGAACTCGACGACGCAGTAGTTCGAACTGTTGTAGACCATGTTCATGGCAACCCCGTTCCCGTAACAATGCAGCAGCCTGCAACCGACCGCGGTCTCACCATCGCAGCGCCGCTTCTTGACAGGTATATCGGTGCCGGGACTGACTTCTCAAGGGCCAGATTGAATTGAGCCGGTCG
>OMSW01000199.1 GCA_900290295.1 Burkholderiales bacterium
TATTAGAGAAAACGCCTCGGCCAGAATCCGTGCCCCGCACGAGATCGCCCGCCAAAATAGCATCGGCCCGCCGCTGCAGTAACTGACTCAACACTTCTGCGTCGTTGGCGGCATCCACCGGATCGCGGACCAGCGAGCTTCGGATCGCGTCTTTCAGCCAGTCCGAGGCGCTGGAATCGGCCAGCACGCGCGCGATATCACGGGTCTGCATGAGATCCTCCGCCGGTTTGAATGGCCTGCCTCGTGCCAGAGTGAATTCAACGAAGCCGGTCCATCGGCTCAACGCCGCTCGACCGTTGACCTCGGCTTGAACGCTGTTACCGATCAGCAAACTTAAGCGTTGGCGTGTTCGCCCTGGCTAGCACGTCGCCCAGCTTCGGGGTCCCGGTGCTGGACTCATTGAGCACCCCATGAATCGGCTCACTGGCCTTGCCGACGAACACCAAGTCAACCCGCCGATTCTGGGCGCGCCCAGCCGCGGTGCTATTCGAAGCAATGTAGTCGGCACTGACGTAGCTGGTGCGCAGCTTCGAGGCCGCAACGCCGCCTTCAATCAACATGCGCCGGACGCTCAACGCCCGCTCGCGCGCAAGATACGCATTGACCGCCGGCGTGCCGGTAGAATCGGCCCGGCCACGGATGCGAACCTGCGCGGCACGTTGTGCGGCGGCGAGGATCGCTTGGCTCGTGCTGGCGGAAAGAGCCAGCACGGTGCTTCGTGAGGCGAAGTGCGCGCGCACCAGCGTCGCGCTCACGCCATTCAACTGCATCTGGATTTCCTCGATCTCGGAGCGAATTTGCGCCAGCGGCGCCGAGGCCTCGCCGCGTGAAACCTTATCCAGCTCCGCCGAGAGCCCCGCGATGCGCTGCTGGGCGCGCAGGATCTCCGCTCGTGCGGCCGCCAGGTCCGCGGGTAACGCGGCCGTCGCGTCGGTCTCGCCCGGTTGGCTCGCCTCGACCCGCGCGCCGCGCTCGAGGATGCGCGGCTGTGCATAGCTGCTCTGACTGGGCGTGCGCACCAATAAGCCGCCGCGAATCGTGGACACGATGGCGGAATGTCCGGCGGTCGTGAACGGCACGGCTTTGCCGTTCTCGTCAAAAATCATCAAGCCCGCTGGTGGTTTGCCGGCGAAGGTCAGATAGGTATGACGTCCGTCATCGAAGACTTGGGTCAATCCGGTCTGTTCGGGTGTGAGGAGTCGGTAGGTGTAGTCGCTCGACTCACCCAAGGGCCTCGTGCCGTCCGTGGCCGCAGCGGGGAGCGGTGCGGCGGGTGTCTCCACACCGCCTGTGCGCAGGCTTACGTCCGTGCAGCCGGCCACGGCAAGAGCCACGGCCAGCGCGATCGAGATCCTCATTGGCTGCGCGTTCATAAATTCCCCTGATGCGAATGGCTTCCTGCGAGGAGAGTCTTCTTGTGCCACGGATGGAGTGGTTTCGCAACTGCCAGCGCCCTCCCC
>OMSW01000093.1 GCA_900290295.1 Burkholderiales bacterium
AGCAGGATCGCAAGGCTAAACCCGATGGCCGCCACGACCATGCGCATGCGCGTCAGCGTCAGCGTCCGCGCCCGTGCCAGTCGTCGATCCACAAAGATGATCTGCAATCGCACCTCCACACCGATCCACGCGCCTGGAAACCCGGGCGCCCGGCCTTCGGCTACTATCTATCGACGCCCAAGCCGGGGATCTACACACCCGTTCTTGGTAGGCCATTCGGATGAGCCACCCTGCCCGACGCCTCGACCAGATCCTGACCGATGCCCCGCTTTCGGCAGCAATCCTTGCTCGCCTGGCGGCGGCCCAGCAGGCCGCGCGGATCATCGCGCCCATCTGCGCCGAGATCGCGCCCGACTTGGACCCATTGCGGCCCGGCACCTGCGATCTGCGCGAGCGCGTGCTCCGAATCTGGCTCCGATCCAGCGCACACTCGACCAAGCTGCGCCAGGCGATTCCACGGCTCTTAGCAAGATTACAAAGCCACGGCCTGGAAGTTAGCGAAATCAAAGTCGGTGTACAACTGCCCACGCTACGCGAAAAGCCGCCCGCTAATGCCCGAAATAGCGGCGCCAAGAGCGAGCTTGTCCAAGCAAGAGGAGCCGACGAGGCAGCGGGGTACGACAGCCTGCTTGCATTCACGCAAAAGCTAGCACTTACGCTTCCAGAATCCGGGCTGCGCCGGGCGGCCACGAAATTGGGCCTAGCGATCGACGCTCGGCTCGCTCGAATGCGCGAGTCAGATCAGACGTTTGATTAGCAAGACGGCGAAGAAAACGACGCCCGAGCCGAGCCCGGCCAGGAACAGTCGGCGCGCCCAGGTCAGGTAGTGCGGGCGCCCGCTAATGAAATACAGCAACACGCAAGCCAAGATTGCCGCGCCGAGCGCAAAAAGCAGGCCACGGAACATTGCCGGCGAATCAGGAAAAGGCCAAACTTTGGAAGGCTTTCGGGACCGACTGCTCGGCGCCAAAACTGACGATCTCGTAGGCCGAGGAATCGGCCAGCAACGCCCGCAACAGTTGATTGTTCAGGGCATGGCCGGAGCGGTGCGCGCGATAGGCGGCGATCAGCGGCCGACCGAGCAGGTAAAGGTCGCCAATGGCATCGAGTATCTTGTGCTTGGCGAATTCGTCGCCGCTGCGCAGGCCGTCGGTGTTGAGCACGCGGTATTCGTCCATCACGATTGCGTTCTCGAAGCTGCCGCCTAGTGCCAACCCCACCGCACGCAATGCCTCGACTTCGTCGACAAAGCCGAACGTGCGGGCTCGTGCCACGGCGCTAACGTAGTTATCGCGCGCGAAATCGACCTCAACGTCCTGTGTGGTCGAATCGATAGCCGGATGGTTGAAATCGATCGAGAAGCGAAGCTTGAATCCGAAATGCGGTTCGAGCCGAGCCCACCGGTCCATGCCGTTTTTGCCCTCGCGCACCTCGACCGGCTTGAGCACGCGCACAAAGCGCCGAGCGGCAGCCTGTTCGACGACACCAACGGATCGGATCAGGAAGACGAAACTGGCTGCACTGCCATCCATTATCGGGATTTCCGGGGCGTCGACATCCACGTAGCAGTTGTCGATCGCAAGGCCGGCCAATGCTGACATCAGATGCTCGACCGTGGCGATCTTGACGCCCTCGTGCTCGAGCGTGGAGGCCATACGCGTGTCACCGACCGCCATCGCGGACGCCGCAATCTCCACCACCGGGTCGAGATCGGTACGGCGAAATACGATCCCGGTATCGACGGCGGCCGGACGCAGGCGAAGCTCCACCCGCGTTCCGCTGTGCAGCCCGATCCCTACGGTGCGCGCAATCGACTTTAAGGTGCGTTGGTTAATCATAATTATGGTGACGCGGAGCGGAACCGAATCGCGAGCCGGCTCTGGCCTCCGGACGGATTCTATCGTTGCCCGCAAGCCGCATCGCCGGCCAAACCGACAAAAATGACCGAGCAATCGTATCTGTCTGCAACGGACGCCCGGGCAGTCAATGGCAGAATTGGACCTGCCAGCTCGTGGCGCCTCCCCGTTTTCAAGAGATCAGCATGCCCTTGCCTTTGCCCCGACGAACCTCTGAAGCCGCTTCCCACCCGTATTTGCGGGTCGCGCTTGCCGCAGGCTGGCTCGCGCTGAGCCTGACCTCGAACCAGACGGTCCGCGCCGATCCATTATCGCTGACCACGACCGCCAAGCTTCTTGCCGGGATCGATCCGGGAGTGTCCGATCCGGCGGTCGCGCAAATCACGGCGGGGGACGCGTGGCAGCAACATCGCAAGGCGGCACGCGCCGGTGGACGCCAATTGAGATCGCGGTTGGACCGGATCAACGAATGGCAGGCACGCCATCTGGCGCAAGCGGCCGATGGCGGCTCGCTGATTTACCCTTTTAGCGGACCGGATTTTGTCAATGCCTACGCCTTGTTTCCGAACGCCGATACGTATGTCTTTTTCAGTCTCGAGCCGCCGGGCGAAGTGCCGCAACTGGAGCGCTTGGATCAGCAGCAGCTGGCGGGACTCTTCGGCGACCTACGCACAGCGCTCAATGATCTGGTTGCCTTGAATTTCTTCATAACCCCGAACATGAAGGAACGGCTGCAGACCGATGCCCTGCAAGGAACGGTTCCCGTTCTGTTGGCGATGATGGGTCTGCTCGACCTGCGGGTCGACGAGGTTCAGCCCATGGACCCGTGGCCGGATCGCACGAGGCAATACACCGGCAGTGCCGTCAAGGCCTCTGGTCCTCGCCCCGAGCTCCTCGAGAAGGGCGTGCGGATCGCATTCACCAATCCGCATACCCAGCGCCAGCAGGTCTTGTTGTACTTGTCGCTGGATGTAAGCGACCGGGAATTGAAGTACTACCCGGATTTCCTGCCATGGTTGAAAACGTTTCCGCACCCCTCGGTGTTGCTCAAATCCGCCTCGTACCTGCTCCATGGCAATCATTTCCGCTTGCTGCGCAAGGAAATTCTTGCCGATGCCAGCGTCATCGTGCAGGACGACACCGGTCTTCCCTTCAAGACCGTAAAGGACGCCGGCTTCAGGATTGTGCTCTTTGGGCAGTACGAGCGACCCGTCAAGCTCTTCGAATCGCGGTTCCAAAGCGACCTGGAAGACGCCTATGAAAAAGCCGGCAATACTGAACCGCTGCCATTTCCCTTTGGGTACAACTGGCGCAAGGAAGGCAAATCCGGCCTGCTGCTAGCGCTCCGCAGCCCAACAAGTCACTGAGCGGCGTCCCGTACAGGTACACGATGCCGTCGGCGCCGAGGTCTCGCGGTCGCAGAGCGATATTGGCCGCGCTCGGCCTGGGCACGATGGCCGGTCCGATACGAGCGCGCGCCGCACCCCAAGCTACGCCGCGGCCTTCGAGCGATGAAGCGGGCACGGCCGCGCCGGTGCAATTCGCATCGCACACCATTGTGACCAGCGACGGAGTACGCCTGAATGTGCTCGAGCACGCGCCCGAGGTCGAGGCCGGGGAGAACCCGGGCCGGCAACTGACCATCGCCCTACTCCCTGGCTGGTGCATGCCCGCGACCATCTGGCGCCGGCAATTGATCGGGCTTGGGGCGCGCTGGCCAACGCTTGCCATCGATCCACGCGGGCAGGGCCAATCGGAGATCCCGGCCACCGGCTATACCGCGGACCGGCGCGCCGATGATTTGCACGACGCGCTTGCCGGGCGCGAACGCGTTGTTCTCGTGGCCTGGTCATTGGGCGTGCTGGAAGCCCTCCAATACGTGTACCGGCACGGTAGCGGCCGCCTGCTCGCCTTGGTACTGGTGGACAACTCGATCGGAGAGCCGCCGGCGCCCAAGTCCTCGAATTTCATCGAGCATTTGCGGCGCGCGCGCGTGGCCACGGTCGAGAATTTTGTGCGATCGATGTTCGCCCACCCGCCGCCTGCCGCAGAGCTCGCCAGCATCCGCGACGCGGCACTGCGGATGCCCCTGGAGAGCAGCATCGCGCTGCTCTCCTATCCGCTGCCTCGCGAACACTGGCGCACCGTGGCGCAGGAATTCGATCGGCCCCTTGCCTACATCGTCACGCCGCACCTCCGGGAACAGTCGCAGCATCTGCTGCAGGCCCGTCCGGCGACCAAGGTAGAAATCTTCGAACAAGCGGGCCACGCCCTGTTCGTGGATGAAGCGCAGCGATTCAACACGCTCGTCGCCGAGTGGATTGAATCGCTTGCCTGAGCTCCGCTGGGCCTAATCGGCCTGCTTGCGCAGAAACGCCGGGATGTCGAGCCGATGCTCGGCACTCGAATCGTCCAGGCTTGCGGCACGCATCGTGGCGCCCTCGCGCGAACGCCAGACCGCCGGAGTGTCGAGGTGGCTGTAGTCGCTGGCCGGGGCCGCAGCAGCGCCGGTCGACGCTGCCATCGCCGCGTTGTCGGTCCCGGTGCGCAGGACGGTGAGCGGCGGCTTCTTCGCCACAGTCACACGGCCCAGGCCGGTGGCGACCACGGTGACGCGCAACTCATCGCCCATCGTATCGTCGCTGACCGTCCCGAAAATCACGGTCGCATCCTCGGCCGCAAATTCTCGGATCGTGTTCATCACCTCGCGCGTTTCCTTCATTTTCAACGAACTGCTTGCGGTGATGTTGACCAGCACGCCGCGCGCGCCGGACAGGTCGACGCCCTCGAGCAGGGGGCTGGCGACCGCCTGTTCGGCGGCGACCCGCGCCCGATCGGTTCCGGACGCCGTCGCCGTGCCCATCATCGCCTTGCCGTGTTCGCTCATGACGGTCTTGACGTCCTCAAAATCGACGTTGACCAGGCCGGGAATATTGATGATTTCGGCAATTCCGGCGCAGGCGTTGTGCAGCACGTCGTCAGCGGCGTGGAAGCAAGCCGCCATCTCGGCGTCCTCCCCCATGACCTCCTCGAGCTTGCTGTTGAGAATGATGATCAGCGAATGCACCTTCTCGTGCAATTCTGCCAGTCCCGCCTCGGCGAACTTCATTCGCTTGGGTCCCTCGAACTCGAAGGGCTTAGACACCACGGCAACGGTCAGTAGGCCCATCTCCTTCGCGATTTCGGCAACGACCGGTGCTGCACCCGTGCCGGTGCCGCCGCCCATGCCGGCGGTGATGAATACCATGTGCGCGCCACGCAGCGAATCGGCGATGCGATCGCGAGCCTCCTCGGCCGCCTGGCGTCCCGCCTCCGGCCGGCTGCCGGCGCCGAGGCCGGTCTTGCCGAGTTGAATCACATTCTTGACGCTGGAGCGCAACAGCGCCTGATGGTCGGTATTGGCACAAATGAACTCGACCCCCTCGACACCGCGTCGGATCATGTGCTCGACCGCGTTTCCGCCCGCACCCCCGACGCCGATCACCTTGATTACGGTACCAACTGTCTCGGTTTCAAGAATTTCAAATGCCATCTTGCTCTCCTGTTTTCGGTTTCTCCTACCACGCCATCGCAACGCGCAATGTCAAACACGGCGGCACCGGCCGGACAGCTTGGCCCGCAGGCCGTCCGTCGGTCGACGCGCCAGCGCACTTGACGTTCTGCGCTGCCCCAAAAATTTGCATGCCCGCAAGGCCGTCGGCCATCGCATCAGAAGTTGCCAACGATCCACTCCTTCATGCGTCGAACGGTTCCCTTGAGCGATCCGCTTTGCGCGACCAGGCGTCGGCCGCGTTGTCGCTGCGCATACGCCTCGACCAACAAGCCCATGACCGTTGCGTAGCGGGGATTGCGGACGACATCGGCCAGCGGGCCGGCGTAGACGGGCCAACCCGTGCGCGCCGGCCGCAAAAAGACGTCTTCGGCCAGTTCCGCGATGCCCGGCAGCAGCGAGGTGCCGCCCGTCAGCACAATTCCGCTGGCCAGCCTGTCTTCAAAGCCCGACTCGCGGATGACCTGCTGCGCCAGCGTGAAGAGTTCCTCGACGCGCGGTTCGATCACCGCGGCAAGCGCCTGTCGCGATAACAGGCGCGATGGGCGATCACCGATCCCCGCGATCTCAATCCGATCATTGGCATCGGCCAGCACTTCCTTGGCCATTCCATGCCCCAGCTTGATTTCTTCGGCTTCCGGAATCGGCGTGCGCAGCGCCATCGCAATATCGTTCGTGATCTGATCACCCGCAATCGGGATCACTGCCGTGTGTCGTATGGCGCCGCCGGTGAACACGGTGATGTCCGTGGTGCCGCCGCCGATGTCGATCAGAGCAACACCGAGCTCGCGTTCGTCCGCGGTCAACACGGACAGGGACGAGGCCAAGGGCTGCAGAATGATGTCCTGCACCTCCAGGCCGCAGCGGCGCACGCACTTGACCACGTTCTGGGCGGCACTGACGGCCCCGGTGACGATATGAACGCGCACCTCGAGGCGCACCCCGCTCATGCCGATCGGCTCGCGAATATCCTCCTGCCCATCGACGATGAATTCCTGCGTCAAGACGTGCAGGACCTGTTGGTCGGTGGGAATGTGTACTGCGCGCGCGGTTTCGATTACCCGATCGACGTCCGTGGACGCCACCTCGCGGTCCTTGATGGCCACCATGCCGCTCGAATTGACGCCTCGTATATGACTGCCTGCAATGCCGATGTAGACATCGGTGATGCGGCAGGCCGCCATCAATTCCGCCTCCTCGAGCGCGCCGCGGATCGAGCGCACGGTCGCCTCGATATTGACTACCACGCCCTTGCGCAAGCCTTCCGAACGCGATTGGCCGAGGCCAATCACCTGGAAGCCTGCTTCGGGCAGGATCTCGGCAACGGCAACGACAACTTTCGAAGTGCCGATGTCGAGACCGACAATCAGTTCCTTGGTTTCGTTCCTCATGGTCTGGTCGCCGCAAAGCCGTTGTGGTACCGGGCATCGATATGCATGGGAGGTCCGTTGAGCTGCGCCACCACGGCCGGGTAGTTGGCGGCGATTGCCACCAGTCGACCTTGGACGCTTCCCGGCGGATCGTCCCGGCCCAGGTCGAGGGTCTGTCCCGCGCCCGTACGGATCGTCCACGACGCGCGATCGGATATCGCGACGGCCGTGATCGGTCCCTGCAACGCACCGAGCGCGGCGCCGAAGGCCTGCAGTTTTTGCACGGCCTCGGTGGCAAACCGCGGCGGTCCGGAAAACTCGACCTGCGCCCCGTCGAGCTCGGCCTCGGCCGGGTTGCCATCGAACAGCAAACCGGTATCGGACAGCACCCGCCCATCGCTCCAGATCCCCAGCGCCCGGCGTTCGACCATGTTCACCACCAAGCGATCGGGCCAGACGCGTCGTACCGAGGCCGACGCCACCCAGGGGATCGTCTCGAAGGCGGCACGCGAATCGGTCAGACGCATGGTGAAGAAATTGCCCGCGAGATGGCCGGCGATCGCACCACGTATGGCAGCGCGGCTTACGTGGCGCAAGTCGCCAACGACCTCGATACGGTGGAAATCGAATTGGGGGCGCTGCGCCACCCAGACGATTCCCGCACCTGCGGCAGACACCAGTGCTCCGGCAAGCAGGGCACGCGTCAGCCAGCGCAGCAGATCGACGGAGCTCATACGCCAATCTCCAGACGCGCATCGCCGAGGATCTGCAGCGCGAGTTCGGCAAAGCTCATTCCGGCCGCCCGCGCCGCCATCGGCACCAGCGAATGGTCCGTCATTCCCGGCGCCGTATTGATCTCCAGCAGGTAGGGACGCTCGACGCCCTCCTCGTCACGCAGCATCACGTCGATACGGCCCCAGCCGCGCGCGCCAATGCTCTGGTAGGCGCGAATGCACAGCTCGCTGATGCGCCTTGCCAGTTGCGCATCGATCGGCGCCGGGCACAGGTACTGGGTGGCGGCGCTGAAGTACTTGTTGTGATAGTCATAGTTGGCCTCCGGCGCGCGAATCTCCACCAGGGGAAGCGCACGCGCACTTCGGCCCTCGCCGAGCACCGCGCAGGTCAGCTCCCGTCCGATGATCTGTTCCTCGATGAGCACCCGGCGATCGAATTTCAGGGCCTCGCCGATCGCGTTTTCCAGGGCCACACGATCACCGGAGGAAAGCTTCGTGACACCGAAGGTCGAACCCTCGCTGACGGGCTTTACGACCAGCTCGGCACCGAGCCGCCCCAGGTCCTGTGGCAGTTCGTCGCCCCGGCAATGACTTGTCCAGGCCGGGGTCGGCAGCCCGGCGGACTCCCATATCCTCTTGGTCGTGATCTTGTCGATCGCGATCGCCGAGGCCTGCACCCCGCTTCCGGTGTAGGGGATCCGCAGCATTTCCAGCACGCCCTGTATGGCGCCGTCCTCACCGAAACGCCCGTGCAAGATCAGGAAGACCCGATCAAACCCCGCAGCCTCGAGCTGCGCGATCGTATGCGTCGCCGGATCGAAACCGTGCGCATCCACTCCCGACTGCTGTAGCGCCCGCAGAACTGCCGTTCCCGACAATATCGATATATCCCGCTCGGAAGAGCGGCCGCCGAACAGCACGCCCACCTTTCCCAACTGGTGAGGCGCGGGCAGCGCAGGCGCGGGACCTTGCGAAGGCTGCGGCAAAATCGGCGGCTCGCTCATGGCACCAGCAATTTCTGCGCTATGGCGCCAATGGAACCTGCGCCCATCGTAATGACGACGTCACCAGGTCGGGCCGTGTCGAGTATGGCCTTAGGCAATGCATCGATATTCTCGACAAAGATCGGCTCCACTCGATTTGTTAGTCGCAAGGCCCGCGCCAGGCTCCTGCCGTCCGCGGCCACGATTGCTGTTTCGCCCGCGGCATATACCTCGGTGAGCAACAACGCATCGGCGTGCGAGAGGACCTCGATAAAATCCTCGAAACAGTCGCGCGTGCGCGTATACCGGTGCGGCTGAAAAACCAGCACGACGCGCCGGCCCGGGAACGCCCCGCGCGCAGCGCCCAGCGTTGCCGCGATTTCGACGGGATGGTGCCCGTAGTCATCGATCAAGGTGAATGCGCCGCCGGGGATCGGCACTTCGCCCATGCGCGCGAAGCGCCGGCCAACTCCTTTGAATCCGTCCAGCGCCTCCAGGACCGCCGCATCTGGCACACCCAGCTCCTGCGCCACGGCGATCGCCGCCAGGGCGTTGCGCACGTTGTGCTCCCCTGGCAGATTCAGCCGCACCGCCAGGGACGTCCCGTTTTCACGCTCGACCGTAAATCGCATGGCCGTGCCGTCGGCACGCACGTCCACGGCCCGGATCTGCGCATCGGCCCCGAATCCATATCCCAGTACCGGCTTGGATATCAGCGGCAAGATTTCGCGCACCCGTCGGTCATCGAAACAAAGCACCGCACGGCCGTAGAACGGCAGGCGAGCGATGAATTCGACGAAGGCCTGGCGCAGCCGAGCCATGTCATGACCATAGGTTTCCATATGATCGTTGTCGATGTTGGTAACGACCGCGATCATCGGGGACAGATGCAGAAAGCTTGCATCGGATTCATCGGCTTCGACGACGATGAATTCGCCACTGCCAAGACGCGCGTTGACCCCGGCCGAGTTCAAACGCCCGCCGATCACAAAGGTCGGGTCCAAGCCCCCGGCAGCGAGGACGCTGGCAACCAGACTGGTGGTCGTGGTCTTGCCGTGCGTGCCGGCGATGGCGATACCGTTCTTGAGGCGCATCAATTCGGCGAGCATTTCCGCGCGCGGCACGATCGGAATCCGGCGCGCCCGCGCCGCGACGAGTTCGGGATTGTCACGACGGATCGCCGAGGAGACCACGAGCGCATCGGCACGGGCGATGTTGCCTGCCGCATGGTCTTGGTAGACCTGGGCGCCGAGCGACTGCAGGCGCTGGGTTGCTGCGCCGGGGCTAGCGTCAGAGCCGCTCACGACATAGCCCAGATTGAGCAGCACCTCGGCGATGCCGCTCATGCCGGAGCCGCCGATACCGACAAAGTGGATGTGTCGAATCGCATGTTTCATGCCGGTCTCATGCGCCCCGTGCCGCGGCTTGCGCCAGGTTCTCGATTTCGCGAACCACGTGCGCGGTCGCCTCAGGCCGACCGAGAGCGCGGGCGCTCTGCGCCATTTGCTGCAGACGCGGACGCGTCAGGCCGTGCAGCATCTGCGATAAGGACTGCGGCGTGAATTCGGCTTGCGGCAGGTGCAGCGCCGCCGCGCGGGCGGCAAGGAACTCCGCGTTTGCGCGCTGATGCGCGGTGGTCGCGGCAATCAGCGGCACCAGAATGGCGCCAACGCCCGCGGCGCAAAGCTCCGTAACGGTAATTGCGCCCGCACGACACAAGACCAGGTCGGCCGCTGCGTAGCGCGCTGCAATATCGTCGATGAAGGGCAAAAGCTCTGCCGTAACCCCCGCGCGGTCGTAGGCACTGCGCGTGGCCGATTCATTGCCGGCACCGCACTGATGCACGACATCGGGCCGATCGGACGGATCCACCAGTGCCAGCGCCGCGGGAACAACTTCATTGAGCACCCGAGCGCCCAGGCTGCCGCCGACGACTAGGAGCGAGAGCCTGCCGGTGCGCCCGGCGAAGCGAATCGACGGTGCGGGCAAGGCGGCGATCTCGGCGCGCACCGGCGCGCCGCTGATTCGCGCCTTGGGCCCGGCCATGCGCGCAGCGGCTCCGTCGAAGCCGCAGAGCACCACCTGCACAAAGCGCAGCAGCACGCGCAGCGACAGCTGCGGCGCCGCATCGGCGTTGAGAAACGAGAGCGGCCGGTGAAGCCACGCGGCGGCCAAGCCGGCCGGAACCGCGACGTAGCCGCCGGTGGTAAACACGACCTGTGGTGCTGCACGACGCAGGATGCGGATGCTCGCTAGGAAGGCCTGGCCCAACCGGAAAATGCCTCCCGCAAGGGCCAGCACGCCTTTGCCACGAATGCTGGAAAAGGCAATGGCGTCGAATTCCAGCCCTGCGCGTTCCACCAACGCGCGCTCCATGCCCGATCGGGTGCCGAGCCAGGTCACGGCCCAGCCCCGCGCGCGCAAAGCCTGTGCGACCGCGAGTCCGGGCATCACGTGGCCACCGGTGCCCGCGGCGACGATCATGAGCTTGCGGGGCGGCGACATTGTCATCGCGAGTGTCACTGCGTCATACCCCCGCGCATCAGAACCCGATTTTCGTAGTCGACACGCAGCAGCACTGCCAACGCAACCAGTGAACTCATCAGCGCCGAACCGCCGTAGCTCATGAGCGGCAAAGTGAGTCCCTTGGTCGGCAACAAGCCGGTCGCCACGCCGATGTTGATGAAGGCCTGCAATCCCATCCAGAGGCCAATTCCCTGAGCCACGAGGCCGGAAAACGTCCGTTCCAGGGCAATTGCCTGGCGCCCAATCTCAAAGGCCCGCTTGACCAGCCAATAAAAGGAAACGATCACCACCAGCACGCCCACCATGCCGAGTTCTTCGCCAATCACGGACATGATGAAGTCGGTATGCGCTTCGGGCAGATAGTGGAGCTTTTCGACGCTGGCCCCGAGGCCGACACCAAACCATTCACCACGGCCGAAGGCGATGAGCGAATGCGATAACTGATAGCCGCGGCCGAGCACGTTTTCCGCCGACCAGGGATCGAGGTACGCAAATATGCGCTCGCGCCGCCAGGGACTTGCCCAGATGACGCCCATGAAGGCCACGACGAGGGCCGCGGCGATCGAGGCAAAAAGGCGTCCGTTCACACCACCCAGGAACAGGATCGCCATGCTGATCGAGACGATGACGCCGAAAGCGCCCAGGTCCGGTTGCAGCAGCAGCAGCACGCCGACGACGGCCATTACCCCCGCCATGGGAGCGAAGCCCTTGCGAAAGTCATGCATGAAGTCCTGCTTGCGCACCGTGAAGTCGGCGGCATAGATGACACATGCCAGCTTCATCACTTCCGACGGCTGCAGGTTCAGGCCCCCCAGGCCGATCCAGCGGCGCGCTCCCAGCGCTCCCTTGCCCACGCCGGGAACAAGAACGACCACGAGCAGCATGGCGGCGGCGCCAAACACCCATGGTGCTATTCGCTGCCAGGTCGCTACCGGTAGCGCGAATGCGACCGCGGCCGCGGCCAGCGCGACAACCATGGAGACGCAGTGACGAAGCAGGAAGTAGGTCGGCGTGACCTTGTACCGAGGCGAATCGGCAAGTGCAATGGAGGCCGAAAAGACCATCACCAGGCCAAACAGGAGCAGAGCCGCAATCAACAGCAGCAGCGGCGCGTCAACGGAGCGCAGCGACGTCCAGCCGCGGCGATCCGTACCGGTGGCGGCTCCCAAGCCGGCCAACGCGTATACCGCACCGCCAGGCACCGACCGCGCGCCGGCAGCGGCCGATTTGCGAACACCCCGCAGTACGGTAAACAGCCTCACGAAAGCGGCTCCGGATCGGCAAGACCAGGGGCCGGTTCGCCGCCGGCGGCCAATTCGTGCACGGCCGCGACAAACACCTGTGCGCGGTGCGCGTAATCGCGGAATGCGTCAAAGCTGGCGCAAGCCGGGGAAAGCAGGACGATGTCGCCGGGCTGCGCCAGACCCGCGGCGGCGCGCACCGCCGCCGGCAGGTCAGCGGAAAACGTCATGGGAACGTCGATGCCGCCAAGGGCCAGGGCGATGCGCGGCGCATCCTTGCCAATCAGCAGCACGGCGCGCGCGTGCGCACGCACGGCGTCGGCCAGGGGCTCGAACGACTGCCCCTTGCCGTCGCCGCCGAGGATGACGAGGATGCGCCGCCGGCCGCCCGAGACATCGGCCAGGCCTTGCAGGGCGGCAACGGTCGCGCCGACGTTGGTTCCCTTGCTGTCGTCGATGTACTCGACACCGCCGATTTTTGCCACCGTCTCGGTGCGATGCGGTTCCCCGCGAAACTCGCGCAAGGCGCGCAGGGCCGGTGCTAGCGGACAGCCCATGGCACGCGCCAGCGCCAGCGCTGCCAGCGCGTTCAGCGCATTGTGCGTTCCTCGCACCGCGAGCGCGTCGACCGGCATCAGCCGATGAACCGTGATCGGCTCCGGGTCGATGGCGCGCACCGGCGCTGCCGGCGCACCCAGCGGATTCGGTTTGGCGCGCGGCCGACGCCGCGGCGCTTCCTCGACATCGGTGCACGCCAGCCAGCTCAGGCCCGAATCGCGGGTCAGACCAAATTGGCCAGGCCGATCGGGGGCCCCCTGGCCAAAGCTCGCCCCGCTGCCGTCCCTGGAGCGCATCCCCTGCGTCACGGGATCGTCGCGATTGACCACGAAGGCCGTGCCGGGCGCGAAGATCCGCCTCTTGCAGGACACGTAGTCCTCGAAGGAATCGTGCCAGTCGAGATGGTCCTGGGTAACGTTGAGGACCGCAGCCGCGGTGCAGGCGAGCGATTCCGTGGTCGCGAGCTGGAAGCTCGACAATTCGAGCACCCAGAATTCCGGCAAGCATTGCGCGTCGAGCGCGACGCGCAAGGCATCGAGCGCGCTGGGCGAAATGTTGCCCGCAACGCAGACGCTGCGGCCCCAGTGTTCGATCATGCTTGCCACCATCCGCACCGTGGTGGTCTTGCCGTTGGTACCGGTTATGCCCACGACGGTCGGCGCGTAGTCGCGTTCGCGGCGCAGACGCTGCAGCGCTCTGGCAAACAATTCGATTTCACCGACCGTATCGATTGCATGCTCCGCGGCCGCCTCGACCAGACCTCGAACCGGGCCCTTGCGCAGCGATAAGCCGGGGCTGACTGCCAGCAATTCGATCCCGGCGAGCCGCTCCGGGCCCACGGGCCCGGGAGCAAAATCAAGCTGTGGCAGCCGCATGCGCAGCGTGCCGAGCATCGGCGGCTCGTCGCGCGTATCGGCAACGCTAACGTCCCAGCCTTCGCGCACGAGCCACTGCGCCATTGCCAGACCGCTCTCGCCCAGGCCAAGTACGAGCGCGCGCTTCATCGGCAGGGCCCCATGCGCGCGCCAGCACGATAGCTGCTGCCGCGCCGCCCGTTGGGCCCGAGCAGACGCGGCCGGGTGATCTGTGTCATTGCCATCAGCGGATCTTCAAGGTCGACAGACCAATCAGTACCAGCATCATGCTGATGATCCAGAAGCGAACCACCACCTGGTTCTCCTTCCACCCGGACAGTTCGAAGTGGTGATGCAGCGGTGCCATGCGGAAAATCCGCTTCCCGCCGCTCCACCGGAAATACGCGACCTGCAGCACGACCGACACCGTCTCTGCCACGAAAACCCCGCCCATGATGAACAGGACGATCTCCTGACGGATGATGACCGCGATCGTGCCTAGCGCCCCGCCCAGGGCCAAGGCTCCCACATCGCCCATGAAAACCTCGGCCGGGAAAGCGTTGAACCAAAGGAACGCGAGCCCGGCACCGGCGATCGCCCCGCAGAAGATCACCAGTTCGCCGGCACCTGGGATGTAGGGAAACAGCAGATAGCGCGCGAAGTCGGCTCGCCCGACGACATACGCAAACACCCCCAGCGCTGCACCGATCATCACCGTCGGCATGATCGCAAGGCCGTCCAGGCCATCGGTCAGATTCACCGCGTTGCTCGCACCGACGATTACCAGGTAGGACAGGACCGCAAAACCGAGGACCCCCATGGGATAGCCGATGTTCTTGAAGAACGGCACGATCAGATCGGAACGCGCCGGCAGATCGAGCACGAAGCCATTCGCGACCCATTGCTGCACCAGGGGCCAGATCTGCGACGTCGACGGCGCTGCGATGGCAAATGCCAGATAAAAGGACGCCACGATGCCGACGAGCGATTGCCAGAAAAACTTCTCCCGCACCGCCAAGCCCTTGGAATCGCGACGCACCACCTTGCGGTAATCGTCGACCCAACCGATCGCGCCGAAGGCAACGGTAACCAGCAGCACCACCCAGACGAAGCGATTCGACAGATCGGCCCAAAGGATCGTCGTGACACCGATGGAGATCAGGATCAGCGCTCCTCCCATCGTCGGCGTGCCCGACTTGCTCAGGTGCGATTGCGGTCCGGAGTTGCGCACCGACTGGCCGATCTTCATTTCCGCCAACTTGCGAATCACGTACGGACCGGCGACCAGGCCGATCAATAGCGACGTGGCCGTGGCCAGCACCGCGCGCAGCGTGAGGTAGCCGAAGACATTGAAGCTGCGCACGTCCTGGGAGAGCCACTGGAAAAGTTCCTTAAGCATGGTTCTGGGGCGCGCCCGGGCTCTGCATTGCGTTGGATCGGCCGTCCTGCTCCAGCGCGGCGATCACCCGCTCCATGCGCATGAACCGGGATCCCTTGACGAGGAAGGTGAGCGCCGTGGACGTATCGTCACCGGCGGCGCCAGCCGCAGTTGCAGCACCTTGCGCTATGGCGCTCGCCGCGGCGATCAATTCCTCGACAGTGTCGAAATGGCTGGCACCGGCGCCAAACGCCGCAACCGCAAATTGCGACTGCGGTCCCAGCGCCAGGAGGCGATCAATGCCCCGCTCGCGCGCATAGACACCGATCTCGCGATGGAACTCTTCTGCGCGGGAGCCCACTTCGCCCATGTCCCCGAACACCAGAACGCGATGGCCCTGGTGCTGCGCCAGAAGATCGATCGCCGCGCGCACGGAGTCCGGGTTCGCGTTATAGCTCTCGTCAATCAGGCACGCGCCGCCCCGGGCCGGACGGCGCGTGCCACGGCCGCCGACCGGACGAAATCTCGCCAAGCCGGCAGCAATGGCGCCGGTACCGATGCCGATCGCAAGGCAGCCCGCGCTCGCCGCGAGCGCGTTGCGCACGTTGTGCTCCCCGCCCAGCGCCAACTCGGTGCTGATCGAACCGCCCGGCGTCCGGATGTCGAGCTGACAGGCGTGGACTCCTAGCCGGTAATCGGCGCGGACGGCAGCAGCACCGTGCAAGGCGAAGTCGAAGGTGCGGCGCGTGCCCGCAAGTTTGCGCCAGATGGGGGCACAGGCGTCATCCGCCGGAAACACGGCGGTGCCGGTGGCAGGAAGCGCTGTAATCGCGAGCCCGTTCTCGTGCGCGGTCGCTTCGACCGAGTCTAGGAACTCCTGGTGTTCGCGTTGTGCATTGGTAACCAGCGCCACGCTCGGTTGCGCCCACTCGCTCAAGATACGGATCTCGCCCGGGTGATTCATCCCCAGCTCCAAGACGGCGGCCCGGTGTTCGTGGCGCAACTCCAGCAGCATCAGCGGCACGCCGATCTCATTGTTCCGGTTCCCCCTCGTGGCGAACCAGCAGGGCCGACCCTCGCGCTCGCCATAGGCCTGCGCGAATATTGCGGCGATCATCTGGGTCGTTGTGGTTTTGCCGTTGCTTCCGGTCACCGCGATCACCGGCAAGGAAAATCGCGCGCGCCAATGCGCAGCGATGTGGCCCAGCGCGCGGCGCGCGTCCGTAACGATCAGCTGCGGCAAATCAACCGGCACCGGCCGTTCGACGAGCAGCGCCACAGCGCCGCGCTCACGGGCGGCCGGCGCAAATTCGTGACCATCAAACCGCGGCCCACGCAGCGCCACGTACAGAGCACCGGGCTCCAGGGTGCGGGTATCGATCGAGACGTTGCGGAACTCGACCTGCGCCGGGCCCTGGATCCGGGCCGACAGACCGTTGCCTGACAACTGCGGCAATAGTTGGGACAGGGTCATCATGACGTTCGCCCTTCCCGTGCCGACAGCGCGCAATGCGCGACCGCGTAGTCGGAGAAAGGCAGGCGCTGACCCGAAATTTCCTGGTAGTCCTCATGACCCTTACCGGCGATGAGCACTACGTCGCCCGCGCGGGCGCGGTGCAGGGTCTCGCGGATCGCCTCGGCGCGGTCGGCATTGCGCCGGTACTGAACGCCAGCGGGAATTCCCGCGGCGACCTGATCGATGATCGAATCGGCGTTCTCGCTGCGCGGGTTGTCGCTCGTCAGGACAATGTCGTCGGCACCGGTTGCCGCTACGGCGCCCATCAGGGGTCGCTTACCCGGGTCCCGGTCGCCACCGGCACCGAAGACGATCAGCAGGCGTCCGCCGCGTGCGCGCGCGAGCGGTTGCAGCGCAAGCAGCGCCTTGCCGATCGCATCCGGCGTGTGCGCGTAGTCGACGATCGCCAAGGGTCCTAGGCATTTTGCGCCAGCCGCGACCCGTTGCAGGCGTCCGGGCGGCGCGTGCAATTCTGCGAGAAACGCCGCTGCCTTGCTCAGCGAAACCCCACAGGCGAGCGCCACGCCGACAACGCCGAGCAAGTTGGTAATGTTGAAGTCGCCAATCAGGGCAACATCGACCGCCGCGGCCTCGACCGTGCCGCCGCGCTCGCACACGACACGAAATCGCATCCCTCCCGGATGGTGCTCGACCGCTTCTGCGCGCAGCCGGCAAGCGAGCGCCGGTTCAGCCCCCGCGTCGGCTGCCGCGCCCACACCGATGACGGCCAGGCCGCCGGTAGTGAGATCTCGCGCCAGAACGCGGCCGAATTCGTCGTCCAGGTTCAGTACCGCATGCGACAGGGTCGGCCAGCGGAAAAGTTTTCTCTTGGCGGCCCCGTAGGACGCCATGTCAGCGTGGTAATCCAGATGATCGCGGCTGAGATTCGTGAACAGGGCAACATCGAAGGACATGCCGTGCACCCGCCCCTGGTCGAGTCCAATCGAGGACACTTCCAACGCAAACGCGCGGGCGCCCTGGTCTAGGGCTTTGCGCGCCAGGCGCTGCAGCGTGGCGGCATCCGGGGTGGTGAGCGTGGCCTCCTGCACCGGTTGCACCCCCGGGAAGCCGAATCCCAGGGTTCCGATCGTTGCACAGCGCTGGCCGGCCAATGTCAGCAATTGCGCGATCCATTGGCAACTGGAGGTCTTGCCGTTGGTCCCGGTGACGCCGATGGTCCGCATCTTGCGGCTCGCATCGCCGTAATAGTCGGCGGCAATCCAGCCGAGCGCCTTGTCCAGCTCGGGCACCGGCAACAGGGGCGCGCGAAGGGAAACGGGTTCGGCCCCGGCGGTCGAAAAACTCGCGGCAGGTGTTGCGGGACCCGTCCAGGACTGCTCGTCGACAAGCAGGGCCGACGCACCCTGTGCCAGCGCCTGACCAAGGTAGCGCAACCCGTCCGTACGGCGGCCCGGCAGGGCGATGAAGACATCGCCCGCCG
>OMSW01000166.1:0-1882 GCA_900290295.1 Burkholderiales bacterium
CAGCCCGCCAGCCGAATTCGCCAGCGACTTGGAGATGCGGGCGAGTTGACCCAGTTCGGCGTCAATCTCCTGCAGCTGCCGCCTGGGGCATGGTCAAGTCAACGCCATTGGCATTCGGCCGAGGACGAATTTGTCTACGTTATATCCGGCGAAGTCGTGCTCATAACGGATAACGGCGAGGAGGTCATGCGCGCGGGAGATTGCGCCGCGTTCCCCAGGAACGTACCCAACGGTCACCATCTCGTAAACAAAGGTGGCGCCACAGCGGTTTGCCTTGAGGTTGGAACACGGATGCCGGACGATTTTGCCGTCTACCCTGACATTGACATGGTATTCGACGCGAAGGTCGACTGTTTTGCCCATAAGGATGGCGTGCCTTATCCGGCAAGATGAGGTGGACGGATCGACGGGCGCCCCCGGTGTGGCTGGGAAGCGGTGTGCCGTGCTTGCGCAGATCGTCCGGATCGGGGAACCGATTAATGGCGCGAGCATGCGCTCCTAGGGGACAGGGGCTTCGATACGAAGGGGCCATAACGGCCGATCTTGCGCAGCTGCCTGATGACCCACCATCTCGACCTTGCCCCCGTCGTTGGCCTATGCTCTACACGAATCCATGTGAGGAAAGTTCACGGGAGATTTGCAACAAAGGGCCGGATGCGGTCGTTCGCAACCATCTCTTTCCATCCTCGAACATGGCCATTCGTTTTTGGTACCGACGAGAGTTTGACATGGAACACGAGGTCGGGGAACACGGACGGAAGTTACGAGCCTTGTTGGTCGGTAGCAATGAGCATGTGCCAGCAGACAAATCTCTTGGGTCGGACTAATCGTGCATTCACGCTCCGTCCTTCCATATTTGCCAAGCCGTAGGAGTTCAGAGATGACAAAAGATGAAACGCGAAAGATTCTGCTGGGCGATATCAATAACTATCGGCTGAAAGCCAAATACTACGAGTCGCTTCGGCTATTCGAGGCGGCAAAATATGCAAACAACCTTGCCTCGAACATCGAACTGGCACTTACGACACTACCCTCCGATGACGATCCGGAGATTTCCTGAGATGGATCGGCGCTAAGAGGGCATTTCGGGATAGGTCAGGAGCCGACACTCGCGCGGCCGGCGGGACTGCCGACGTCGGCGGGAACTTCTCGCCTAGACGAGCATGATCTTGCCGGTGGCGAGGTCATAGACGCCGCCGACGATGTCGATCTTATTGTCGGCGTAAAGGCTTTGGATGACCGGCGGCGAGGTTTTGAGGTGCGTCACCTGCTGGCGCACGTTCTCGGCGATCGCGTTGTCGAGCAAGTCGCCGGACTGCATCGTCTGCGCAGCGATGACCGCTGGCTTGAACGCGTCGACAAACTCGGGCAAATGGCCCGGTAGGACGGCCTTGTTCTTCAGCACCTTGATTGCGGCCTCGAGCGCGCCACATCCGCTGTGGCCAAGCACCATCACGAGCGGCACGCCTAGCAACTGGACGCTGTATTCGAGCGACGCTAGAACGTCCAGGCTCACGCTGTTGCCTGCGACGCGAACGACGAAAAGTTCGCCCGGCCCCTGGTCGTACGCAAACTCCGGCGCTACGCGCGAATCGGCGCAGCTCAGGATCGCGGCGATCGGATACTGGGCCCGCACGCGGGCGGCGCGGCCCGACGAGAAGTCGCGCTGGTTCGGCGTGTTCGCCACATAGCGCGCGTTGCCTTGCATCAATCGTTTCAACGCCTGCGCAGGTGTGATCGCGTTCGGGGGTGGTGGCGCACCTGCCACCGGTGGCTCGGCCGCCAAGGCAAATCCCATGCGCCACGGCGCAAGCGCTGCGAGCGCGCCGGTCCTCAGAAAGAAGCGGCGCGACACGCGAGGCGCGTGCTGCGCATCGCCACA
>OMSW01000166.1:1892-7030 GCA_900290295.1 Burkholderiales bacterium
AGTGGAGCGCCCCGCCTCGGGTCCGAACCCCGCGTCGACGGCGCTGATCAACTTGCCCGTAGTCGCCACAGGCTACAGGGCCAGCAGGCGAGGCACAATGAAATGCTTGCCGTATTTTACGGAATTGCGGAAAACCAGCCCGGCGAGCCGCGCCCAGGCACAGCTAATTGCGGGCGGGCGCGGTTGGGCCAGTCGGTCGTTCGCGCGGGTCGATGAAACTTGCGCCGTCGGGTTGCGCGGCACGCCTTGGTCTGGTTTAGAACAGAGCGAGTGAGGGGAGTCGATCGCCTGCGGCAGTTTCCCGCAAGGATTCGTCTGCGCGAAAGCGGAATGCTGCAACGAAATTGCTGGAGGAAACAGCCGCGACACGCCGGGCTCGGCCAAACCCACCTGAGGTGTGCCCTGGACTACTGTTCCTCTTTGCCATGGCGGCCTACACCTTTGGCAAAACGCGCTGCACCGGCCAGCCCCTCGGCGGCCAGCGTCGCAAAGCCCCCCGCTCCCTCCTGGCGCAGGGCCTCGGCCAAAGGCAGGCCCCATTGCATGTACGCCGACGCGCGATCCGCGCGTATACAGGCCTGCGGAAAACCGGCGATCTGAAGCGCCAGCGCCTGCGCTGCTGCGAGGGCCATGCCATCATCAGCGAGGCGGTTGGCTAGGCCTATGGCCAGGGCCTCCTCGGCGCCCACCGGGCGGCCGGTGAGGATCAGATCCAACGCACGACTCATGCCGATGGTGCGTGGCAGGCGCACCGTGCCGCCGTCGATCAGGGGGACGCCCCAGCGTCGGCAGAACACGCCGAAGGTTGCGCTGCGGGCGACCACGCGAAGATCGCACATCAGCGCCAATTCCAGCCCACCGGCGACCGCATAGCCCTCGACGGCCGCGATCACCGGTTTGGCAAACGCCATGCGGGTCGGACCCATCGGGCCGTGCGCGCTGCCGGTCGGCTCGATCGCGTTGCGCATCGTCGGGTCGGCCATGGCGATGAGATCCGCGCCAGCGCAGAAATGACCGCTGCTGCCGGTCAATACGGCGACCCTTAGCGCTGGGTCGGCCTCGAAGGCTTCAAAGACCATCCGCAGCTCGGTCGCGGTCGGCCCGTCGACCGCGTTACGGCACTCGGGCCGATTCAGCGTTATCGTCACGATGGGACCATCGATCGCCTTCAGCACGGCTGATGTCATGGTCGTTCCTCCTCGACGCCATGCTAGGCGGCCAAGCAGCATATGGGAAGACTCCAGCGACCGACGGCGCAGACATGGATGCTGCCGTTACTGTCCTCTTACACTTGCTAGTAATGGCGCTGGCGACGCTGTGCTGTGGCGGCCTCGGCCCTCGCAGCTCTGGCCGGATTCCTGCAATCGCTATCCCGAGTGTTTTGGCCCAAAAACGGCTCCAAAGGCCCTGCTGCATCCAAGGACGCAGCATTCCAGACAAAGGTCCCCGTCAGGGGCGGATTTCGCTGCCGCCCGTAGCAGGCTGCACAAAAAGGACCACGGCACCGTTTGCATGCCTTCAACGCCTTCACGTACTCTAGTGGTTGAAGGCGCGACTTTGACGATGCCCGACGCCTATGCCTCGGCCAACCTGCGCATGGCGCCCGACCGCCTCCGTGTCGGTATGCTCCCCGAATATGGTGAAGCGCCTCTGCCCAATGATGCTTTGAGCCTCTAGTTCGTTACCTTTTCGGCATTTTCGGCGAGCACACGTCGCAACACCTTACCGATGGGCGACTTGGGCAGCTCGTCGCGAAACTCTACGTGTCGTGGAATCTTGTATCCCGTCAGATGCTTCCGGCAGTGGTTGATCACATCCTGGGCGGTCAGCGTCGGGTCCTTCCTCACGACCGCAACCCTTACTGCTTGGCCAGATCCCGAATCCGGCACGCCAAACGCACCCGCTTCGACAACGCCTGGACACATCGCCAGCACATCTTCTAGCTCGGTAGGGAACACCTTGAACCCGGAGACGATGATCATGTCCTTCTTGCGATCGACGATACGGACAAACCCGGCGTCGTCGACGGTCGCGAGATCGCCAGTGCGAAGGAACCCGTCGCGCGTCATCACCTTGGCAGTCTCGGCGGGTTGCTTCCAGTAGCCTTTCATGACCTGTGGCCCGCGCACGCAAAGCTCCCCCACATCGCCGACCGCTAGATCGTGGCCGTCTTCGTCACGGATCGCAATTTCGGTGGATGGGATAGGCAGCCCGATCGAGCCGTTGTAATCGGCGAGGTCAAGGGGATTCATCGCCACGCCAGGCGAGGTTTCCGTGAGGCCGTAGGCTTCGATCAGTGCCTTACGAGTTACCCCCTTCCATTTCTCTGCCACGGCCTTCTGAAGCGCCATGCCGCCCCCTAGCGACACCCGCAACGGCGTGAAATCAAGTTTGACGAAATCGGGGTTGTTCAGGAGGGCGTTGAACAGAGTGTTCACGCCGGTGATGACGGTGAACGGGTGACGGGCAAGTTCCTTCACGAAGCCTGGGATGTCGCGCGGATTGGTGATCAGCACGTTGGTCGCGCCGATCTTCAGAAAGATCATGCAGTTCGCCGTTAAGGCGAAGATATGGTACAGGGGTAATGCTGTGATTACGATTTCACGTCCCTCTTCGAGGACGGGTCGAAGCCAAGCATGCGCCTGCTGGAGGTTGGCGACGATGTTGCCGTGGCTGAGCATCGCGCCCTTGGGCACTCCGGTGGTTCCGCCGGTATACTGCAGGAACGCGAGATCTTCCGGGCCGACATCGACACGTTCGAACGGCGCGTTGGCTCCGAGGCGCAGCGCGGTTTTGAATTGGACTGCACCCGGGATGTGCCAGGTTGGAACGAGCTTTTTCGCGAACTTGACGATGGAATTGACCATTAGGCCTGTAGGAAATCTAAGCATGTCACCGAGGCCGGTGACTACCACGTGCTTGACCTTGGTCGAATCAATCACCTGCTCCACGACCCAGGCGAAGTTTTCCACCACCACGATGGCTTCCGCTCCAGAGTCCTCGAGTTGATGCTGCAGCTCCCTGGCGGTGTAGAGCGGGTTGCAATTCACCGCGGTGTAGCCGGCCCGCAGGGCGCCAAACAGCGCGATCGGATATTGCAGTACGTTCGGCATCATCAGCGCGAGGCGCGCGCCTCGTGGCAGCTTCAACACCGATTGCAGATAGGCCGCGAAGTCGCGCGACAGCCGGTCCATTTCGGAATAGCTGATAGCGGTTCCCATGTTGACGAATGCGCTGCGTGGCCCGAACTTCGCGGCGCTCATCTCGAACACCTCGCAGATGCTGCGGTAGGCCGCGACATCGACATCGAATGGAACGCCCTGCGGGTATCTCGGAAGCCAAATTCGCTTCATAGAGTTTCCTTCAGATGGACCTTACGCAACATTCCCATTTCAATGTATCGCTGCACTGCGGCGCCACATTGACGTACGTCAGAGCGCAGTGACGCCGCTGTTATATAGGTCTCATTGTCGCAGGGACGGAAAGCATGTCACCGAGGGAGGGCAGCGGGCATATCTGCGCCGAGGGTCTGTGAGGCGGCTGCTAGCGACGATTCGCATAAGTGCAGCTCCATGATGTCTCGCCGGCTTTGTGGGGGTCTTGCTATCGAAGCCTTAGTACTGCTCGTGATCCTGGCAGTTGTGGTCGACAGCGGAACTTTGACGCCTGCAATCGTGCTGGCGGCGTGCGCTGCGCTCCTCTTGCTCAACGCCTGTGTCGTAATTGTGGCCTACGCCGTCCTGCGTCGATACGCAGCGAGATTCCGGCCCTTAGGCGGGGCTGCCCGCGCGCGTACGTGGCGCTGCACCGTCGGCGAACTACTGGCCCTATTCACCACCTTCGTCGTCATCCAGCCATTCGAGCGCTGGTGGATGGGCAAAGACGCGGTGGGCGCGGTTGCCCCAGGGCGCATCCCTGTCCTGCTGGTTCATGGTTATCTGTGCAATCGCGGCTTGTGGTGGTGGCTGCGGCGAGGCCTTCGCGCTCGGCAATTCGTGGTCGCGACGATCAACCTTGAACCTCCTCTGGCGGGGCTCGACCAGCTTACCGCGCGGCTCAGCGAGCGCGTTGACGCGCTGCTGGCGGAGACCGGCGCCGAGAAGGTCGTGCTCGTGACCCACAGCATGGGTGGCTTGGTGTCTCGCGCCTATCTGCAGCAGCAAGGCGTGGCTCGCGTGGCCGGCCTGGTGACACTCGCCGCGCCTCATCACGGCACGCAGGTCGCGCGACTCGGCTGCGGCCGCAACGCTCGCGAGATGCAGCCAGACAGCGAATGGCTGCGATGCCTGAACGCCGGACCATCGCCGTCAGTCTCGATAGCGAGCATCTGGACCCTCGACGACGAGATCCTAGCGCCGCCGCACACCAGCCGGCTCCCCGGCGCACGCGAGACGATGCTGAACGGACTCGGCCACATGGCGATGGTGTTCTCGCCAACGGTGCTTGCCCGCCTCGAAGCCGAACTCACGCGCCGCTGAAAATCAGTGCCACGGTCACCGTCGTATATCCGTGGCGGGCAGGAACAACGACGGCATAGTCTACAAATGCATGCCGCGCAGCAATTGGGCGAACGCAATCTGGTCGGCCGTGGGCTGCTCTGTTGCCGAAGTTTCGCCGCGGGCCGCGGCCGAATCCGGAAACATCCGGAAGCTGGTGTTCATGATGATCTGCCCGGTGCGCGGAGCGACCGCATTCACAAACTGGCCGAAGATGCCAAGACGCGTTGCAATACGCGCCGGCCGGCGGATGACGGCGTCGACGACGAATTCCGCGGCCTCCTCGGGGCTAAGCGTTGGCACCTGCTCGTAAAATTTCGTCGGAGCGATCATGGCGGTGCGCACGAGCGGCATGTTAATCGTGGTGAACTCAACGCCCTGGTCAAGGAACTCGGAGGCCGCGCAGCGGGTCCATGCCTCGAGTGCGGCCTTAGAGGCCAAGTAGGCCGAGAATCGCGGCAGGTTGGTGAGAGTTCCGATCGAGGATATGTTGATCACATGGCCACTGCGCTTCCTGACCATCCCGGGCAGCACCGCCATGGTGAGCCGGAGCGCGCCGAAATAGTTGACCTGCATGGTGCGTTCGAAATCATGCAGCCGGTCGAACGAGCTTTCGATCGCGCGACGGATTGATCGGCCGGC
>OMSW01000166.1:7040-7253 GCA_900290295.1 Burkholderiales bacterium
GCGGGCGGCCTCCTGTTGGGCAGACGCAAGCTTCTCGGGATCGCGCGCCGCAATGATGGTTGTACTGCCAGCCGCCGCAAGCTTGAGCGCAGCTGCCAGGCCGATCCCCGAAGATCCGCCGGAGATGAGCACGACTCGGCGGGCGACGCGGCCCCGCAAAGAGCGGTCGACAAATAGATCCGGATCGAGGTAGCGCTCCCAGTAGTCCCATAG
>OMSW01000166.1:7263-9363 GCA_900290295.1 Burkholderiales bacterium
TGCGCCTCGCGACAATCGAACCGCGTGGGATAGTTGACGAACGTGAGGATATCGTCCGGCAGACCAAGATCGTTCATGATTGCCTTGCGGATGCGCCGGATCGGGGTGAGCGCCATGAGACTCCGCAGGACGCCGCGCGGAACGATATTAAGGAGCGCCGCGTTGATGCGGATCGTCATGTCCGGCGCGTGGGCCGCGCGGGCAAAAATGTTGAGAATGTCGCCGACGCGACGCGGGTGCGGATCGGTCAGGTGAAAGCAGCAACCGTCCTGACCGTCGAGGTGGGCCAGATGGTCCAGGGCGCAGGCGACGAAATTGACTGGAACTAAATTGATCCGACCGCCCTCCAGCCCGATGTTCGGCATCCAGGGCGGCAGCAGCCGGCGCATCTTCTGAATCAGCTTGAAAAAGTAGTATGGCCCATCGATCTTGTCCATCTCGCCGTCGCGAGAATCCCCGACCACGATGCCGGGCCGGTAGATACGCCAGGGCAGCGTGCATTCGTTGCGGACCACCTTCTCGGACTCGTGCTTGCTAGCGAAGTAGGGGTGAGCTAGATTCTCGGCTTCCTCGAACATGTCTTCGCGAAACACGCCTTCGTAGAGCCCGGCAGCCGCAATCGAACTTACGTGATGAAATCGCTTGGCGCGGATCTGCTCGGCGAAGCGCACCGCATTGCGTGTGCCCTCGACGTTCGTCGTCATTTCCTTCTCGGGATCGGCGTCGAGTGCATAGATCGCCCCAAGATGGAACACGTGATCAACCACTCCGTCGAGCGCGTTCAGATCGTCGCTCGCCACGGACAGCCCTGACGTAGTAAGGTCGCCGGCGACTGCGATCGCGCGATGCGCATCCGCGCCCCAAAAACGCCGAAGAGCATCCAGCCGATCGGCGGCAGGATTGCGCACCAGGAAATAAACGGTAGCATCGGAGCGCGCCAGAAGATTGCGCACTAGCCGCTTGCCGATGAATCCGCTCGCGCCGGTGACAAAGTAGATCATATTCGGCGCTCCGGAATCAACGCGACGCCTCAACGTCCCAGTGTCGCAGCCCACGGCCGAGGCGAATACACGGCAACGCCAACCATATACACTGCAACATAAGACCGGTATCAGCTTACGGTTGTCCGCATGGCCGGCGTTGATATCGATCAACCTGGCGCCGCGGAGGGCGTTGGAGAATGTTCATTCTGAAAATGAGAGGTTTCATTAGCGAAAGGAGAAAGTAACATGCCCAGGAAATTGAAGGAATTGGCGCAGGCAGGCGGGGAGGGCCAGCTGGCGGCGGGGATTCGGGAGTCGGCAAACCAGATCTGGCTGGCCGGGGTGGGGGCTTTTGCCAAGGCCCAAAAGGAAGGGACGAAAATTTTTGACCTGCTGGTCGAGGAAGGCGAGACGATTCAGAAGCAGGCCAAGAAAAGCGCCCAGGACGCGTTTGGCGAGATCAAGGCCAAGGCCTCCAAGTCTTGGGATCAGCTCTCTTGGGTCCAGCTGGAGCGCGTCTTTGAGGATCGCGTGGCCCGAGCGCTCCACACTTTGAACGTCCCGACCAGGAAGGATCTCGATACGCTGTCGAATCGCGTCGCCGAACTAACCGCTGTCACCAAGAAGCTCTCGGAAACAATGCAGGGGCCAGGACGCGCACGCCCGGCACGAGGTCGGGGCGCGAGCAAGCGTACCTGAACCCTTCGAAGCGATAGTGCCGCGACCGCTGGCGAGCCCCGGTTCGGTGGAACGGGGAACGTACTTGGCCTGGCACTTTAGCCCGAGAGGCGGCAGTGGTGGTAACGCATCCATGTCGAGGGATCGCTCTGGCCGGTGGCGGGCCGTTGGGCGCGATCTATGAGATAGGCGCCCTGGCGGCGATCGGCGAGGCACTGGACGGGTTCGATCCGACCGACTGCGGCGTTTACGTGGGCGTGAGTTCCGGTGGCTTCATCGTCGCCGGTCTGGCGAACGGATTGTCTCCGAAGTCGATGCATGAGATGTTCATCGAGAGTGACGCCGCTGACGATCCGTTCGAGCCGGACCTGCTGTTGCGGCCGGCTCTTGGCGAATATGCGAGCCGGCTCGCTTCGGTTCCGGATTTGCTCGCCTCGGC
>OMSW01000237.1:0-137 GCA_900290295.1 Burkholderiales bacterium
GGCGGTGCGGGCGGTGGTGGCGGCGCCGGTCGCGGAGGCACGCTGCAGCAAGGAGGCGGCGGCAAGGCGGCGCGTTCCATCGAAGAGATCAAGCTCGTGTTTGAGCGCAACAAGGGCGCCATCTACGCGATCTACAA
>OMSW01000237.1:147-1472 GCA_900290295.1 Burkholderiales bacterium
CGCACCGTCGGGAGAAGTGGTCGACCTAAAGCTCGTGTCGAGCGAGCTGCACGCACCGGACCTCGAACGCAAGCTCATGGCCCGGATCAGAACGCAAGCTCATGGCCCGGATCAAGCAATTCGACTTCGGGGCCAAGGACGTCAACACCTTGACCATCAACTGGCCCGTGGACTTCCTGCCTTCCTGAGCGGCCGGTGCCTCAAGCACTTGCGCGCAGTAGTGCCGCTCGGGCAGCGGCGATCAGGCCGAGCATCGCAGCCGGCCATATGGCCCCCGCACGGGCCCAAACACGCTAGGCCGATAGCCGCCCGTCATTGCTGCGCTTGTGCGAGGATACGCCCTTTGTTGCGTTGCAGCGAAGCGGAAATCATGTCTTTCACAATACGTAAAAATCCCGTAGTGAACCTTGCCCTGCAGGGAGGCGGAGCGCACGGCGCCTTCACCTGGGGCGTGCTCGATTACCTGCTCGAGGACGGCCGGGTGCGATTTGAGGCGGTCAGCGGTACCAGCGCTGGCGCCATGAATGCGGTCGTACTTGCGCATGGTCTGCTCGAAAACGGCCCGCAGGGCGCGCGCGAGGCGCTGGAAAAATTCTGGACGGCGGTTGCCGCTAGCATGCCCTTTGCGGCTACCGTAGCCTCGGCGGATGGACAGGGTGTGACGCTGGGGCCAGCGTTCAAAAGGATGTTGCAATGGGCCCATTACTTCTCGCCCGACCGGCTCAACCCGCTCGACCTTAATCCGTTGCGCGACATCATTGGCGCGCAGATCGATTTTGAGCGTCTGCGCGCACGCAGCCGCCTGAAGCTCTTCGTCGCGGCGACGAACGCCAACTCGGGCAAGCTGCGCCTGTTCCGCCTGCCCGAGATCACGGCCGACGCGGTACTCGCCTCGGCCTGCCTGCCGATGATGCACCGCGCGGTCGAAATCGACGGGGAGCCCTACTGGGACGGTGGCTACGCCGCCAATCCGGCCGTGTTCCCGCTGTTCTACGAGTGTTCGTCGCACGACATCCTGCTGGTGCTGCTCTCGCCGCTCAAACACAAGGAGACTCCCCACACGGCGGAGGACATCAAGGACCGCGTTCTGGAATTCGCGTTCACTGCCACGTTCCTGCGCGAAATGCGCATGTTCGCCCACTTTCGCGACTATGTGAGCAAATCTGCGTTTCCCATCGGGCGCTTCGAACGGCGCATCGCCAAGACCAACTTCCACGTTATCGACGCCCAGGACTTCATGAGCGAGCTGACGGCAGAGACCAAGCTGGCAGCGAATATGCAGTTCTTTGCGACACTGCGGGACCTGGGCCGCGAACGCGCCAGGG
>OMSW01000090.1 GCA_900290295.1 Burkholderiales bacterium
GCGCTTTGACGAGTTGCATCTTTTATATCCCTTTCGTAGTAGTAATTAATAGAGCGGGCCGAAAGTTGGGGATAAGCCGGAAAAGCCCTCTTGCACCAGGTAGTTGGCTGCTCGCAATGCCCGTGGACAAGCCGGTACGGCAAAGAGGAATTGGCAGGGACAAAGCGGGATAACTTTTCGCGTTCGGGCCGGACCCGAAAAGTTGTTCCTTGTTGTCCCCCGGCGACCGGCAGTTACGCACAGGCTTTCCCGTACGGCGTGGCGTCGCAAATCGCGCTGCTCTTACCATTTCCTATCCCTTGAGCGTTTGCTCTAGCACATGGAGCGCGTGGTTCAGACCGAAGAGTTCACCGATCTCGGGCAGGCTCTTTTGGGTCATTTCCTTGGCCAGATACATCGCAACCTGGCGCGGCGCGGCGATGTTGCTCGGGCGCCGCTTGCTGTACATGTCCGATACCTTGATCTTGTAGTAATCGGCCACGGTCTTTTGAATGAGCTCCACGGTCACGAGACCGGTGCTGGCGGAGAGCAGGTCCTTGAGCGCTTCGCGCGCCAGTTCCACGGTGATCACCCGTCCATGGAATTGCGCAAATGCCAGGACCTTGCGCAAGGCACCCTCGAGTTCGCGCACATTGCTGCGAAGGTTCTTGGCGATGAAAAATGCCACGTCTTCGGCCAGATCGGCGTTTTCTACCTCGGCCTTCTTGAGCAGGATGGCAACGCGCATCTCGAGCTCCGGCGGTTCGATTGCGACCGTGAGCCCGGAGGCGAAACGCGATACCAGTCGCTCCTCGATGTCGCGAAGCTCCTTGAGATAGATGTCGCTGGTGATGATGATCTGCTTGCGGCCGGCCACCAGGGCCTCAAAGGCGTAGAAGAATTCCTCCTGTGTGCGGCTCTTGCCGGCGAAGAACTGGATGTCGTCGATCAGCAGCAGATCGAGCGAGTGGTAGTAGCGCTTGAATTCATCGAAGGCCTTGCGCTGATAGGCGCGCACGACGTCGCTGACGTACTGTTCCGCGTGGATATACCGGACCTTGGCGTTGGGGCGCCGCGCAAGGATGGCGTTTCCCACGGCATGTATCAGATGGGTCTTGCCCAAGCCCACTCCGCCATACAAAAAGAGCGGGTTGTAGGAGCCACCGGGATTCTCGGCGACCTGCATCGCGGCTGCCCGCGCCAGCTGATTGGCCTTGCCGGTGACAAAGGTCTCGAAGGTGAGCGCCGGATTGAGTCGGGCCCGCTCGAGCGAATCCGCCGGAATATTGCTGATCGGTGCGCTCGGGGCCTCGGGCGCCTCACCAATGGCGGCGTCGTCCGCGGGCGGCGCCTCCTCCGCGTGCTCCTGCGCCTCGCTGGCACCGGCGGCCTCAGCGGCTTCCAGTTCGAAGAGCACGTTGACCGGCCGCTTGAGCAAGGAGGAAACGACGGCCTGGATGCGGGCGGCGAACTGCGCTCGAACGGCGTCGAGCTTTAGCCGGTTCGGTGCCCGCAGGTGGATGTCGCCGGTGCTCGCATCAAATTCAATCGCCTTGAGCGGTTTGATCCAGGCCGTGAACTGTTGCGGAGTGAGCTCGCGTTCTAGGACCCGCGAACAATCTTGCCAAATGCTGAGCATGCGTCTTCTTGTCCCCGCGGCTGTCGACGTGCGCGAAGGCGTCCGCGCCGATGCCAGTTGTCTTGTTGTGTCCGGCCGGCGGCAAATGGAGCCCGACGACCTGCTGCCGGTCTTTTTCGCCGGCAGAAAACTTCGATTGTAGCCGTCTGCGAGGAAGTTATCCACAAGGGGGGCGGAGAATATTTTTCCCCGAGTGCTGGCAAAAAATCTTGTAACGGCAACGCAAATAGCGATAGTAAGCGATCGCTTTGGCGGCTTTGCGCGCGCACCCGTGAGGGCCCACCATACCTGCGCGTATGGCTTAGCGCATGAGGCCTGCCCGGGCGCGATTCGGTCCGCACTTTTGGTACCCGGTTTGACGAAAACCCCCGTTGTCGCGTCTAATAGCAGGCTTTTCGCTTACC
Source organism: Burkholderiales bacterium (assembly GCA_900290295.1). Lineage (GTDB taxonomy): Bacteria > Pseudomonadota > Gammaproteobacteria > Burkholderiales > Burkholderiaceae_F > GJ-E10. The sequence continues at coordinate 2,023 of OMSW01000090.1, forward strand.
AAAGACGCCAGCGCGTTTCGCGCCGGATGCGAGGCGGGCGCGCAGTATCGGGGAACTCAAATGGCTACCAAACGCACCTACCAACCTTCCGTCGTGAAGCGTAAGCGCACCCACGGGTTCCGCGAACGGATGAGCACCCGCAGCGGGCGCGCAGTCCTCAATGCCCGGCGCGCCAAGGGCCGCAAGCGCCTCGCCGTCTGAGCCGCAGTTGCCTGGGCGCCGTGCCTGGGACAAGCGGCAGCGCTTGCTCCGTGCGCCCGAGTTTGCTTCCCTTTCCTATCCGCAAGCCCCCTGGCGCGCGTCACGCCGCTGGATCGCAATGAGCGCGCAGATGCTCCCGCCAAATACCGGCATTACTCCGCTGCCGGCCCCGCCCTCCGACGTGCGCTTCGGCTTTACCGTTTCCCGACGCCAAGCCCGCCGCGCGGTGGCACGCAACACCGTGAAGCGCGTCCTGCGCGAGGCCGCACGACATGGCGCCGCGCAGCTCGCCGCGGCCGCGCACTCGCATCGGGTCGACATCCTGTTGCGATTGCAGGCGCCGCTGCCCGATGCCACAGCGGCGTCCTGGATGACGGTCAAGGCCGAGCTGCGGCGCGAAGCCGACAGTCTCATCGAGCAATTGCGGCACCGGCTATTGTCGAAATCGCTGGCACAATCGGCGGTCGGGGCGCAGGAGCCTTCGGCAAATTCGGCGAGGGCGCCAAGGTGACCCGCATCCTCCTGTTCGGCTTGCGCGCCTACCGTTTCGCCCTGTCCCCGCTGCTCGGCAATCAGTGCCGCTTCGCGCCGACCTGTTCGCAATTTGCGATCGCGGCCATCGAGCGCTTCGGCCCGGTGCGCGGGTCGGTGCTTGCGCTCAGACGGCTGTTTCGTTGCCACCCATGGCATGCGGGCGGATGGGATCCGGTACCGGCCACATTGACCGGTCGCTGGGCGTGCTTGTCGGCACGGGGGGCGTGTACGGAAGCTGCACACGAAGGCGAGCAGCCGGCCCGCGAGGCGGGCCCGCGCGATGGAGTCGTTTGAAGTAGACCGGGTCGGCGCGGTCCGCGCTGGCGGGGGCGGCCCTTGTTGGAGACGTGGCGGATCATGGAATTTCAGCGCACGATAATCTGGGTAGTCTTCGGCATGTCTCTGATCCTGCTTTGGGATCGCTGGCAGGTCACGCAGGGGCACAGCGCCTTTTTCTTTCCTTCGGCCACGACCGGTGCCAGCAAGGCGCCGGTTAGCGCGCCGACTGCGAACGTAGCGCCAAATCCCGGCGCCGTGGTGGCGGCTCCCGGCGCGCAGAACACGGCGGTACCCGGCGCCGACGCCACGCCGGCGGCAACGAGCGCCCCGGCCGAGCTGGTGCAGGTCCAGACCGACCTCTTGCGCGTGGACTTCGATGCGCAGGGGGCGGTGCTGATGCGCGCCGAGCTGCTGCAGCAAAACGTCTCCGCGGATTGGACTGCCAGTGGATTGGCGGGGTTCGTCTCGGGTAGCCGGCCTGGGCCCGTGGAGCATGTCGTACTTTTCGATCGCAGCGCAACGCGCGAGTACCTGGCCCAGTCGGGGCTGATCGGCGGGGCCGACTCGACGAGCCTGCCCAACCACCGCAGTACGCGCTTCGAGGTATTGCCAGGGCCACGTGCCCTGTCGGAAGGCCAGCAGGAGCTGAGCGTGCGCTTTGAAGCCCAATCGGGCGGCGTGCTGTTGCGCAAGATCTTCGTGTTCAAGCGCGGCCGCTACGACATCGAAGTTCGCCACGAGGTCGAGAACGTCGGCAACGAACCGGTCTCGCCCTCGCTGTATCTTCAACTCACGCGCGACAACGGCAAGACAGAAGGAGAGTCGCGCTTCTACAAGACCTATACCGGGCCGGCGGCGTATACCGACGCGGAGCACTACCGCAAGATTTCCTTCGACGATATCGCCAAGAACGACGCCCCCCAAATCAAGCCCGCCGACAACGGCTGGCTGGCGATGGTGCAGCACTACTTTCTGAGCGCCTGGATTCCGGCCGCCGGCGCGCAACGCGAGTTTTATACCCGCGCAATCAGCGACCGGCTATTTTCCGTGGGGGCGATCTTGCCTCTGGGCAGCCTCGCGCCCGGCGCCAAGACGCTGCGACAGGCCGTGCTCTATGCCGGGCCGCAGGACCAGACGGCGCTAGAGGCACTCGCGCCCGGATTGGACCGGGTGGCCGACTACGGGTGGCTGGACCCGATTGCCAAGCCGCTGTTCTGGCTGCTCGGGTTTCTCTATCACATCGTTGGCAACTGGGGATGGGCGATCGTGATTCTCACCATCCTCATCAAAGGCGCCTTTTACCCGCTGGCCGCGGCGGGCTTCAAGTCCATGGCGCGGATGAAGGAAGTTGCTCCGCGCCTTGCCAAGCTCAAGGAGAAGTACGGCGACGACAAGCAGAAGTTGCAGGTGGCGATGATGGAGCTCTACAAGCAGGAGAAGATTAACCCGCTCGGCGGTTGTCTGCCGATACTGGTGCAGATTCCGGTGTTCATCGCGCTGTACTGGGTCTTGCTGGGTTCGGTCGAGATGCGCAATGCACCGTGGATACTCTGGATCCATGACCTGGCATCACCGGATCCCTGGTTCGTGCTGCCGGCGCTGATGATGCTCACGAGCTGGATTCAGTACACGCTGCAACCGACACCGCCGGATCCGGTCCAGGCCAAGATGATGATGATCATGCCGTTCGTCTTCGGCGTGATGTTCTTCTTCTTCCCGTCGGGCCTGGTGTTGTACTACGTGCTTAACAATGGCCTGTCGATCCTGCAGCAGTGGCGCATCAACAAGGTGATTGCCGGCTCCAAGCCCAAGGGCTGAGCCACAAAGCACGAGGTTTCTTGACCTGCGGGCGCAAGTCCGCCGCGAGCGTGCGCCGGCGCAGCGCCTAGCGTTGGTTCTTGTACAGGATGGCGGCCAGTCTTTGCGCGGTGAGCATCGCGATCTCGGCTTCGACCTTGGCGATCTCGAGCTTGTCGCGTGCATTGCGATGCGCTTCCTCGGCGCGCTTGAGGGCCTCGGAGGCTTTGACCTCGTCCAGATCGCGGCCGCGCACGGCCGTGTCGGCGAGTACCGTCACCACCCGTGGCTGCACCTCGAGTATGCCGCCGGCGACGAACACCCGCTCCTCTTCCCCGCCCACTGTCCGGATGCGCACGACCCCGGGCTTGATGCGGGTGATGAGCGGCGCGTGCCGCGGATAGATGCCCAGTTCGCCGGCTTCTCCGGGCAAAGCGACGAACTCGGCCTCACCGGAGAAGATCGACTCCTCGGCGCTGACGACGTCTACATGAATGACGGACATGGAGGCTCCGGTGGATTGGCTATGGGTGCGTGCCGCAGTTCGAATTCCCGCGACGGTGCACGCGGCTACTTGAGCGTCTTGGCCTTTTCGAATGCCTCGTCGATGGTCCCGACCATGTAGAAGGCCTGCTCGGGCAGCGCATCGCAGTCGCCGTCGACCAGCATCTTGAAGCCGCGGATCGTCTCTTTCAAGGACACGTACTTGCCTGGGGAGCCCGTGAAGACCTCGGCGACGTGGAACGGCTGCGACAGGAAGCGCTGGATCTTGCGCGCGCGCGAAACCGCAAGCTTGTCCTCGGGTGATAGTTCGTCCATGCCCAGGATGGCGATGATGTCGCGCAGCTCCTTGTAGCGCTGCAAGGTGGCCTGCACACGCCGCGTGGTGTTGTAGTGTTCCTCGCCGATCGTGTTGGGGTCGACCTGGCGCGAGGTCGAATCGAGCGGATCCACGGCGGGGTAGATGCCGAGCGAGGCAATGTCGCGCGAGAGCACGACCGTTGCGTCCAAATGCAGGAAGGTGGTCGCCGGGCTCGGATCCGTCAGATCGTCCGCCGGCACGTAGATCGCCTGGACCGAGGTGATGGATCCGGTCTTGGTCGAGACGATGCGCTCCTGCAGCTTGCCCATCTCTTCGGCCAGCGTCGGCTGGTAGCCGACGGCCGAGGGCATGCGGCCGAGCAGCGCCGAGACCTCGGTGCCGGCGAGCGTGTAACGATAGATATTGTCGACGAAGAACAGAACATCGCGCCCTTCGTCGCGAAAGCGCTCGGCCATGGTCAGTCCGGTGAGACCCACACGCAGCCGGTTGCCCGGCGGCTCGTTCATCTGTCCGAACACCATGGCGACCTTGGACTCTTCGAGTTTGTCGAGCTTGACGACCCCGGCCTCGATCATCTCGTGATAGAAGTCGTTGCCCTCGCGCGTGCGTTCGCCCACACCGGCGAATACCGACAGCCCGGAATGCTGGGTCGCGATGTTGTTGATCAGTTCGAGCATGTTCACGGTCTTGCCGACGCCGGCGCCGCCGAACAGTCCGATCTTGCCGCCCTTGGCGAACGGGCAGACGAGGTCGATGACCTTGATGCCGGTTTCGAGCAGTTCGACCGAGGGCGCGAGCTCGGCGAAGATCGGCGCCATTTGGTGGATTGCGCGTCGTTCGTCCGACTTGATCGGGCCCACCTCGTCGATCGGCCGACCGAGAACGTCCATGATCCGGCCCAAGGTCCCGGGACCCACGGGGACCTTGATGCCGGCACCGGTGCCGCGCACGCTCATGCCGCGCTTTAGGCCGTCGCTCGAGCCCATCGCAATCGTGCGCACGACACCGTCGCCCAGGTGCTGTTGAACCTCGAAAGTAAGGCCCTGCTCGACCAGCTTGTTGCTTGTGTCGGGCTCGAGCACCAGCGCGTCGTACACGTGCGGCATCGCTTCGCGCGGGAATTCGATGTCGACCACCGCACCGATGCATTGAACGATCTGTCCGTTTGCCATAATTGCCCTCAGTTCAAAATCCGTGTCCGTCGCCTCGAGTCGGGCGCCATCTGTTGGCGACCGGCCTACGCGATCGCGGCGCTGCCGCCGACGATCTCGGAAATCTCCTTCGTAATCCCGGCCTGGCGCGTCTTGTTATAGACGAGCTGCAGCTCTTCGATCATCTTCTTGGCGTTGTCGGAAGCCGCCTTCATCGCCACCATGCGCGCGCTCTGCTCCGATGCCATGTTCTCGGCCACCGCCTGGAAGATCAGCGCCTCGATGTAGCGCACCATCAGCTCGTCGACAACGCTGCGCGCATCGGGCTCGTACAGGTAGTCCCAGGAATACTGCCGCCGCTCTTCCTGCGTCTGTTGCAGGCGTTCGGCCGACAGTGGCAGCAGCTGCTCGAGCATGGGTTCCTGCTTCATCGCATTGACGAAGCGCGAATACGCCAGGTGGACGGCACCCAGCCGCCCCTGGGAATAGGCGTCGAGCAAGGGCTTGATGGGGCCGATCAGCTTTTCGAGCGACGGGCGATCACCCAGCTGCACCGTCTGCGCGATGACGTCCGCCCCGAGGCGCTGCAAGAACCCCAATCCCTTGGCGCCGAGGGCGCTCGCTTGGAAGCGCACGCCCTCCGCCTCCCATTTTTTGAAGCGCGCCAGCAGCAGGCGCTGAACATTGGTATTGAGCCCCCCGCACAGTCCTTTGTCGGTTGTCACCAGGATCAGTCCGACCGGAAGCGGATCTTCGTGCCGCACCAGAAACGGGTGCTTGTACTCCGGGTTGGCCAGCGCCATGTGCGCGGTGATGTTGCGGATCTTTTCGGCGTATGGCCGCGACAGGCGCATGCGCTCCTGCGCGCGGCGCATTTTCGAGGCCGCGACCATCTCCATGGCCTTGGTGATCTTGCGCGTGTTTTGCACGCTCTTGATCTTGACGCGGATTTCCTTGGTGCTTGGCATCGGGGTACCTGGACGTCAATGCGCGGTTGGCGCGGATAGCACTCTGGCTGCGGCAGCTTCAGTAGGCCGCACTGGCCAAGAACGCCTTGACGGCCTCGCCCAGCGCAGCCTCGTCGTCCTTGGGCAGATCCTTGGCCGATTCAATGCGATTGACCAGGGCGAGGTGGTGCAGCTTGAGGTAATCGCGCAGCGCCTTCTCCGCCTCCAGCGCCTTGGGCACCTCGATCTGATCGAAGTACCCGCCGCTGGCCGCGAACAGGGTCACGGCCTGCTCCCAGACCTGCAGCGGCTGGTACTGGGGCTGCTTCATCAGCTCGGTGACCAGGCGGCCGCGGTCGAGCTGCTTGCGGGTTGTCTCGTCGAGGTCGGAGGCGAACTGCGCAAAGGCCGCCAGCTCGCGATACTGCGCCAGGGCCAGGCGCACGCCCCCGCCGAGTTTCTTGATGACCTTGGTTTGCGCCGCGCCGCCGACCCGGGAGACCGAGATACCGGCATTGATGGCGGGGCGGATCCCGGCGTTGAACAGGTCCGTTTCCAGGAAGATCTGGCCGTCGGTGATCGATATCACGTTGGTCGGAACAAAGGCGGTGACGTCGCCGGCCTGGGTCTCGATGATCGGCAGCGCGGTGAGCGAACCGGTCTTGCCCTTGACGGCACCCTTGGTAAATTTCTCGACGTATTCCTCGCTCACGCGCGCGGCGCGCTCGAGCAGGCGTGAATGCAGGTAAAAGACGTCGCCGGGGTAGGCCTCGCGGCCCGGCGGACGGCGCAGCAGCAGCGAGATCTGGCGGTACGCCCATGCCTGCTTGGTCAGGTCGTCGTAAATGATCAGCGCGTCCTGGCCGCGATCGCGGAAATACTCGCCCATGGTGCAGCCCGAGTACGGAGCGATGTACTGCATCGCCGCCGATTCCGACGCCGAGGCGGCAACGATGATCGTGTAATCAAGTGCTCCGGTCTCCTCGAGCTTGCGCACGACGTTGGCGATCGTCGAGGCCTTTTGCCCGATCGCGACATAGACGCAAATCAGGTCCTTGCCCTTGGAATTGATGATCGTGTCCACCGCCACCGCGGTCTTGCCGGTCTGCCGGTCACCGATGATCAACTCGCGCTGGCCGCGGCCGATCGGCACCATGGCGTCGATCGACTTCAGACCGGTTTGCACGGGTTGCGTCACCGACTTGCGCGCGATCACGCCCGGGGCGACCTTTTCGATGACGTCGCGTTGCTTCGCGTTGATCGGGCCCTTGCCGTCGATCGGCTGGCCGAGCGCATCGACCACGCGCCCGATCAGTTCCGTGCCGACCGGCACGTCCAGGATGCGGCCGGTGGTCTTGACCGTATCGCCTTCGGAGATGCGCTGATATTCGCCCAAAATCACGCTGCCGACCGAGTCCCGCTCCAGGTTCAGCGCCAGGCCCACGGTCTGGTCCTTGAACTCGAGGATTTCGCCTTGCATCACGTCGGACAGGCCGTGAATTCGGCAGATACCGTCGGTCACGGTGACGACCGTGCCCTGGGTGCGGACGTCGGTCGCAACGCCCAGACCCTGGATGCGGTTCTTCAGCAGTTCGCTGATTTCAGAAGGATTGAGTTGCATCGAACCACTCCAGATTGGGGAAAATCAGGCGGTCAACTGGGCCTGCATCGCGTCTAGGCGCGCGCGTACCGAGTTGTCGAGCACCCGGTCGCCGACAGTCACCCGCACGCCACCGATCAGCTGCGGGTTGACCCGGACATCGGGCTTGAGTCGAACGGGAAATGTCTTGGAAAGCGCGGCAAGCAGGCTGGCCAGATCCTCCGCGCCCAGCGCAAAGGCGCTCTCTATGAGGCAATCGGCCACGCCTTCGGAGGCGTTCTTGAGCTTTCGGAATTGCGCGGCCACATCGGGCAGCGCGGCCAGCCGACCGTTCTCGATGATCAGCTTGAGCAACTCGGCGACCGGCGCCGGCAGCGCCTGTCCGCACAGACCGGAAATCAGTTCGAAACGACGGGCCTCGGAGAGCCTTGGGTTGGACAGCGCCGCGGCCACCTGCGGCTGCGCGACCATCGCGGCGATGGCATCGAGCGCCGGCTCCCACTGTGCTGCTGCCGGCGCCGCCTCACGCGCCGCCTCGAACAGGGCCTCGGCGTACGGGCGGGCGATTGTGGACAGTTCTGCCATGGCTAGAGCTGCTGCTTTAACTGGTTGAGCAGATCGACGTGGGTGCGCTCGTCGACCTCGCGCCGCAGTATCTGCTCGGCACCGGCCACTGCCAGGTCGGCGACCCGGTCGCGGAGCGCGATCTTTACCCGTGCCAGCTGTTGGTCGGCCTCGACTTTGCCGGCGGCCACCAGGCGATCGGCCTCGGCCTTGGCCTGGGCCTTGGCAGCATCGACGATGGCCTGCGCACGCTTTTCCGTGTCGATGATGATCAGTTGGGCGCGCGCCTTGGCGTCGGTCTCGAGCTGCGCGATCTTGCGCGTGGCTTCGCCCAGGCTCTTCGTCCCCTGTTCGGCGGCGGCCAGGCCGTCGGCGATCTTCTGGCGACGTTCATCGAGCGCCCGGATCAGGGGTGGCCAGATGAACTTCATCGTGACCCAGCCCAGGACGACGAAGACGATCGCCTGGACAATCAATGTGGCATTCAGATTCATGTTCGAAACCCCGATGCGCGCCCGGTCCATACCCGGGTCGCGGCACGACTGGTTGACGGCGGACGTGCTCGAGCGCCGCTCGGGCCTGCGCTCATTTGCGTGCTTAGCCCACCGCCGTGAACGGATTGGCCGTGGCGAACCACAGGGCTATGCCGACGCCGATGATGAACGAGGCATCGATCAGGCCCAGGAGCAGGAACACCTTGGTCTGCAGCGTGTTCATCAGCTCGGGCTGGCGTGCCGAGGCTTCGATGAACTTGCCCGACATGATGCCGATACCGATGCAGGCGCCGGCGGCGCCCAGACCGATGATCAGCCCGCAGGCGACGGCGACAAGGCCAATGGTAGTCATAACAATCTCCTGTTTATTACATGGATGGAAGGTGAACTTGGGGCGCGCGGCATCAATGTGCCGCGTGTGATTCCTGGGCCTGGCCGATGTAGACCAGCGTCAGCATCATGAAGATGAACGCCTGCAGCAGCACGATCAGAACGTGGAAGATCGCCCAGATTGACCCGGTGAACAGGTGCAGCGCGATTCCCAACACGGTGAAGCTGCCCCCGAGCAGCGCGATCAGGAAAAAAAGCAGTTCGCCCGCGTACATGTTGCCGTATAGCCGCATGCCCATCGAGAAGGTCTTGGCGAAGTACTCGATGATGTTGAGGCCGAAGTTCGCAAGCGCCAGCAGCAAGGCGCCGATCCAGGAGAGCGGATTCCAGCTCATGTGTGCCCGGCCGAACGGCGCGACGAACAGCTCCTTGAGAAATTCGAACAGGCCCTTGATCTTGATCCCGTAATACAGCGATAGCACGAAGACGCCGAGCGCCATGCCCAGCGGGACGTTCAGATCGGCCGTTGGCAGGGGACGCAGCTTCGCCATCCCAAGCATGCCCGCCAGGCGAGGAAACGCATCGACGGGAATCAGGTCGATGGCATTCATCAGCGTCACCCAGCAAAAGACCGTGAGCGCCAGCGGGGCAGCATAGCGGCGGTCCCCGGAAACCAAGGCCTTGGCCTGCTCGTCAATGAGCTCCACGATCATTTCGATGAAGGCCTGCAGGCGCCCCGGAACGCCCGTGGTCACATGACGCGCGACCAGCCACAAGCCGAGCAGGACCAGGAACCCGGTGAGCAGCGAGAAGAACAGCGAGTCGAGGTGGATGACCGATATGTCGAACAAGCCATGCTGCTGCGAACTCGCCATGTGGCGCAGGTGATGCGCGATGTACTCGGAGCCCGTAACCGGTTCGCTGGTAGCCATCGATCTGACCACATTTTTGTCCGGCCCGGCGTCAGTCTTGGCGCCAAGCGAGGGCAAGGGGTTGGACCAACAAAACAGCGCCGACCGCCACGATCAACGCCAGCCAAATTACGTCCTTGTAGCCCCAGACGATCAGCGCCAACAGGCCGATCGTAAGGACCAACTTGCAGAGCTCGCCTATCAGGATCGGGAGCGCGTTTGCCGGCGCGACGGACGATCCTTTACC
>OMSW01000064.1 GCA_900290295.1 Burkholderiales bacterium
CCGCCCCGGGTTTGCCGGAGGCTCCAACTCTTGAGAGGATGGAGCCATGGACAAGCAGCAGAGCAGACGGAGGTTTTCACCTGAAGTGCGTGCGCGGGCCGTGCGGATGGTGATCGAGCACCGGGGCGATCACGCCTCGCAGTGGGCAGCGATTGTTTCGATCGCGGCGAAGATCGGCTGCACGGCGCAGACCCTTCGCAACTGGGTTCGGCAGGCCGAGCGCGACCAGGGCGTCCAGGGTGGCGCGACGACCGACGATCGCGAGCGGATGAAGGCGTTGGAGCGCGAGAACCGCGAGCTTCGCCAGGCCAACGAGATTCTGCGCAAGGCCAGCGCCTATTTTGCCCAGGCGGAGCTCGACCGCCGGTTCAGGCCATGATCGCGTTCATCGACGATCATCGTGGGGCATACGGGGTCGAGCCGATCTGTCGTGTGCTGAAGATCGCCCCGTCCACCTATCACGCGCACGACGCGCGACGGCGCCGCCCCGACACGGCGCCGCCGCGCGTCCAGCGGGATGCAGTGCTCAGCGTGGCGATTCGGCGCGTGTTCGATGAGAACTTCCAGGTCTATGGCGTTCGCAAGGTCTGGCGTCAGTTGATGCGAGAGGGGGAGGACGTGGCGCGCTGCACGGTGGCCCGGCTGATGAAGACGATGGGTCTTCAAGGCGTCATCCGCGGAAGGCGCGTGCGGACGACGATCAGCGACAAAGCCGCGCCATGCCCGCTCGACCGGGTGAACCGCCAGTTCAAGGCGCCGCGCCCGAACGTGCTCTGGGTCTCGGACTTTACTTATGTCGCCACCTGGGCGGGCTTCGTCTACGTGGCGTTCGTGATCGACGCCTATGCTCGCCGCATTGTCGGCTGGCGGGTCAGCCGCTCGGCTCACGCCGGCTTCGTTCTCGATGCCCTGGAGCAGGCGCTTCATGATCGCAGACCCGTATCCGGCAGCGGGCTCGTCCATCACAGCGACCGGGGCGTGCAGTACGTGTCGATAGTATACACCGAGCGCCTCGCCGAGGCCGGCCTTGAACCCTCCGTGGGCAGCGTTGGCGACAGCTACGACAACGCCCTCGCCGAAACCATCAACGGCCTCTACAAGGCCGAGGTCATCCATCGGCGCGGACCGTGGCGGAGCATGGAGGCCGTCGAGTACGCCACGCTCGAATGGGTGGACTGGTTCAATAACCGACGGCTACTCGAGCCCATCGGCAACATCCCGCCTGCCGAGGCAGAAGCCGCCTACTATGCGCAAATCGAAGTGTTCGCTATGGTGGCGTGACTCAAATCAAACAGCCTCCGGCAAACCCGGCGCGGTTCA
>OMSW01000300.1:0-2889 GCA_900290295.1 Burkholderiales bacterium
GCACGCGGATGTGAATATTCGACACGATATTGACGGCGCAGCGGCGGCCGATCATCGTTGCCGGCATGTCCATTGCGTCGTTTTCGAATCCTCCGTCGGACCGCGACCCGGACTTTGTGGCGCGCGCCAGCAGTTCCGTCACCGTCCTGACGCTCGAAGAGCTCGCACGCCGGATGCAGTCGCTGCAGCCGCCGGCGGCCTATCGACTCAGCCTGGACAGTGGACTCGAGTACCAGAATGTGCGGCGGGCCATCGAACGTCCGCTGACGGTCCGGCTCGATACCTGGCTCAAGCTATCGCGTAGCCTTCGCATCCGTATGGTTGCGGCCGCGTGCGCCGAGGATGTGATCTGGCCCGGCGAGCAAACGCTGCTCGTCGCCTTTGGCACCGATGCCGCCGCCCTGGTCGCTCCCGCGAGCACGACCAGCCTGCGCAGCTGCAGGATCCAGCGTGGATGGAGCCGGCGGGAACTGGCCCGGCGGGCCGGCGTTTCCGTGGACGCAGTGGGTTCGGTCGAGAACGGTCGCGGGCTGATGTGCAAGCTCGTGCGCATTTGTGAAGCGTTCGGTCTGCAACTGTTGCTTGCGCTGCCACCCTGGCATGCATCGCTCGAGGCTCTTTGGACAGAACGAGCCGCTCGCTGCCTGCAGCACCCTGCGCAGTACCCCGCGTCGCGGCCGACCCGCCGCTAGCCGATCATCGCAACTCCCGGGCGCTACAGTAGTGCCAGCATGGCGTCCGCGGCCGCAAGGGCGCGCAGCAGCGACCTGTTGATGGCGTCGGCCGGCAGCTGCAGCGGCGTGCAGACGTCGCCATGGGCACGCGCGTCGCCCGACTCCAGGCTCAGCACGACGTTCAGGTACGGGACATAGGGCCCCCGCCGGTCGACGAGCGCGTCGACGATTGCCGGCGGTAGACCGACCTCGCCCAATAGGGCGGACATCGTCTGCCCGGTAATCATGTCGAGCAGGGAAAAAGCGCCGACGATGAAGCACTCGTCGCCCTCGATCTGCGGGCGACCTGCCGCAATGCACAGATTCTCCATGCAATAGCCGCGGACCAGTGTTGTAAAGATCAGCGGCGCAATGCGGCTGTCCTTGCTCGAAATCGCCAGTATCAGGACCAGCCACTTGAGCAAGCGCTGGTAGCCGATCGAGGCCACGGCTTGCCGCAGCGACGCCGTCGGCGCGCCGCGCCGGAATGCAACGCTATTGGCCAGCGTCAGGAGCATATAGGCCAGCAGCGGTTCGGCCTCGAAGACCTTCTCCAGGGACTGGATATCGGCATCGGCCTGGATCAGGCGCACCAGTTCAAATATGGCTCGCTGCGCCGGCGAGAACTCGCGCTCCTTGCTCGCGAGGCGATCACAGATCGGCCAGCCGACGAGCGCGTGCGCACCGGCGGCCAGCGCGGCGTCGGCCCGTAGCGCCGTATCCGAGTCGAGCGCCAGCACGGGAATCGATGCCCATTGCACGGCCGAGGAAGGGCCAACCAGGTACTGGAAGAACTGCAGCCGCCCACGCGTCGGCAAGGTATCCTGCACCCGCAGGGCTTGGCGCACGCCCTGCCGGCGCGATTCGAACAGGATCCGCACGCGCGTCTCGTCCTGCAGGTCGGCGGCGGGGATTTCGAGCAAAACGTTGCGTGGCGCCGACCAGCGCGCCATCGCCGCGTCCATTGCACCATCGATCGGCGCCAGCAGCACAAGGCCGTGCGGGAACGGGGTAGATTCGTCCGCGACAAACCCGCGCACCACGCTGTCGAGCAACGCGCTCAAGGGGACGGCGGGACCATCGCCACGGTCGCGCAGCTCCAGGCGTACCCCGGTCGGCCGCCGGTCGCGGCCTACCAACACCTGCCAGTGCAAGGCAAGCGAGTCCAGCGCTATCGGGTCCGGCGTCGCATCCTCGTCGGGCAGGCCGTCCGCTGGGCCGGGTGGAAGATCGAACAAATTATGCTCCGCAGGCCAAATCGCCGAAACACGAGCTCGCTCGGCGACCAGCACGACAACCCACAGGATTTGCTAGGTTCGACACGCCCCGCATGGCCGCTTGCCCTGTCGCGAATCCTGACCATGGGATTGGCATTGGCTGCGGTTCGCTTCGCGCAATCAGCGCGCGGGTGCTTGTCTTGGCAGGTACACAAGCCTGTGGGATGCCGCACTCGAGATTTCCACAGCTTACGCAGCGGCCGGCTCCCGGGTGGCCCGAGAAGCGGGGTCTCCGCCGGTCAGTTGTGGCGATGTGGCGTGCGAGAATCGCCCCCTTTGCTGGCTCTTCCTGCCAATGCCGCTGTTTGCCGCGACCATTGCACTGTCCGCGCTGCTCCTGTTTCTGGTCCAGCCGATCATTGCCAAGCAGATCCTGCCTTGGTTCGGTGGCAGCGCCGGCGTTTGGTCGGTCTGCATGGTCTTTTTCCAGTCCACGCTGCTCGCCGGCTACGCGTACGCACATCTGCTCGTCCGCAAACTGCGTCCGCCGCAGCAATTCCGGCTTCATGTAGCGCTGCTGGCAGCCAGCCTGCTACTGCTGCCCATCACCCCCAGCGCTGCCCTCAAACCGGTCGGTGGGCACGATGCGCCAGCGGCGATCCTGCTGCTGCTGCTTGCGACGATCGGCCTGCCGTACTTCCTGTTGTCTTCGACCGGGCCCCTGCTTCAGGCGTGGATCGCGCATCGCTTCGCGGCGCGCACGGTGTACCGCATGTTTGCCCTGTCGAACCTGGGTTCCCTGCTCGGGCTGGTCGCCTTCCCCTTTGTGGTCGAACCGCTACTTGACTCGCGTGGACAGGCCATCGCCTGGAGCATTGCTTACCTGCTGTTCGTCGCAGGCGGTATCTGGGCAGCCTGGCAATGCCGGCATGGCACTGGGCGCGAAGACCGGGACACGG
>OMSW01000300.1:2899-9654 GCA_900290295.1 Burkholderiales bacterium
GCCGCATCCGCCTGGCTCGGGCTCTCGGCCCTGGGCGTAGTACTGCTGCTCTCGACCACCAACCAGCTGCTGCAGAACGTGGCCTCCGTGCCGTTTCTCTGGGTATTGCCACTCGCGCTGTACCTCTTCAGCTTCGTGGTGGTGTTCGAGGGACGCCGCGGCCGCGGCTGGTACAGCCCACGCTGGGGCGTACCGGCAGCCTTGCTTGCGGCCCTGCTCATGGCGGCGGGATTATCGGTCTCCAATGGCGTGCTCGACGTCAGCTTGGCGGTGCCCGTGTACTGCCTGGGACTTTTCGTCACCTGCGTCTTTTGCCATGGGGAATTGGCCGCGCGCAAGCCGGCGCATGCCGAGCTGACTCGCTTCTACCTGATGATCTCGATCGGGGGCGCTCTGGGCGGAGTCTTTGTCGGACTGATCGCGCCACGCATCTTCCATTCCCTCTACGAACTGCCGCTAGCACTGGTTTTTGTCGCAGTAGCGGGCTTGCTCTGCGTGCTGCGGGCTACCGGGCTGTCGCGGCGCTGGTGGCTGGCGCTCGCGCTTTCGGCATCGGTGGCCACGGCCGCCATCGCCTGGGCGGACTGGCTCTACATCCGTTTGCTGGACCATGATCTGATCGTGATGCAGCGCAACTTCTACGGCACCTTGCGCGTGCGGGAAATCGACGACAACGGGACCCGGGTACGCCGGCTCCTGCATGGGGTCATTTTGCACGGGGAACAGCCAGTCAGCGGGCCCGAGCGCAATAAGCCCGGCTCCTATTACACGCGGACCTCCGGAGTAGGTTTGGCCATTGCACGCGCACAGCAGAGCAAGCCCTCGGCAAGGCTTGGCGTGATCGGACTGGGGGTCGGCACCCTGGCGGCCTGGGGACGCAAGCACGATGTTGTGCGCTTTTATGAAATCGACCGCGACGTGGTCGTACTTGCCAACAGTTACTTCACCTATTTGCAGGCCACGCCGGCGCCCGTCGAAGTCGTACTGGGCGACGCACGCCTGTCGCTGGAGAGCGAATTGGCCCAGAGCCAACCGCAGCAATTCGACGTTCTTGCGGTCGATGCGTTCGCCAGCGATTCCATTCCCGTTCATCTCATCACGCGCGAAGCGATCGAACTCTACGAACGCCATCTGACCGATGACGGCATGATCGCGGTGCACATCTCGAACCGCTTCCTCGATCTGCAACCGGTGTTGGCCAATATCGTCGCCGCCACCGGCCTGAGCGCCCGGATGATCGACGACGAGGTATCCGAGACCGATCCCAGGGCCGACAGCAGCAAATGGGTGCTGATTGCGCGGAACCGGCACACGCTCGAGGGCGGGATCATCGGGCAACGCGGCGCGCCGTTGCGCGGGCAGGCCAAGGTCGGTGTATGGACCGATGGCTACAGCAACCTGCTACAGGTGATGAAGACTACGCCGTTGCAGGCGCTGGAGCGCCTGGTCTCTTCTTTGCGGGATGAATGAGGCGGTTGCCCCAACGCAAGCCCGGGCATCTGCGATACTTGCGCCGAACGTGCAGATCCTGCCGAGAATTGTGTGGCCGTTTCGTCGGCACGGTCGAATTTGCCAACCGGCGCATTGTCATTTGATATCTTGTAGTACCCAGCTTTCCCTGACTCCGTTTCCAACTCCCGGACCTCATGCAAAAGACCAGCTCGAAAGTCGGCTCCAAGCAAGGCAAATTCGCAGGCAAACCCTCCGGTTCGCGCGCCGGCAAGGCGCCTGCGGCCAAGGCGGCATCTGGCAAGACCACCGCGCGCAAGGCCAAGACGGCGACGCGCAGTCCCAAGATCGCGGTTCGCGATTCGCCCATACACGGTCGGGGCGTCTACGCTGCGCGGGACATACGCGCCGGCGAGCGGATCGTTGAATACACCGGTGAGATCATTTCGTGGAAGGAGGCCGATCGCCGCCCACCCTCGGACCCGGATGATCCGCATCACACCTTTTTGTTTTCGCTGGACGACGGCAAGCGCGTTATCGATGCCAACGTCGGCGGCAACGAGGCGCGCTGGATCAACCACTCCTGCGCACCGAACTGCGAGACCGAGGAGACCGACTCCGGTCGCGTCTTCATCGAGGCCATGCGCGATATCCGGCGCGGCGAGGAATTGCACTACGACTATTGCCTCATCGTCGATGAAAAAATCACCAAAAAGCTCAAGCGGCAATACCAGTGCCTGTGCGGTGCCCCGAAATGTCGCGGGACGATGTTGGCGAAAAAGAAGAAGAAGCGCTGACCCGGTCAGCTTGCAGGGCCGTCGCGCCGGCCCGCGGCAGAGCGGTGGTCGAGCGACATCGCCGCCAGGAACAAGGTGCGCACGAATTCGAGCACCATCCAGGCGAGCAAGGTTGCGCACAGCGTCCGGATGGCCGCAAATGCCAGCGACTGAAGCGAGGATATGCTGCCGCCAAGCAGCCACTCGTAGACGATTCCTGCGGCAAGTGCGAATTTGAGCATGCGACGATTCCGGTCTCCAGCCTAGGATTCGGTTTCGCGCGGCAGAACTTTACCCCCGCGCGCACTCGTCGGATAAAAAAAGTCGAACGCGTAGCGCGTGCGACGGTCAATGGACAAAAAATGCTGAAACTCGCGATCCCGAGCCGGCGGAGCCCACAGATCCAATGACGCTGCTCTGCGTGCTGGACGCCGAACTCGCCTTCGGCATGACGCCGCTGCTCGATATGGCCTCGCTCTGCGTGCAGGAGGGCGAGCGGATCGGGTTCATCGGTCGCAACGGCAGCGGCAAGTCCTCGCTGCTTGCCGCCATCACCGGGCGCCTTGCGCTCGATGGCGGCGAAATCCGCTGCCGAGACGGGCTGCGCCTGGCCCTTGTCGAGCAGGAACCGCAATTGCCGTCGGCCGCGACGCTGCGCGAGGCCCTGGCAGCGCGCAGTGGTCCTGCGGGTGCCGACCATGACGCCGAACACTGGCGCAGCGCAACGCGCCTGCAGGAATTTTTGCAGCGCTTCGATCTGGATGCAGATCTGGCCCCGGAAAAGTGCTCCGGCGGGGAGCGCAAGCGTGCGGCCCTGGCCCTGGCATTTGCGCAGCAGCCCGACGTTCTGCTGCTCGACGAACCCACCAATCACCTGGACTTGGACGGGATCGAAAAGCTCGAGACCTTGCTGATCGAGGAACAGCGTGGCCAGCGGGCGGCGATCATCATCACCCACGACCGCCGCTTTCTTGATCGCGTGGCCACGCGAATCATTGAACTCGATAGAGGCGCGTTACGCTCCTATCCGGGCAATTTCGCCGCGTACGAGGCGCGCAAGGATCTCGTTCTACAGTCCGAGGCTCTGGAGCAGCGGCGATTCGACCGATTCTGGAAACAGGAAGAGGCCTGGGTCCGCAAGGGAATCGAGGCCCGACGCACCCGCAACGAGGGTAGGCTCAGGCGTCTTGAGCGTTTGCGCACCGAACGCGATGCGCGGCGCGAGCGCCTGGGAGCGGTGGCGATGCGCATCGGATCGGCAGAGCGCTCGGGGCGTGTGGTCGCCGAACTCCAGGGCGTCAGCAAGAGCTTTGGCCAGCGCAGCATTGTCGCCGACCTGTCGTTGCGGCTGATGCGGGGCGACCGCTTGGCGCTGATCGGGGCCAACGGAGCAGGCAAGACCACGCTGATCCAAATAATCCTCGGTCGGCTCGCGCCGGACGCGGGAACCGTGCGTCACGGAACCCGGCTTGCAGTCGCTGTTTTCGATCAGCAGCGCGAGTCCCTGGACCCGGACAAGACGCTGATCGACACGATCTCGCCGGGTTCGGACTGGATCGAGATCGGCCCTTCGCGCAAGCATGTCATCGCCTACCTGGGCGATTTTCTTTTCCCGCCACAGCGCGCCGAGGCGCCGGTCCGGACGCTGTCCGGCGGCGAGCGCAACCGCCTGCTCCTGGCCCGGCTGTTTGCGCGGCCGTCGAACCTGCTGGTGCTCGATGAGCCGACCAACGATCTGGATATGGAGACACTCGAGCTGCTCGAGGCCAACCTGGCAGACTACGAAGGAACGCTGCTGCTCGTCTCTCACGACCGCAGATTTCTGGACAATCTGGCAACGCAATGCCTGGTCGCCGAAGGCTCGGGAAAGTGGAAGGAGTACGTCGGGGGCTACAGCGACTGGCTGCGCCAGCGCCCGCAGCAGCAGCCGGCGCAAATTGCGCCGGCACGCGCGCTCGAACCGGGACTCAAGCCCGGATCGAAGGCCGGGGCGCGTCCCACGGCCAAGCTCAACTTCCAGGAGCAACGCGAACTCGATTCGCTACCCGACGCTATCGAGGCCCTGGAGCAGGAACAGGCAGCCTTGCACGCACGCATGGCAGGCGCGGGATACCACCGCCAGGCTCCGGAAGCCATACGCAACGATCGCAATCGCGTCCGGGAGATCGAAACCCTGCTGGAGGAAAAACTGCAGCGCTGGGTCGAGCTGGGCGCGCGCGCCCAGCCGTGACGCTCAGATCCCCGCAAGCTCGTCGAGGATCGCCTTGGCCGATAGGATCTCCGGGAGCAGGTGCGGCATCCCCTTGCGGTCGTAGAGGACGTACATCGGCACTCCACTTCGCGCAAACCGTGCCAGTTCCCTCGTGATCATTTCGTCGCGCCGCGTCCAGTCGGCCCGCATCAGCGCAACGCCACGCTGGCGGAAGGCCTCCTCTACCCGATCATCGCGCAGCACCAAGCGCTTGTTGGCCTGGCAGGTAATGCACCACGCGGCCGTGAAATCGACAAAAACCGGGGTTCCCTGCGCCAGCGCGTCCCGCTGCAGGTCCTGTGACCAGTTCGCCCATTCGGCCCCGGCCGCAGCGGACACCGGCGGCGCCGGCGACACATGCGAGCCGGAGCGCGCCAGTGGCAAGATTGTCAGGGCAGCGGCCAGCGCCGCCGCAGCGGCGAGCCAGCGGTAGCGCGACGCTCCCCGTTGTGCCAAGCCCGTGGACCATGCAAAAAGTCCCAAGCCGACCAGTGCCAGGAGCATCCCGGCAAGCGCGTCCATGTCGATCTGCTGGCCGAGCACCCAGAGCAGCCAAACGCAGGTCAAAAACATCGGGAATGCCATCAGCTGCTTGAGGCGCTCCATCCAGGCGCCGGGGCGCGGGAGCCGCGCGAGCAAGGACGGGACCAGGGTCAGCAGAAGATATGGGGTCGCCATTCCCGCACCCAGCGCGGCGAACACGAGCAGCGCAACCGGTGCGGATTGGGTGACCGCAAATCCCAGCGCTGCGCCCATGAACGGGGCGGTGCAGGGAGAGGCCACCGCCGCGGCGAGGACACCCGTGGCAAAGCTGCCGCGCGGTCCCTCGCCCTCGAGCGCCTGGGCGGCGGCACTGTTTGCCAATCCCGAGCCAAAGCTAAATTCGAACGCCCCCAGCAGGTTGAGGCCGATAAGAAAGAAAAGGCCGATCAATGCAGCCACGAAAAGTGGTGACTGCAGCTGGAATCCCCAGCCGATCTGCGATCCGGCAGCGCGCAGCCCGATGAGCAGTCCCGCCAGCGCCAGGAAGCTCACAACGACACCGGCCGCAAACGCGAAGCCATGGGCGCGCAAGCGCGCGTGGGCATCGCCGCGGTGCCGGACCAGGCCGATGAGCTTGAGCGAAAGCACGGGAAAAACACAGGGCATGAGGTTCAGGATCAGCCCACCCAGGAAGGCACCGGCCAGCGCAAAAAAGACCGAAAACCCGCCCAAAGATGGTGCAGCCACGGGCAAGGACGGCGCCGCTTGCGCGACCGTATCCACACCTGCGGCCGGCGTTGCGCCGGACGCGGGCGCGGCCAGAACCTTGGTCCCCGGCAGGCCGGCTGCCTTGCTGGCAATGGCCGGGGCCATCGTTGCATGCGACAAGGGCAGATCGATCTCGGCCACCCAGCCCCGACCGCTGCTGCCCGGGCCTCCGTCGGCGACGAGCACGCCCCGCAATGCCCGGAAATCCGCCTCCGGCGGGCTTGCCGCCCGAAGCTCTAGGCTGACGCGGCGCCCACGGACCGAAAGCACCTGTTCGGCCGCGGCCACGATCCGGTCTGCTTCCATCGGGAAGAATTCCAGTGCCTGCGGCGTTGCGTATGGACCGGAGAATTCGAGCCGCACGCGCGAACCATCGATGCTTGCCCGCGCATCCTCCAACGAAACGGGCGCCGGCACTCGACGGCGCGCGGCGGCAAAAGCATCCGCCTCGACCGTCGGGCGCAGCTCGGCCGCGGCCCGCACCGGCAGCTGCAAGGAAAGGTTCGCGCCCCCGGGAATGCAAACGTCATTGCAGACCAGCCAATCCGCACGCACCGCGAAGCGCGCTGTTGCCCCTATGCGCGCCGAGGCCGGCACCTGGACGGCAACCGGCAACAGCACCTCGCCCTCGTACCCGTAGTTGGCAAGGCTGCCCACGCGCAGGAGCTCGGGCGCGGGCCACTCGGTCGGGCCGGCGCTGTAGCCGGGCTCCAGGCTCCAGTCCAGCCGGGTCGGAAGCCCGGCGTCCCCGGGCATGAGCCAGTAGGTGTGCCAGTGCGGCGCGTGGCGCAGGCGCAATCCCAGCAAGACCACGCCTCCGGGCGCAGCCCCGTCCTGCTCTGCAACCAGTTCGGCGCGAACAAAATCGGCAGTCGGATCCAATGCCCGGGCCGGCCGCCATTGCATGCCAAGCGCCAACGCAAGCGCTAGCAGGCCTACGGCGTGGAGCCCGGAGGTGACCGACCTACCCGGTGAGGATCGCATCTTTTATGTGCCAATGACCATATTTTCCAGGAGTTCCGATACAG
>OMSW01000142.1:0-1444 GCA_900290295.1 Burkholderiales bacterium
CCTGACGGCGCTGCAGTCCTCGGGGCAGGACGAGCTGCACCGCGCGGCAATTGCCTCGCAGCACCTGGGGCGCACGTACGCCCAGGCCATCACCGAGCTGCTGTACCGCGCCTCGGTCGAACCGGATCAGGTCCGCGCCGCGGGAATCCACGGCCAGACCGTGCGCCATCGGCCCGATGCTGCCTATACGATTCAGCTCAACGCACCGGCGACCGTTGCCGAGCTCACCGCAATCGACGTCATCGCCGATTTTCGCAGCCGCGACATGGCCGCCGGAGGTCAGGGCGCGCCCCTGGTGCCGGGGTTTCACGCCGCAGTCTTTCGTGCGCCCTTCGCCCGCGCCATCGTCAATATTGGCGGCATTGCCAACCTGACTGGCCTGCCCGCCGTGATCAGCGATGAGCCGATCATCGGCTTTGACTGCGGGCCTGGCAACGCACTGCTCGATCTTTGGGTCGCGCGCCACCGCGGCGAGGTCTTCGATCGGGACGGTGCGTGGGCGGGCCAAGGACATTCGCAGGCCGGCCTGCTCAATGCGCTGCTCGACGAGCCCTATTTCGTGCGCGAGCCACCCAAAAGCACCGGCCGCGATTTGTTCAATGCCGATTGGCTCGATCGCAAGCTGACGAGCTGCGACCCCGGCGCCACGATCGAAGCGCAGGACGTCCAGGCGAGCCTTACGCGCCTGACAGCAACCACCATTGCCCAGTCGATTCAACGGTACTGGCCGCAGGCGCAAGAGGTGGTCGTGTGCGGGGGCGGCGCCTTCAATGCCTGCCTGATGCGCATGCTGGCCGAGGAGTGCTCGCCGGTGCCGGTGACCAGCTCGGCGAGCCTGGGCATTGCGCCCGATCACGTCGAGGCCCTGGCATTCGCCTGGCTCGCGCGCGAACACCTGCTGGGGCGCAGCGGCAACCTTACCGCAGTGACGGGAGCGCGGGCGGCGCGGGTTCTAGGCGCGCGCTACCCAAGATAAGCAGCGGAGTTGGCAAGAACCGGCCCGATCCGACGGGGAGCCGGACCGGAACCACGGAGCCGCGTTCAGGCCGAGAAGGAGGAGCCGCAACCGCAGGTAGTGGTCGCGTTCGGGTTCCTGATCACGAACTGCGCGCCCTCGATATCTTCCTTGTAGTCGATTTCTGCCCCTACCAGGTACTGGTAGCTCATCGCGTCGATCAGCAGCGTGACCCCGTTGCGCTCCATGGTCGTGTCGTCTTCGTTGACGACTTCATCGAAGGTGAATCCATACTGAAAACCCGAACACCCACCGCCTTGCACAAAGACGCGCAACTTGAGTTCCGAATTGCCTTCCTCATCGATCAACTGCCGCACCTTGGCGGCGGCAGAGTCGGAGAAAATCAATGGTAACGGGGTGTCAACTGCTGCATTCATGGCCGTGCTCCTGAGATTCCAATTTGGCCTCAATTATAGAGGCGACGGCCCC
>OMSW01000142.1:1454-2014 GCA_900290295.1 Burkholderiales bacterium
CGGCCGGAAATGGCCGCTAGCCCTGCGCCTTTTCCGCGTTCGCCGCCAGCTTGAGGCTCGTCTTGGAGTCGTTGCGAGGCTCGAACTTGGTCTCGGATTTGCCGTCTTCGGACAGGTGGATCATCATGCCTACGACCACGGCACCGTGGTGCATTTCCAGCGCGCGGTAGCGCACATCGCCGGTCACGCACGCCTTGGGTTGCAATTCGATCAATTGGGCAGCGCAAACCGGCCCGTCGATGCGGCCGGCGACAACCAGGTGGCCGGCGCGCACCTCGCCTTCGATATGGCCGTTCTCGCTCACCACGAGCATGCCGGCCTGATCACCCTCGGCGCAACGCACCGATCCCTTGACCGTGCCGTCGATGCGAAGGCCACCGGAGAATTCGACATTTCCCGTGATCGTTGTCGTTGCACCGACCAGGCTGCCGATCTCGTGCTGGTTGACCGTCCTCTTGTTAAACATCGCCATCTCCTTGGAGATCAAGACAAAAAATCGAGCGGGAAAGCGGAACCGGCTCCTGCCTGCCGTTTCGCAGTCCCAGTGACCTCTATAGATT
>OMSW01000142.1:2024-4799 GCA_900290295.1 Burkholderiales bacterium
TCCGGCGCCGCATTCGGATCTGGCACCTGCAGGGTGAAACCGTGCGCGTTTTGGGTGAAATTCACAAGCAATTGGACCGATCCCACAAAATCCTTGTCGGGCTTGCCGCTTTGCTGCACCAATAGGCGGTAGCGCAGCTGCGAAGTTTCCACGTCCGGCTGGACCCTGAAGCTGCGAATAACGATCCCTTTATCGCCCTTCCCTGTCGGCAGCAGGCTCTCAAAAAACGATAAATCGGCCTGCAGGCGCGTCTGCTCGGCCTCCAGGCCGGTGACCTGCTGCATCAGCTGGTCCTGCGCGGCCTTCTGTACCTTGAGTTCGCTTTCAAACGCTGTGGCCTCGGCAGCGTTGCGGTCGCGTTCGGCGGCGACCTCGCGAAGCTGGGAGTTCAAGCGCTCGACCTCGGCCTGCAAATCCCGGCGGTCCGGGCCGCTGATGTCGTGGCCGAACTCGTAAATGCTGATCCCCGCTGCGGCGGCAACCGTGGCGAACACGAAGGCCAGAATCAGGCGCACGGGCCAGGACAGGCGGGAGCGCACAGTGACCTGCGGGGCACTGACCGACATGTTGCGGAAAAGGAGCTTCCACTTCATCGGTCAGGCTCAGGGAACCACGGCCAGGTGTCCAAGGCCCTCGGTTTCGGGTTGCTCGAACATCAGGTTCATGCATTGCACCGCTTGGCCCGCAGCGCCCTTGACCAGATTGTCCTCGACGACCAGGACCGTAAGGAGGTCGCCTTTGGGTCGGTGCAAAGCGATGCGCACCATGTTGGTTCCGCGCACCGAGCGTGTTTCGGGCGCACTGCCAGCCGGCAAGACATCGACGAAGGGCTCGCCGGAGTAGCGCTTTTCATACAGCGCCTGCAGATCGAGGCCTGCCGCCGACCGCAGGCGCACGTACAGCGTGCTGAAGATCCCACGGATCATCGGCACCAGGTGCGGGAGGAAGGTCAGGCCGACCGGCCGGCCGGCCAAGACCGCCAGCTGTTGCACCGTTTCCGGCTGATGGCGATGCCCGGCCAGGCCATAGGCGCGGAAGTTTTCCGAAACCTCCGCACTGAGCAGCTCAAGTTCGGCCTTGCGTCCGGCACCGCTGACGCCGGACTTGCAATCGGCAATGATCGAATCCGCGTCGATCGAGGACGGGGTGCTGCGCTCGAGCTCCAGCAGCGGTGCCAATCCCAGTTGAATGCTGGTCGGGTAGCAACCCGGCAAACCGATGATCCGCGCCGAGCGGACCGCGTTTCGCCCGAGTTCCGGCAGCCCGTAGACGGCCTGCGCCAGCAGGTCCGGACAGGCATGGGGCATCTTGTACCAGGCTTCGAATTGCGCCGGATCGCGCAGGCGGAAGTCAGCCGCCAGGTCGATGATCCGTACGCCGGCCGCGAGCAGCGCTCGGGCCTGGCTCATCGCGACGCCGTGTGGGGTGGCAAAAAAGACCAGGTCGCAGGCCTGGAGCAGCGGGGAGTCCGGATCGGAGAAGCGCAGGCCGATGCGTCCGCGCAGCGAGCCGAAGACCTGGTCGACCGGAGTACCGCTCTCCTTGCGGGAGGTGATCAGCGCCAGGTCAACGGACGGATGCTGCAGCAGCAGGCGCAGCAATTCGACCCCGGTGTAGCCGGTCCCGCCGACGATGCCAACTCGAATCTTGCGCGTCATTCGCTCGTTTTTCGCTATTCCGTCACACCAGCGCTAGTGTGCGCTGGCACGCACGGAGGCGAGCTGCCAGAGACAAGGCTAAAGGCCGGAGTATAGGTTCTGGGCAGTTCCGTGCAGCCGCCGCTACCGCTTGAAAAGGCGTCATCCAGACGCCCTCATCGACAATTGCGCCGGTTCCTCGGCCGAATTCGGCAGGGCCAAAACCGCGCGCCCCTGACCCGGGGTAGTGGACAGGCGTTTAGCGCTTCGAGAACTGCTTGCGGCGGCGCGCCTTGCGCAGACCGACTTTCTTGCGCTCGACCTCGCGCGCATCGCGCGTGACCAGGCCCGCTTTCGAGAGCACGGGCTTGAGGCTCGCATCGTAGTCGATCAGTGCGCGCGTTATTCCGTGACGCACGGCTCCGGATTGACCCGATTCTCCCCCGCCGTCGACGTTGACCTGGATGTCGAAGCTCGTGAGATTGTCGGTCAGCACCAAGGGCTGGCGCACGATCATGCGCCCGGTCTCACGATGGAAATACTCCTCGAGCGGGCGTCCGTTGATCTTAAACTGACCAGTACCGCGACGCAAAAACACACGTGCTACCGAACTCTTCCTGCGGCCCGTGCCGTAATTATGGTTACCGATCATGATGTGGCTTGCGCTCCGATGTTCAGCGGCCTGGGCTGCTGCGCAGAATGGGGATGCTCCGCTTGCGCGTACACCTTGAGTTTCTTGATCATGGCATAGCCCAAGGGTCCCTTGGGCAACATGCCTTTGACCGCCAGCTGCAGCGCCCGCCCCGGGAATCGCTGCTGCATCTTGCCAAAGCTGGTTTCATAAACACCGCCCGGGTAGGTCGAATGACGGTAGTAGATCTTGCCCTCCGACTTGTTGCCCGTGACGCGTAACTTGGCGGCGTTGACGACGATGACAAAGTCGCCCGTATCGACGTGCGGCGTGTACTCGGGCTTGTGCTTGCCGCGCAAGCGCAGGGCAATCTCGGCCGCCAGCCGTCCAAGGATCTTTTCGTTGGCATCGACGACAAACCAGTCGCGGCGAACCTCATGGGGTTTGGCCGAAAAAGTCTTCATAGCGAACCGATCATTCCGTAACACGGGTTCCAGGCGGGAAACG
>OMSW01000150.1 GCA_900290295.1 Burkholderiales bacterium
TGGTCATCGACTCCTACAAGCCTCACGGCGCTCGCGCTGCCGGGGGATGCGTCCATTACATCTCTCGCGGTAGGGCTCCGTTCGAGGTTGATGGCATAGCGAAGAACCGGTGATTTTGCACTGGGTGTGTGTTCCGTAAGTTGGCGTTTGAGGCGACGTGCCTCGAACACCGACAGGAGCACACCATGATCCAGAATGACAACCCAGGTATCTCCCCGCTGCGGCGGCGCATGATCGAAGACATGACGGCGCGCCGTTTTGCCGAGCCGACACAGATTGCGCATCTTCGCGCAGTGACGCTGCTGGCGAAGTTCCTTCGCAAATCGCCGGACACGGTCACCGGCGAGGATCTTCGCCGCTTCCAGATTCACCTGGCCGAGATCGGCAAGACGCCAAGCGCTATCAACGCCACGGTCTATGGCGTTCGCTTCTTTCTCGAGGCTACTCTCGATAAGCCTGATCTCGCACGCCGGATGCGTGCGGTGCGGGTCGAGCACCGCATCCCGGTGATCTTGAGCACGGAGGAGGTCGCCACGCTTATCGAGTCAGCGTCCAGCCTCAAGTACAAGACCGCACTTTCGGTGGCGTATGGCGCCGGGCTTCGCGCTGGTGAAGTCTGCGGCCTGCGCACGAGCGACATCGATTCGCAGCGCATGATTCTGCGCGTTGATCAAGGCAAGGGGAACAAGGACCGCAACGCCGTGCTGCCGCCGTTGCTGCTCGAACGCCTGCGCATCTGGTGGCGCTACGCCAAGCGCCGCAGCCAAGTCATCGACGGCGGCTGGGTCTTCCCGGGCCGCGAGCCAATCAACCCGGTCTCGGCGCGAATGCTCAACCGCGCTGTGCACGCCGCCGCCACCGTTGCCGGCATCGACAAGCCCGTCTCGATGCACACGCTGCGCCATTGCTTCGCAACTCACCTGCTCGAGCAGAAGGTCGACGTGCGCGTCATCCAAGTGCTGCTCGGCCACAAGAAGCTCAGCACCACAGCGACCTACACCCAGGTCGCCTCCACCTTGCTGCACAAGGTCATCAGCCCGATAGAGAGTCAGCGAAACACCTAGCCCGGGGCAGACCATGCGCCCCGCGCTGGAGGTCGCGCAGATCCTGCGCACCGCCGGTCCGGCCTGGCGAAGCGAACACCGCGGGCATTTATCGCTCGGCCAGCTTCGCGTCATGTCGGCCATCGAGCAATGCCGAAGCAGCGCGCTCGGCGGACACGTGCTGCAGTGCTCCTCTTGCGGTGAGCCGCAGATCTCCTACAACTCGTGCCGCAACCGCCACTGCCCCAAGTGCCAGGGCAGTGCCGCCCTGCGCTGGCTCGAGAATCGCCAAGCCGATCTGCTGCCCGTGCCGTACTACCACGTCGTCTTCACCCTGCCTGCGCCGATCGCCGCCATCGCCTACACCAACAAGGCGCTGCTCTACGGCATGCTCTTTGACGCGACCGCCGAGACCCTGCGACGCATCGCGCTCGATCCGCGGCATCTGGGCGCCCGGATCGGCGCTACCCTCGTACTGCACACCTGGGGCTCGGCACTCACCCACCACCCGCACGTGCACGGTATCGTGCCCGGTGGCGGACTGGCTCCCGAGGCCGATCGCTGGGTGCGCTGCAAGCCGGGCTTCTTCCTGCCCGTGCGGGTGCTATCGCGCTTGTTCCGCCGGCTCTTCCTCGAAGCGCTGCTCGCCGCCCACGATCAGGGGCTGCTGCATTTCTTCGGCCAGGATGCCGAGCTTGCCGACCCAGCGCTCTTCCGCCAGTGGCTGGTGCCCCTTCGGTCGATCGAGTGGGTCGTCTATGCCAAGCGCCCCTTTGCTGGGCCTAAGCAGGTGCTCGAGTACCTCTCTCGGTACACCCACCGGGTTGCGATCTCCAACCACCGACTGCTCGCCTACGACGAGCACGGCGTCACCTTCCGCTGGAAAGACTATCGGGCCAAGGGCGCGACGCGGCACAAGACGATGACCCTGGCTGCCGGCGAGTTCATCCGCCGCTTCCTGCTGCACGTGCTGCCCACCGGCTTGCACCGCATCCGCCACTATGGTCTGCTGGCCAACATTGGCAGAAAAGCCAATTTGGCGCTTGCGCGCGAGTTGCTCAACGCGCCGGCTCCGGCGCCCGACCCGGTGGCCAAGGAACCGGCAGCTGCGCCACCCGTCTTCGTCTGCCGGCATTGCGGCGCGCCGATGCTCATCATCGAGGTCATGCCCAGGCCGCTGCACATCCGTGCTCCGCCTCTGCGAGCGTCATCATGATGCACACAGAACGCGCTCTATCCTTATGGCCGACGCCATATCAGCCCCCGGCCGGGGTCGGCTTGTGCGCTGCGCGGCGCCGGGCTCCAGAACGCGAGTATCCGTTTGCCGGCAACATCCCTGGCGCGGTACGCAGCAGCGACGATCGGCGCTTCGGCCATGACCGCGGTGCCAGCAGCGTCGCCCCCAATCCACCTCGGCGCATCAAAGGCCCATAGCACCACGGCTTCGTTCAGCACCAACCCAGCGCCCGCGGTTTCCTGCCTCGAAGATTAGACAACGCCCACCCTCACTCAAACCAAGTGCGGGCGTCTACCCTTGCCCGGGCGGGCATCGTCTAATCATTAACGATTGCGGGTCTTCAGCATCGCGGAAAGCCGACATCTGCGACGAATAGCATTACGCGAAATCGGCCTCTGCACCGTCTCCGATGCCGGAAAACTATCGCGGCGGTGGTTGGCCCGGCAACCAAGGGTAAGGGCGACGGCCGGTTGGCGCGTCGAGCACCGACCAAACTGTGACGATCTGGGAGTGCCCGCATTGACACTCCAACAACCGCAGCGACAGGATTCGAGGTTGGGGCACGGAGACGAAGACTTTTCCGCAGTTCTTGCAGAACGTGACCATGCCGAAAGCGTAGCGCGACGACGCGCCGATGCCAAGGATGGATGTATCGTTTCCGCCATGCTCCCCCGCAGCTTCACGCCGTATCCGGCCGCCACGCAGGCACGCGCCCTTGGCTGCTACGCCTGCACGCACTTCCATGGTCAGTTCCTCGCGGAACACGTCGTTTGCGAGAACCGGGGCGGCGTCCAGGTCATCGGGACGCCTCGCGACGGCTGTGCATTCTGGGAACGGGAACCAGGGGCGGATGACGAGTGACGGTCATGTCAAAATGACGGGCAGCGGAGGCTTCATCGTGATTGAGATACCAACAACGCTTGTTCTCGGTGCAGGAGCGAGTGTCGCCTACGGCCTTCCATTGAACAGCGAACTAACATCGCGACTCTACCGCCTTGGCAGCGAGGAAGATCCCAGGCACGGCATGCTTTGTGCCGCCGGTTTCGGCACAGCAGAAATTCTCGCTTTTTCGACTGAGTTCCTACAATCGCAAGCACCGTCAATCGATGAATTTCTTTCTCATCGCGCGGACGATTTTTCAAGAATCGGCAAGGCAGCGATAGCAATGATCATCCGAGAACGCGAAAGCCCAGATCTATTGCTGAAGCCGCAAGACGCGGATCATTGGTACAAGTACCTCTGGGAACGATTGACCGAGGACGCGACATTCGAGACGATTGATCGAAGCAAGTTGACCGTGGTGACTTTCAACTACGATCGTTCGCTAGAAACATATCTCTCTTATGTGATCGGAGCAAGGTTCCGGAAAACGCCCAAAGAATGCGCGGAGAGTCGGTCCAAGGGTGGCTGGCTAAATATCATCCACGTCTATGGCGAAGTCACCGGCAACTACGGGTGGAATGCCACTTCGCTTGAAGCACTTTCTCCATCTCTAACTGATGACGCGCTCGAAGAATTGCACGTTATTCCAGAGGGCGGCAACGATGACCAGCGCGTTCTGCAAGTAAGAGCAGTGCTTTCCCGCGCCAAGCGGATCTGCTTCTTGGGGTTTGGCTTCCAGAAGTTGAATCTCGACCTGTTGGACGCGAAAACGACCTGTACCGACACTTCGCGTCCGGTTTGGGGCACTGCCCACGGGCTAAAAGAGAACGAAATTTTTCAAGCCGAAAAGCGGTGCAGCTTATTCGCTGGTAGTAAAACCTGGCCTCGACCTCGCCGACCCATGGACCGGCACGGCTTCTACGATATGAAGTGCCTTGATCTTTTGCGCGAATCGTTGGTTCTATCGCCGCCTGACGTCTAGTCCGTTGGCTCTTGATCCCCCGCGCGGGATGGCGGGCAGGCCAGGAACACCACGGCCGCTACAGCGTCGATCAAAGACCACTGGTTCCTGTGAAAATGAACCTGGATGAAAGGATTGAACAGCAAAGTAAATCCCGTCATGGCTAAGGCCCACGCGGGCCGCTTCGCTTTGTATGACTGCCAAGCCAACACCGCCGCCGCAAGGCAAACGGCCAGACGCAGGAAGGTGTAAAAGCCGTAAGGCCAGTCGAACAAAGCGGCCAACAACAAAACAGCGGCGCAAATCTGAACTAGCCTGCGGCTGACGAAGTTCTTCAAGCTATCTGTCTTTCCCTGTCAGCTTTCGCCGCAAGCCATAGGGAGAGCATCCTGACGCCGAAAGTCGCGACAATCAGGATCGCCAAACTGCCGATGCTTGACCAGTCCGCATGGAAAAGTGCCGCCAGCAAGGCCACAGGAACGATACCGACACCCATCAAGAAAATGCCGATGATGGCGGCGACCGCCCCCCAGGTATCGAGGGTGTAAAGCAGCGAGAGAATCCAGAGAATGACACCAAAGACAAATGAGGAAATCAAGAACCCCATCGCCGCGAAGCCCCGCCGCACGCAAAGCTGCGGGTTTGCCAAACGTGTGGTTGACGGACTTGCGCCACTACTTCGGATCGCAACTCGCCGAGACGGGGACGAGCGGGCCGGTCATCCGCGACTTGATGGGACATAGCACGATCGCGGTGACGTCGCGGTATCTGCAATCCGCTCCGGCCGGGGCAGCCGAAGCTGTCGCAAAGATCATGGTGGGTGCAAAACGGGTGTCTGCGAAATCACCGAAAAAGCGCCCAACTACCTAATTTCCCTGGCGGAAGCGGTGAGATTCGAACTCACGAACGGTTGCCCGTTGCTGGTTTTCAAGACCAGTGCAATCGACCACTCTGCCACGCTTCCTGCAACACGGTTCAACGCGTGCCGTAATCGGCCCGGCGGCCAATGGCCGCCATTGTGCCGGTAATCCGGAGCTGGACCGACGCGTATGCGTATTGGCGACTGATCTTGGCCCCGTCCCTGGATCGGCGCGGCAGCAGCCGGACCCCCCCGCGGGCGCACTAGGCGCCAATGACCTGCAACATGCCTGGACCTGAGCGACCACCTTCAAGCGCACTGCGACAATTTGCCGCATGTCGCTCGCGCGAGTTTGTCTCTAGCATCGCGCCGAGGTTGGCATGCGCGCTCCAGTGCGAGTTCACCCCTGCGCGTTCAGCGCGGCCGCGTGTTCCATAAAGGCCGGTTGAGCAAGTATTGCATCGCACCTGACCAAGACGGAAGAAATTGTAAAGTGAATCCAAAAGTCCCCGGCGCCTTAAAAATTGCCCATCGTGCAATCGCCAGTGCGGCCGCATTTGCAGTGTTGTTGGCGATGACCGGTGCGCCCGACCCAGCGCTTGCCTGCGCCTGCGGCTGCGCCGTTTTCGACGTCGGCGCCAACGCGGCGTTTCCGAACGGCTC
>OMSW01000195.1 GCA_900290295.1 Burkholderiales bacterium
TCAAGTCGGCAAGTCGAACGTGCCTGTCGCACGCGCCCAGATCGACTCGCTAGGCAAGGCACTGGACCTTTATCGGGGTGACGTTGGCAGCTATCCGACCACCGAGCAGGGCTTACAGGCACTGCTAACCAGCCCCGACGGCGTTGACCGGTGGCAGGGACCGTACCTGCAAAAGCAGGTTCCGCTGGACCCGTGGAACCGACCCTATGGTTACAAGTCGCCGGGTGATCACGGGGACTACGACCTGTATTCCTACGGCGCCGACGGGCAGCCCGGGGGCAAAGGCGAGGACGTCGACATCACGTCCTGGGATGTCGCCCCGGCAGGCACACCGAAGTGAAAGGTGCGGTCTCGATGAAGAACCGAATTCTCATCGCCGAAGAGCACAAGCTGCTGCGCCAGGGTTTGCGCGCGCTCATCAGCACGCTGCCGGACTTCGAGGTCATCGGCGAGTGTCAGGACGGCAAGGAAGCCGTGCGCCTATCCACGACGCTCTCGCCGGCGGTTCTCCTGATGGACCTTTCCGTGCCGGGACTCAATGGCATCGAGGCCACGGCGCAGATCAAACGGCGGCAGCCCGAGATCAAGGTCGTTGCACTCACGTCCCATAACACCGGCGAATACGTGCGCGAGGCTCTTCGCGCGGGCGCCGATGGCTACATACTCAAGGATGCCTCGTACGACGAACTCGTGATGGCGCTGCGCAGCGTCGCCAGTGGCAAGAAGTTCCTCTCGCCGGACCTGTCGGGTCACCAGCCCAAAAAATGCGACAGCAGCGATCACCAGAACACCGTGACTGCGCCCTGGGCCAAGCTCACTGCACGCGAGCGCAGCATTCTGAAGCTCATCGCCGAGGGGCGCACCAACCGCGCCACAGCCGAATTCCTCCAGGTGAGTCCGAAGACCGTGGAAAAACATCGGGCCAACCTGATGCGCAAACTCGGGCTGCGCAACGTCTCAGAGCTCACGCGCATAGCGCTGGAGTGTGGCCTGATCGAAAACCCCTCGACGGCCGCGCGGCCGCCGAGCAAGGAGGAAGTCGATGCGCGATGGGACACGCCGCCCGCCGGCCTGTAGCCGAGGAGGGCAAGGCCGCCCTCGACGCCAGCGCATCCCTGGTCCTAGTCTTTTTCGGTCCCAGTAAGGTCAAGCCGCCACGCTCCACCGATTCGGGTGCCACGGTGACGGTTCGATTCTAGAAGCAGACGCCCGCCTGTTGCTTCCACTCGCATGCGGATGGACTGCAGTCCGATTTGCAATCCATCCGCTTGCTTTGCGCTCGCCGTGTCCAGTCGGAAGCCCTCGCCGTCGTCCTCGATCATCACGCACAGCTCGTCCATCGCCATGTACAGGCAAACCTGGGCATGGCGTGCACGCGCGTGTTCAATGACGTTTTTCAATGCTTCTTGGACGATGCGGAAGATGTCCAGTTTCAGTGGACCCGGGATGTCGGATTCGGCGAGCTTTGCCTGGAATTCGACTCGGACGCCACGGCCGGCTTCCTCGACGCTGCGGCAATGCCACTCCAAGGTGGGAATCAGGCCAAGGTCATCGAGCAGCCTTGGTCGCAGGTCGGTCGAGATTCGGTGCAGCTCCGAATTCACGTCGCGCAAGTGCAGAGCGACGTCGCTGAGAGATTTCGCCAGATCCGCCGGTACCCCGGATCCTATTTTGCCGGCCGCGTCCTCGATCATGTACTTGACCATAATCACGATCGGAGCAATCTCGTCGTGTAGTTCCGACGCAATCCTCATGCGCTCGGCCTCCTGGCTTCGCAGCAATCCGGATACAAATCGCTTGCGCTCGGAGTCGTCATCCCGGCCTGCTCCGTTGCGTCGCATGCGGCGCTCGGACCATGCGATCACGGCACCGTCCTCGCCATCGGCACCCGCGCGCGCCGTCATTTCCACCAGGGTGCGGCGCCCGCTGCGTCCCTTGAGGGCAAGTTCAAAACTCTCGGTCACGCCGAACCGAACGCCCGCCACGGCAACGTCCGCGGCAGCTTGCCAGCCTTCGATAGCCAAGTCCTTCAAGGATCGGCCGCACAGCTCCTGGGGCTCGAAGCCCAGCATCGCAGCCGCCGAGGTGGTTGCATTGCTGATCCGGCCTTGCGGATCCAGGCGGATCGCCGCTACCGAGCTGCTCGGCGCGCCAGCGGTGAGCTGCGTACCAAAGACCTGGTCGTGCGCGAGTGCGAGCGCGTCCCTCTGGGCCGATTTCATGAATGCGGCTTCATTGCTCCGGAATCCCCC
>OMSW01000306.1 GCA_900290295.1 Burkholderiales bacterium
TCCAGGCGCTTGGTGGTGCGCACGACGCCGACGTAATTCCACATGCAGCGGCGCAATTCATCCCAGTTGTTTGCGATCACGACATCCTCGTCGCTATCGCGCACGCGGCTATCGTCCCACGGCGGAACCGCGACGATCCCGGGAGTTTCGCGCTCCAAGATATCGCTTGCGACCGCCTGTCCCAGCACGACACACTCGAGCAGCGAGTTAGAGGCAAGACGGTTGGCGCCGTGCAGGCCGGTGTACGCGACCTCGCCGGCCGCATACAGCCCCGGCACATCGGTGTGCCCGGCGACGTCCGTGACGATGCCGCCGCAGGTGTAATGGGCAGCCGGCACCACGGGAATGGGCTCGTGGGCGATGTCGATGCCAAACTCCCGGCAGCGCGCGCTGATCGTCGGAAAATGCTCGTGCAGGAAAGTGCCTCCCAGGTGCCGTACGTCCAGGTGCACGTAGTCGAGGCCAAGGCGTTTCATTTCAAAGTCAATGCTGCGCGCGACGATGTCGCGCGAGGCCAACTCCGCACGCGGGTCGTGATCAGGCATGAAGCGCCGCCCGGCTTCCGCCCCGGCCGACGGCGGCAGTCTGAGCAAGCCCCCCTCACCGCGCACCGCCTCGCTGATCAGGAAGGACTTGGCGTACGGATGATAGAGGCAGGTCGGGTGGAACTGGACGAACTCCATGTTGGCGATGCGACAACCTGCCCGCCAGGCCATGGCGACGCCATCGCCGGTGGCACAGTCCGGATTGGTCGTGTACAGATAGACCTTGCCGGCGCCGCCGTTGGCCAGAACGACCTGGCGCGCTGCGATCGCCGTAACCGGACCGTTCTGCACAGACTGGACGTACAGTCCCGCGCAACGCCCCCCTTGGACGATGAGGTCGACGGCCATGTGCTGTTCGAGCAAGGTGACATTTCGGTGCGCGCGCACCTTCTCGCAAAGAGTCCGCTGGATCACGTGCCCAGTGGAATCGGCGGCGTGCAAGATCCGCCGGCAGCTGTGCCCGCCCTCGCGGGTCAGGTGAAATCCGAGGGCGTTCGCACTGTCGCCGGTGAATGCCACCCCCTGCCCGACCAACCATCGAACGGCCTCGGCACCGCGACCGATTATGAATCGGGTGGCGAACTCGTCGCACAGGCCGGCGCCGGCGATCAAGGTGTCTTGCACGTGGGCCTCGACGCTGTCGTTCGGATCGATAACGGCCGCGATCCCGCCCTGCGCACGGTCGCTGGCCCCGGCGCCGAGGACCTGCTTGTCGACCAGCAGGACGCGGCGGTGATCCGCCAGGCGCAAAGCAGTGCTCAGGCCCGCTAGGCCGGTGCCCACGATGACGACATCGAATGCGGATTCCATA
>OMSW01000089.1 GCA_900290295.1 Burkholderiales bacterium
GCGGACCCGACACAATGCCGGATTTTGGTTTCTGGACCGCGTTGCATCCCACTACGGGGCACAGTTTCGAACGGAGAAGAAATTCTTTGGCGAGCTCGCGCGCGCATCGATCGGCGGGCAGGAGATCTGCCTCGTCAAGCCGGGCACCTACATGAATCTTTCCGGTCAATCGGTCGTTGCCGTTGCCCTGTTCTATCGCCTCTTGCCCGATCAGATTCTCGTGGCGCACGATGAGCTCGACCTTGCGCCGGGCGACGTGCGCCTTAAAAGGGGTGGCGGTGTCGCCGGACACAACGGGCTCAAGGATGTGCGCACCCGCTTGTCCAGTGCCGACTTCTGGCGACTGCGCATCGGCATCGGGCACCCGCGTGCCATGGAATTGCGTCAGGACGTTGCCGATTTCGTGCTCCACCGACCTCGCCGCGAGGAAGAGCGGGCGATCGAAGGGGCGATCGAGCGCGCGCAATCCGTAGTGGAACTTGCGGCGGCCGGGAATTTTGAATTGGCGATGATGCGGCTGCGCACCGGCACGGCCCAAACCGTTGCGGCGCCGTCCGCCTCGGCCGGGCCCAAGCGATGAATCCGCCCGATCAGCCCGGCGCGCCGCAGCCGCCGGTGCCGGATCCGCCCGCGCCCGGGGCGCCACTGTCGAGCGCACGGTCCGCGCGATTCGTGGAAAGTCTAGCGGCGCGATTTGCACCTGCCGGCCCGGTGCTCCGGGATCTGGGGACCAATTTGCGGGCGGCGCTGGCGCTGGCCATGCTGCGTGCTCGCCTGCGGCAAGCCCTGCGCGCGAGCGGCACGCAATTGCTCCTGCTGTTCCTGCTCGACCTGCTACTGGGGTTGGCCTACGACCTGTACGCCGTCGGTTGGCAGGCCGGGCGCTTCGACGTGCTCGCGTTGCCGGCAGTTAGCTTCTGGACGCTGTCCGCGCTGTTCTCGGCGTGGTTGGTTGGTGCCATCTGTGCCGATGCCAGCCTTTTTATGCCGCTGGCAACCGCCGGCTTTTCCTTGGCCATCTGGGAATCGGTCGCCTGCGCGGCGCTGGCGATCGCTGCCGACCTTTCGCCCTCGATCGATCGCGTGTACTCCGCGCTGTCCTGGGTACCCCTGGTCTGGGTGGCGCTGGCCTACGCGCTCGGCGCGACACGC
Organism: Burkholderiales bacterium; assembly: GCA_900290295.1. GTDB lineage: Bacteria > Pseudomonadota > Gammaproteobacteria > Burkholderiales > Burkholderiaceae_F > GJ-E10. Next base: position 1,153 of record OMSW01000089.1, read on the forward strand.
ATGGCCGCCGCTCCGACGCGAAGCCGGGGCCTGACCATCTTCGTATTGTCGAGCTTGCTGATCATTGCACCGCAGTGGGCGACCGATCCCGCGAACCGGCTTTGGACCCAGGATGCCGGCGCGGACCAGGATGTGGACACGGCCCCCGATGCGCCGCAGTCGGAACAGACACTGTACGGTCAGTTCGACCTGCTCGATGACGCGCTCAATGCCATAGCCCCGAGCCAATCGGGGGTGACCGAGCTCTTCACGATCAGCTTCGGCGGCGATGGCACCCAGGACGTCTTTCTCAGCGAGGCGGTGGGTGCCGATTCCGCGATGGCCGATGCCTTTGATAGCAGCACGCGCAGCCTCGTGCTCGCCAACAGTCAGACCCACCCGCGGGAGCGGCCATTTGCAACGGTGAGCGCTCTGGAGCGTTCGCTTGCCGCCGTTGCCGAACGCATGAATGGCGACGAAGATGTGCTGGCGCTGTTTCTTACGTCCCATGGCACGCGCGATCATCATCTGGTCGTATCGCTGCCGCCCTACCAGTTCGAGGATTTGACGCCCGAGCGCCTGCGCGCGATGCTCGACGAGGCCGGGATCCGCTATCGCGTCATCATTGTTTCCTCCTGCTACTCGGGGGGGTTCATCGCCGCGTTGGCCGGGCCGGACACGATGGTAATTACCGCCTCGAGCGCCGACCGGACCTCCTTCGGCTGCCGCGATGGCGCACAGTGGACCGATTTCGGACGCGCGTATTTTGCCGAGGCACTTGCCAAGACGGCTTCGTTCGAGGGCGCATTTCGGATCGCGAGCCAGCGCATCGCGGAGCGCGAGAACCAGGAGCGCGTAACGCCATCGCTGCCGCAGATTTCCGTCGGCGAGGGGATCCGCGATCACCTTCAGCGGCTGCAGACCCGGCGCAGCGGACGAATCTTGTTCGCGTCGCAGCCGGGCGGCGGCAAGATTCCATAGAAAGCGGGGCTACTCCATGGCAGTCAAGTGCGGGATCGTCGGCCTACCCAACGTAGGCAAATCGACGCTGTTCAACGCTCTGACCAAAGCCGGGATTGCCGCCGAGAACTATCCGTTCTGCACCATCGAACCCAACATCGGGATCGTGGAAGTCCCCGATCCGCGCCTGCGGGCGCTGGCGCAAATCGTCCGGCCGCACCGGGTGGTGCCGGCAACGGTCGAGTTCGTCGACATTGCCGGCCTGGTGGCCGGCGCGAGCAAGGGCGAGGGCCTGGGTAACCAGTTCCTGGCCAACATCCGCGAGTGCGATGCGATCGCGCACATCGTGCGCTGTTTCGAGGATCCGAACGTCGTCCACGTCGCCGGCCGCGTCGATCCCGTAAGTGATATCGACGTGGTCGACACCGAGCTCGCGCTTGCCGACCTGCAAACGGTAGAGAAGCAGATGAACCGCTACGTAAAGGTGGCCAAGACCGGTGCCGCGGGCGAGGAAAAAAAAGAGGCGCAGCGGCTGGTGGCGGCGCTCGAAAAGATCCAGCCCGCGCTCGACCGCGCACAAGCCGCGCGTACCGTCGAACTGTATCCCGAAGAGCGCGCCGTGCTGCGCCCCCTGTTTCTGCTGACCATGAAGCCGACGATGTACGTTGCCAATGTCGAGGACCACGGTTTCCAGAACAACCCGCTACTGGAGGCGGTGCGCAGCCGTGCCGCGCGCGAGAACGCTCCGGTCGTCGCGGTATGCGCGCGCACCGAGGCGGAAATCGCCGATCTTTCGGACGAAGACAAGCAGGTGTTCCTGCAGGACATGGGCATGGAGGAACCGGGACTGAACCGCGTCATCCGCGCGGCATACGCGCTGCTGGGCCTGCAGACGTACTTCACTGCCGGCGTCAAGGAAGTGCGCGCATGGACCGTGGCCACCGGTGCAACCGCGCCGCAGGCAGCGGCGGTGATCCATACGGATTTCGAGAAAGGCTTTATTCGTGCCGAGACGATCGCCTACGAGGACTTTATTCGCTGCAAGGGCGAGCATGGCGCTAAGGAGGCCGGCAAGATGCGCCTGGAAGGAAGGGAATATGTCGTCAAGGACGGCGACGTGATGCACTTCCGCTTCAACGTCTAAACCGATCGGTTCGGATCGGGACATCTCAAGACATATCAAATTCAAAGATAAGACAATGTAAACAAAAACCATCGAATCGACGCCGCGCGTAGCAAGCGGAGTGGCGCTCGATCAGGAGGAGAACGAGCCGTCCAACGGAGCACGGCGCGACTGGCCGGCGGACCTGTAGCGGGCAAGCATCAGAAAACACCGATGCATTGACCGGAAGGGCGGTGCCTACATTGGCTATTCACACCTATCCCCCATTCCCGACGGTCTCGTTCGCAGACAGCGTGTGCAGCAATCAGCCGCCTATGAAAGTGAATGGAGGCGGGGCAGGGACAGTATCGGCAAAGCTGCATTAGCTCTGGTGCGTTGCAATATTAAGTCTTCGATGACAACCGCACTGTCTAAGTGGCAGGGGGATGGAAGAGGCCAGAGCGAGCAAGCGCGCGTTTGGGGGCGTGCGCCTGCCGGGTCACGATGGGACCATTGAATCGTCATCGATTCTCTAGACCGACACCGTTCCGCAGGAATAGATTTTTTCCCTAATCTATTCTCACCACAATTGGTTTATACCGCATAATTGGTATAGGTGACAAGGCTCGGTTTCGACGACTGCTCACGTCTGCCGTGGGAGCGACACAAGTCGTAAATACGTCCGAACTTGTCGTTTTTCGGGACTGACCATATTCGGCGCTGTGACCGTGAAAACTATGACGATCAGCAATCCGCGAATCCCGCTGGTGCCGACCGAGCAGTGCAGCACGGTCGAAGACCTCTGCGGGTGGATGAACGAGCATTTTGAACGCAATGGATGAGACGCTCGCACGTATAGGCTCGCGGCGCCGTAGCGTGAGCTTTCGCATTCGCGCATCGACGCCAGACGACGGCCCGGCAATCGTCGCGCTGCTACGCAACGCCGGACTGCATCCCATCTGGCAGGACCGAGAGCTACACTGGAAATACTGGCAGGAGCGCGCGGATTGGCCCGGCCATCGCTCCTTCGTTCTATCTGATGGCAGCCAGATCTTCGGGCACGCCGCCATTGTCCCGGGTACCTGCGCCTGGGGCCGTCAGCGCGCAACGGTGGTTCACATGATCGACTGGGCGGCCGCGGCGGGCGCGCCTGGTGCTGGCGTCGCGCTGATGAAGCACGTGCGTGCGCTCGCTGACGCCATGATCTGTACGGAAGGAAGCCAGGACACGCTGCGACTGCTACCGGTCCTCGGTTTTCGACGCTACGGGGCCGCGACCCTATACGTGCGAGCGCTTCATCCATTGCGCTGTCTCACGTTTTCCGCGCGATGGACCTGGAAGACGCCGCTAAAGTTCCTCCGCAGCGTGGTCTGGGCCCTCGCCGCGCCGGCCGTCCAATGCGGTGATTGGGTTACGCGCCGACT